>NZ_JBEZBW010000001.1:0-506507 GCF_040647305.1 Saccharothrix sp. NPDC042600 | reverse complement strand
GAGCGGCGTCGGCTGCCCGACCCGCCGCGTCGGCGGCTTCCCCGGCCGCCTGGGCGGCTTCGGCCGCGTTGCCCTTCGCCGCCCTGGTGGCCTCGGCCGCCCGCTGCGCCGCCTCCCGTGCCAACGCCGCCTCGGCGACCGCCCGGTCACCGGCTTCCTTGGCCGCCTTGGTCTCCTGCGCGGCGACCTCGCCCGCGACCTTCGCCGCACCGGCCAATTCCGCGATGCCCGCGGTCTCTTGGTCCCGGGCCTGCGCGACCGGCCACTCCTGGTCCAGGAACACCTGGAACGCCTCGATCGTGCCCGCGTCCAACGCCTCCTGCGCCGTCGCGCGCACCCTCGGGCCGCCCACCGACATCACTTGGTTGACCCGCACCCGCAAGTCCTGCGTCTGCGGCACCCGCCACCCCGTGGCCAGGAACTCCTGCAGCGCCTGCTCGGTGCCGGCATCCAGCGCCGCCTGACCCGCCCCACGCAGCTGCGTTCCACCCACGGACATCAACTGGTTGACCCGCACCCGCAGATCCAGCCGCCGCGGCGTCACCCAACCGGTGTCCAGAAAGGCCTGCACCGCCTCCGACGTGCCCGCGTCCAACGTCTTGCGCGCGGCCTCCCGCACCGCCGGGCCACCGGTGTTCGCCAACCCCGCGACCCGCCCGCGGTCGTCCGCCTCCGCCGCCGACTGCCACCCGCCGTCCAGGAACGCCCGCACCCCGGCGTCATCACCGATCAACGCCTTGCCGGCCGCCTCGCGCAACACCGGCCCCGCCGACCGCCACACCCGGTGCAACAACTCACGACCCGACAACCGCTCGTCGGACCCGCCACCCGAATCGGCCACCGCCACTGGCGGCACCACCACAAGACCCACCACGAGGGCCACCACCGCGACCAGCGCGGTCCACCCTCCGAACCGACCCAACCACCACAAACGCCGGCCAGCCACCACAAGCCCCACCACGCCAACTACATCCCTCAACGTCAGCCGCCCCGGACAGGTCCCGTCAATGTCTATTCAGGACACTCGACTCCCCCTGCGACGGACATCCGCCAACAGACAGGGAAAACTCGCGCCCAAGGGTGACGACCGCCTCATCAGGACAAGTCTCGGTGGGGCTGCTCGAACATCACGGCCAGGCAGAGTGCCGCGTGCGGCCACGCGAGGTGCGGTTCCTGTCGAACAGGCCACGATTGGTCCGGCGCGAGGTCGATCGACCGGAAGGGTCGATCGTTCGCAAGTGATGGTCCTCGCTGGTCGTGACGGGATCGTCCCACCGGTGCCACGAGGCGCATGCAGCCGGTCGGACGACCGATGTGGCGCGAGTGCTCAGGCGCAGGTCTGCCGTGGTGGCCGGCTCCGCTGGTCGGACCGTCCTGCCGCGCGCACCCTCGGCACCGACGTCTCGCCCTTCAGGTAGGTCACGCGTGTGTCGGCTACCTGGTGATGTGCAGGTTCATGGTCGCGTTGTCACCGATTTGCACACCGGTGCTGTCACGGATGTCCACCGCGTACTTGGCGGTCGCCCCCAGCTCGGTACCGACGGCCTCCAACACCTGGCGGGCCGCGGCGACCAGTTCCGGGTCGGCGTCGGCCCGCGCCGCGAGCAGTGCCTCCCGCAGCTCCGCAGCCCGTTCGACGGGGTGCTCGGCCAACTCCTCGACCTCCGGGCCGCGCCCGGCCAGAACGAGGCCGACCCTGGCCTTGAACGAGGCGTAGGCATCCTTGATCACCTGCGACGCAGTGTCACTCACGCCGGCACCGGCTCCTGCCGCCAGCGCCGCCAGCACGATGTCAACCACGTCCGCACCTCTTCCGCCGAGCCCGACCGATCGAGTATCGGGGACATCGTCCAGTTCGTACCGCATACGCACCCATGTCGCCCGAACGGGCGATATAGCCCGGAGACGCGCGGCACCCTCTCCGTATCCGACTCGTCGGCGCAGTTCCATCATCATGCGATGGAGAGGAATCAGCCTTCCGGGTGAAACCTGATCAAAGCTCCGACGCGTAGCGTGGCATGGCGACACCGACAGACCGAGGATCCCCGAACAACGGGAAGGAACTTCGGACAAGAGCCCAGTTCAGCAGGGTTGAAGGAGTCACAATGCAAAGATTTGTTCCGCATTTTCAAGCCCGACAAACGACGAGATCAACCTTAGGCCCGGCACCCTCCAGTCGACCGAAGGTCGCACTTGTCCCGACGGCGAAAACCGTGCAGGGACACGGTGCAGCGAGCGTGCCCTCGAAGCCGCTCAAGGCCGAGGTCCCGGGCTCGCACGTGAACAAGCCGGGCCAACCCCATGTTCCGGTTGGGCCACGGCCGAGGTTGCAGCTTGCACAGACGGGGCAGCAGACCTCGAAGATTCTCGACAGCCTCCAACTGGAGCACAGGGAAGCCATCGTATCCTTTGAGCGGTCGACGGCAATACTGATCGGCGACAGCAACAAACTCGTCGTCGTGAGCCGCCACCATGCCCGTGATCCTCAGGTCTCCCTGACCTCGATCGAGAAGGTGATCAACAATAGTTACATGTTGAGGTGGGCAGGAAGGATGCTCATCGAGGACCCCCAGAGCTATCTGGCCAACTTCCTCTTCGTGAGCTTCCTACCACGGTGCTACGACTCGATAGCGCAGGAACTCTCGACCGCTTCCGCGTCGATCGACCCCAGGTCCAGGTGTCACGTGCGGAGTTCGACCGGCGTCGCGATCGGCGACCACATCAACGCCAAGGCCCACTTCGACTACCACTTGCGACAATTCGAACCGCATGCCGCCTTGTTGCTGCACGACGCCGCCTTCCGCCGTCAGTTCTTCCGGCTCCGCCCATCATCCGGCGACGTGGAAGAGCTTGAGCGGACAACGAACCGCGTACTGCGCCGCTACCAAGCGGAGCCACTGCCGGGCACCCCGAGCGACCACCCGGGACCCGGTATCGAGGTCCGTTCGACCGGAATACACATCCGGGGAGCAGACGGAGGAATGCTCGGCAAGGACTCGACGCTCCAAGAGGTTCACTGGATCGTCCTCGGCCCGGTCAAGCTCGACCTGGGGACTTCCCCGGGTGCCGTGGGGGGATGAACGGCTCGGCGAACGCGCGCTACCTGGCCAGTGGTTCTCGGCTCGAAACCAACTTCCCGGCTCGCAGGTGGATCCAGCGGATCGTCGCGGACCACTGGGTAGCACCTGCGACTGTGAGGAGTTCAGCCGTGACGACCGAACCGACCGTGTCGGGATACCGCGGCAACGTGTTCGTGCCGCTGCCGGACCACCCGTGGTTCCCGTGGTACTGCACGAGACCGACCGTGCGCATCCTGTTCTACACCGACCACTCCGGGGTCAGTCTGGACCCGGGCTCCGACTTCGGCGTCACGCAGTTGAGAGACCTGCTGCTGACGCGCAACACCTTCTTCGTCGACTTCCAGATCGACCTGATCGACCGGCACGCCGGCTGCCACGGCGCGCACCCGCTCACCCCGGGCCTGCTCGCGAAGTACGACCAGGTGTGGTTCTTCGGCGTCGAGCAGTGCAACCAGGAGTCCGCGCCGCACAACGAACTCACCGACGACGAGGTCGCCGCGCTCACCGACTGGATGGGTCCCGACGGGCAGGGTGGCGTCCTGATCACCGGCGACCACGCCAACCGTCGGCCCGACGACGCGCTCGACAAGAGCCTCGACCTGCTGGTCAACCTGGGGCGCGCGCTCGGGCACAAGGTGCCGCGGGCAGGCAAGCTGCGCCGTTGGGAAGGGCTGCCCAGCGCCATCCCGGAGCCGGACGCCGAGCACACGCACAACACGCAGGTGCCCGACGGGCTCGGCACCCCGCTGGACGACCTGACCCTCCAGGACGACGCCCACCCGCAGGCGTTGTCGCTGACCAGGTACCGGATCGGCCTGCCCTTCCCGTGGTGGCCCCGCAAGTCCAGGCCGCACCCGCTGTTCTGCGGGCGGTCCGGTCCGATCGAGGTCTTCCCGGACCACATGCACGAAGGCGCGCTCGCCTTCCCCGCCTCCTACCCGGAGTCGGAGTGGCCGTCCGGTCCGACCGGGCAGCCGCGTCCCGAGGTGGTGGCGCGCGGCACCGACAAGCGGTTCGCGCGGACCTACGACATCGTGAGCGCGTACGACGGGGAGCTCGCCTCGGTCGGCAGGATCGTCGCGGACACGACGTGGCACCACTACTTCAACGTGAACCTGCGGGGGTTCCCGCCGGGACCGGTGCGCGACGCGATCGGTGACTTCTACGTCAACCTCGCCGTGTGGCTGTCGCCGCCGGCGCGGCGGCAGGCGATGCGCCGGTGGTTCTGGTGGTCGCTCGCCGCCCACCCCGGCCTGCGCATGGTCAAGGGCGGCCCGATCGCGCTGCTCGGCCAGACCGCGATCGACGTGCTGGGCAGGCGTGCGAGCCAGTGCACCACCACCGACTTGGTGTGGCCGTTCCCGGTGCCGGTCGAGTTCCCGGCGAAGGTGCCGTGGCCGCCGGAGCAGTTGGTGCTCGGCGCGGTGATCCGGCAGTACCACGACGTGCTCGACCGGGCGCTCGCGGGCGAGCCGGAGCTGCCCGACGGCGACCGGCTGGTGCGCACGGCGATCCGGGACGCGGTCGACGAACACGTTCGCGGGCTGCGCGGCCTGGCCGACGCCGCCGCCGAACTGCCGGGCATGATCGACGTGCTCGACCCGCGGGGCCCGTCCGCGTCGTGACGACCGGCGCCCGCGCGGTCGAGAACGGGCGCGCGGGCGCCGTCACCCGGAGCCGAAGCACACCAGGGGCATGCGGGGCTGGTCCCGGGTCGCCTCCGCCAACGCCCTCGGTGGCGGCAGCCCTTGGTTGTGCAGTGCGTGGTAGCGGGTCATCACCTCGGCGGCCACCGGGTCGTCGGGGACCCGGGCGACACCGGCGACCACGTTGCGGGTTCCGCTGTAGAGCAGCGCGGCGGTGAACCCGAGCAACTCGTCACCCACCCGGACGACCGTGCGACCCACGTCGCAGGCCGACAGCACGACGTGCCTTGGCGCGGTGGGCACGCCGTGGAGGTCATAGGCCATCAACGGGCCATCGGCGAGGTCCAGGCGGGAGAACAGGACGTTCTCGTGCTCGTGGTGGCCATGCGCGGCCACGTGCACCGTGTTCCGGCCGCACCACGCCGCCAACGTCGCCGACACCGACGCGGCGCTCCCGGTGAGCACGGTGCTGCGCGGGAAGAGCCGGGCGACCTGCTCGGCCTCCGCCGCCGCGTGGGACAGGTCCGGTCCCGCCACGATCAACGGCCCGGCGTCGTCGGGCAGCGGTTCGACGCGCCGGCCGCGCAGCCACACCGACGCCGACGGCGCCACGGTGACCGGACGTCCGCGCAGACCCGGCAGCAAGCCCCACGGCACCGTGGCCAGCGGGCCGGTGGGCACCACGACCAGGTCGCGGTCGCCGAGGTCGAACGGCGCGACCAGCGCCTCGGCCAACACGGCCACCTGGTGCTCGATCGACGCGGTGACCGCTCCGGCGAGCGCCGTGGGCAACCGCCTGCCGCACAACGCGTCCAGGTCGCTGCGCAGCCGCAGCACCGCCTCGGTGACCGCGGCCAGCTCACCGGCCGGCACCACGGCGGCCTTGCCACCGGTCAGCACGACGCCGTGCAACCGCCCGCGTTGGACCAGGAAGCTGACCATGGTCGCGTCGGCGCGGGACAGCTCGCCGGCCACGTCGCGGAACCGGACGAGCTCGTCGTCCTCACCGCCGCCCTCGATCGTCCACCCGCGCCGACGCATGTCGCGTTCCAGTTCGGCGCAGCGCCGCTCGGCGGCGTGGTCGCGCCTGCCGGCCAGCTCCGCCGCCCGTGCCTTCAACGCCGAGCTGCGCAGCTCCGCCAGCACGTCCGCGGTGTCGGCGTCGTCGGGCGGCCGGACCGGGCGCATCCGGAAGGCCTGCGCCTTGCAGCGCTCCAACCACGCGAAGACCACCGGCGCCGTGGCCGAGCGCAGGGACATCGCCAACCCAAGGTCCGCGAGGTCGGCTCCGAGCGCCGCCGCGCCGGTCTGCAGATCGATGCTGCCGAACCGGCCCCGGTGCCTGCGCAGCAACAGCAACCCCCGGCGCACCGAGGCACAGGCCCGGTCGACCCGGCCCTCGGCCGCGCGCAACTCGGCGACGGCGAGACACCGGGACAGGCGGTTCTCCACCGTGGGCCGCACCGTCCTGCGCACCGCCAGCCGGGCCCCGGCCGCCGTCGTCTGCCCCAGTGCCGTGTGGACGCGTGCCGCGAGCAGGTCGGCGACCTCGGCGTCGTGCGGCAGGCCGAGGCCGGCCAGTCGGTCGGCCAACCGCACGGCGTCCGCGGCGAGGACCGGTGTGCGGCGGCCGCGGACGAACTCCGCGCGCAGCCTCGTGAGCACGGCCACCGACGCCCAGGTCTCGTTGCCGCGACTGAGGAAGCGCTGTTCCGCCCGACGCGCCCACACCTTCGCCACGTCGGCCTGTCCCTGGGCGATGGCGGCCTGCGCCCGGGTCAGTTCGGCCTCCGCGCGCTCGTGGGTGGGCCGCCTGGGCAGCAGCGCCAGCGCCAGGTCGAGTTCGGCGGCGGCCTCGGCGACCAGGCCACCGCCCATCAGCGCGCGGGCCTTGTCCACACCCAGCACGGGCAGCAGGTCCGGCGCGTGCTCGGCCAGGCGGGGTCGGGCGGCGTCGAACGCGCGCAACGCCGCCGGGACGTCACCGATGAGCGCCTCGTAGAAGCCGCGGTTGACCTCGGCCTTCGCCAGCAGGACCGGTTGGTCCTCGGTCCGCAAAACCCGCTCGCACTCGCGCACGTCGGCCTTCGCGGCCCGCACGCGACCGGTCAGCTCGTGCAGCATCGCGCGGTTGACCAGGCAGCGCGCGATGCTGACCGGACGAGTCACCGGGTCGAGCCGGACGATCGCGTCGTTCAGCACGTCCAGCGCCTCGTCGAGCCGTCCGACGAGCAGGAGCAGGAGTCCCCGCTGCTGGAGGACGATGCCGAGGTCCGCCGCCGCCGCCTCGGCCTGCGCGCGGTCCACGAGGTCGAATCCGGCCCGCGTGTTGCCGAGCATCACCTCCGCCGCGGCGAGGCTGGTCAGGACGCGGGCGCGCAGGGCCGCGAGCGCCTCCTCGCGTGCGACGACGACGTCGTCCAGCAAGCGCAGCGCCCGACGCAACAAGCGGCTCGCCTCTCGTGGCCGGTTCCGGCTCGCCGCGGCCATCCCGCGTTCGTGCAGCCCGACCGCCCGCTCGCGCAGCGCACTGCCCACCATGCCCGCTCCTACACCACGATGACGGGGGTCGTGACCGTTCGGTCGGCGTGCACGACCAGTTGCACCATCCCGCGCGGCACCCGGTCGAACGCGAACCTGCCGCGCTCGTCGGCGGTGACCTCCAACGGTCCCCCTCTCCTGCGCAGCTCGACCCGGTGGGGCGCGGCGGGGGTGAGCCACCCGTCCACCCGCGCGGTTCCGTCGTCGCTCAAAGCGATGTCGACCATCACCGTGATGCCCGCGCCGTCGAACGTGACCAGTCGCGTCCGTTCGTCCCCACGCGCGGCGGGGAGGTCCTGGTGAACCGCGGCCTGGAGGACCTCGCTGTCGGCTTTCGCGAGCTCCAGCGCGAACTCGACCACCTCGGTCAGCTCCGGCGGCATCGGGTCCGCGATCTCCCACAGCGCTTGGACGTCGCGCAGCACCGCCAGATCTTCGGCATCCCCTTGCCGCCCGTGCACGTCATCGGTGCTCATCGAGCGCACCACCCGTCTCGGTGTCCGCGGTCAGCAGGGAGCGGAGCTTCTTCAGACATCGACCGCGCAACGGTCCGACGCTGCCCCGTGCCACGCCGAGGACGGAGGCGACCTGAACCGTGCTCGGCCGGTGCACGAAGGCGACGATCCGCAGCAGTTGCTGACAGCGCGGGGGCAACCGCTTGAGCGTGGTCCACAGTTCGAGGTCGGCCTCCGCGGCCACCAGGCGTTCCTCCGGCGTCGGATCGGCATGAGGCGTCTCGGCCAACGCGTCGGTGTCCACGGGGGCGGATCGGCGCTGCGACCGGAGCAGGCGCCAGGCCTCCCGTCGCGTCACCGTCACCAGCCAGCCGATCAACGCGTCGGGCGTGCGTATGCCGGGCAGCGCTCCCAGCAGTGCGATCCAGGCGTGCTGGACCACGTCGAAGCACGAGTCGCGGTCGAGCCCCTGGGCGCGTGCCACGTGCCACAGCATCGGCGACACCTGTCGCACCAGGGCGTTGAGCGCGTCGCGATCGCCGGACCGCGCCGCTTCCAGCAGCACCGCGGCCCGGCGGCCCTCCCCCGTCGCCTCGGCGGTCACGGTTCCGCGACCAGCTTCGCGACGACGCGTTCGGCCAGATCGCGCGTCAGCCCCGCGTCGATGGAGTTGACGGCCCCGTCTTTCTCGGCCAGCAGGTCCTTCACCAGCTTCGCCGCCACGACCGGCGTCGCGAACGACGTCCCGCTCCACACGGCGAACCCGCTGCCGAAGTCGTCGTAGTCCACGCTTTGCCTGCCGTGGGTGATCATGGTCGGCGCCACGGCGCCCTTGTCGGTCGGCGGGAAGGTGCTCACCAGGCAGGTCCCGGGCGCCCGCACGCTCACCGAGTCGCCCCCGTTGCCGTACCACGAGACGGTGCCGTTGGGGTTGAGCGCGCCGACACCGACGACGTCGGGACCGGCCCACTGCGTCGAGGGGACCCGGAGCGCCGCGGGCAGGAACGGCCGCGTGGTCGCGTCGTTGCCCGCCGCCGCCAGCACGATCACCCCGCTCTCGACCAACTGCTTGACCGCGTCGAGGAACAGGGCCCGCCGCGTGGTCAGCCACGTCTCGTCGTAGTAGCCCAGCGACAGCGACACCACGTCGACCAGGAACTTCCTGCGGGCAGCGATCTCCTCCGCGCTCCCGTCCTCCTTCCGGGCCTCGACGTTGCGGGCGTGCAGGAGGTTCAACGCCAGCAGCACATCGCTTTCGTAGCCGACGTTGTCCGCCCGGAGCACCCGGACCGACAGCACGTCGACGTCGGGCGCCGCCTGGTGGATCAGGCCGGCGATGAAGGTGCCGTGCCCCCACGCGGCGTTGACCAGCGATCCGATCGGGTCGGTGTAGCAGGGCCCGTCCTCGCCGCTGAGCAGCACGTTCGTCAGCGGGAACCCTTGCACTTTCGCGATGTGCTTGTTGATGTCCTGCACCGTGGGCACGTAGACGTTCAGGAACCCGTCGCCGGGCGGTGTGGCCGTGAAGGCGGGTGACGTGGTGAACCAGGGGTGCGCGCACACGCCGGTGTCGAGCACCGCCACCACCGGGCGGCGGCCGGCCCACTTGGCGTCGCGCACCGGTTGCCACGGCACTTGGGCGACCGGGTGGCGTCCCTCCGGGAAGTACCCACCGCCGGGGAACCCGCCCAACAGCGCGTTGCCCTTGGTGGCCGGGTCGTACATCGGGACACCGCCGAACTGCGCGCCCTGCACGAGGTGATCCAGCGAGATCCGCTCCACCGCCTCGCGCTGCTCGTGCGGGAGTTTCTCGAACTTCCCCTTCCGCAGCGCGGCCCGGATGTGCCGCAGGGCCCTCCACGCGTCGACGGGGGTGGCCGTGTCGCGTCGAAGTCGTTCGTCGTCGTCGGCCCGCTGCACGCCCACGGCGCGGGGAACGGACCGGATGTGCTCGCACAGCGCCGCGCCGGACACTATCTCGCGCTCGACCGGGCCGGCCTCGTACCCGTCGCCGGGCAGCCAGGCGGTCAACGGCGCCACCGCGTCCTCAAGCGACACCTCCGGTGGCACCAGCATCATCCCGACCTCCTGCAACACCACGTTGATCGGGTCGAGCAGATCGGCGATGAAGTCGTTCGGGACCAGGAGCGCCGCCGTGCGGTAGACGGTGGTGCGGACACCGCCGAGATCGCCGTCGCGCAACGTGTCCGCCTGCCGCAACACGGTGGCACCGTGCCGGTCGAGCAGCCACTGCGGCCAGCCGGGCGGTTCGACGTACGCTTCCTCGTCGTGCACCGGCTCGTCGGCTCCACGCGGTTTGATGTCCATCGAGGCCTCCCCATCGAGGTTGGTCGGGTTGCACGTCGGAGAGCGCCGCGGCAGCCGGTGGATTCACCCGGTGAGTCACGAGACGATTACGGTCTTTTACTGTCCATCGGCCGCTGCGCTGATTCGTTAGTGCCGAACCGACGACACGATCGAGTGAAACCCCATTGCTGACCGCTTGATTGCGGAAGGCAGCCGGTCACTTGCCCGAAGTTGTTTCAGCTCTTGGTCGCGGGTTTCGCTCAGCCGGGCTGCGGACCTGCTGGTCCAGGTACTTCGGCGAATAAAGAACCAGTGGTGCGCATTACCCTCGCGTGACGCATGCGGTCACCCCGGATCTGGCAGGTGGTCCTTCTGCGCCCAGCGCGTCGAGCTGCCCCCGCACCCGGCGCGCGTCGGCGTCGCGGCCCTGCGCCCGGGCTCCCGCCAGACCGCCCCCGCCTCGTCGTGACGGCCCAGGGCGGCCAGCGGGTGGCCGAGCTGGTGGTGGACGTAGCCCAGGCTGTCCGGGATGGTCGCCTCGCTGGCGGTGTCCCCGTGTCGCCGGTGCAGGGCCAGCGCCGCCCGGCACCGGTCGCGGGCCTCGCGTGCCAGCCCAGGCGGACGGTCAACCAGCCGACGGTGTTCAACAGCCGCGGCGTTGCTGGAACGTCGTCAACGCCCACGTGAGCCGCCAACCGCGCGCGGCCGGTCCGCGGCGGCGTGCAGGGCTTCCCGCAGGCAGCGGTGCTCGGCGTCGAACCAGGCCAACGGGTCGGCCGGCCGCCCCGGCGCTGCGCCCGGCACGGGCGGGTCGAGGTCGATCGGGTCGCGGTGCGGGTTGAGAAGGCGGTCGGCGGTGTGGGGCGGTGTGCAGGCGACATCCGGCGGGCTGAACATCGTGCGCTGCTCGTCCGGCAGGGCGCGGTAGGGCCAGGACAGGACGGCGGGCAGGCTCGCCGCCGGGTCGTCGCTGACCAGCGCGCCCAGTCCCAGCTCGAACCGTTGTGCCTCACCACGGTCCTTGCCGAACGCCGTACGCCGGATCAGAGAAGCTGCCAGCGCTTGTCGGGAGCGTCGTCGAGTCCGTTGATGCGGCGGTGGACTTCTGCGGCCTGGGCGGTGTTCGGCGGAGACTTCCGTGCGTTCGTGGTGACCATGCGCAGTTCGCGCAGCTCGCGAAGGTCCGAGTAGCCCGGCCAATCGCGGATGTCTCGACCGTAGGCACGGCAGAAGGCGTCGTAGTCGGCTTCCGGGTGACCGAAACGGCGGTGGTGGATCTCGATGGTGACCAGGTCCCATTCGACGGGGCCGAGAGTTATGTCGTCCAGGTCGCACAACACGGCCCTACTGGCGGCTTGCTGACCGGGCCGCTGGAGTGGGTGCCGCCACAGGGTGTTGCGGTGTTGGGGGTCGGTGTGGACGAGGCGGGCATCCGATGTCGAGCACAAGGTTGTCCACGCAGGCATCAGACGTTCGAGGCGTTCGAGCAGCAGGCTTCGTTGTTTGTCGGTGAGGATGCGGCTTGCGGTGAGGGATCGCGTGATCGCGGCGTGCGGGTCGAGCGGTGGACGTGGGATCGAGGGGAGTTGCGCCTCGTGCAGGGCGCGCAGTGGTGCGGCGATCGCCTGTGTGGTCATCGGCTGTGGTTGGGGCAGGTAGTGCCACAGCGTGACCACATGGTCGTTGATGAACAGCGGTTGGTGTGGTGTGTCGAGCAAGGTGATGGTGGGGATGTTGTGGCCGGTGAGCCATTCGGTGAGTTCGACCAGGGCTTGGGCGTTGCGCAAGTCCTGCTGCGGGTCGCGTCCGGGACGCCCGATCTTGACCACGACTTCTTGGGCCGGGCCGCCGACCAGGTAGACGGCGTTGCTGTGGTGGCGCAGCACTCGGGTTCGGCTGCTGTCCAGGCCGGCGATGCGACATGCCTGTTCCAACAGCGGTCGGGTGGTGGTGACGGTGAAGTCGTGCGTAGCCGCCTCGTACGGACCTGATGTCACCGTTCCAGTGTCCTGACAGCCGAATTGGCCGATGTCTGTGGGGTCATGTCGGTCGCGGTCGTGCTTTGAGAATGCTCACGCTGCGGCACGGTCATACCGACGTGAGTTCACGGAGCTGCTGCACTGCCTGCTTCACGTTTCCGTGGTGGCCGGGAAGGGCTTCGGCGGCGGTGACGACGTCGCGGGCGCGGGTGAGTACGACGGCTGTGCGGTGAGCAGGTTCGAGGCCGCTGAGCGTGGCCACGGCGAGGTCGGCGCCACCGGCCGGATCACCTGCGGTGGTCTGGACGTACGCGCGGTCCAGGCTGATCAGCGCTGGATCGATCACCAGGCGGGGGTCGGCCGCGTAGGTCTTCAGGGCTTGATCCTGTGCTTCCTGCGCGTGAGCGACGTCGCCGAGGTTGGACAGCGCGCCGGAGGTGTAGAGCGCGAGCCGGCCGTGGTTGAAGCGGTAGGCGACATAGGGATCATCGTCTGCGCGAAGCTCGGCAAGCCGGTCGGTCAGACGGCGGGCGTCCGCCAGTGCCTGGTGGACACCGCCGACGTCGCCGAGCTTGCCCAGTGCACGGGCTTCGGCGGCAGCGGCGAGCGCGGCGGCATCGCACAGTGCGCCGGCGGCAAGCTTCCGGGCGCGACGCGCCAGGTTGATCGCCTGTTCCGGGGTCTCGTAGTAGTAGGCGAGCATGGTCTGCTGGGCCAGCACCAGCGCGGCTTGTAGTGGGTCGTCGCCGTCACGGGCGGACAACAGGGCCGTGCGGTACCAGCGTCGCGCGTCGACGACCAACCCTTGCTTCATGTGTGCGTCGGCTGCCAGCAACGTCAGCATGGTGATCGCCGTGGACAAGGTTCGGTGGACCGCGACCGGATGACGGCGCGCGGCCACCGCGTGGACGTCCGCGAGATCGGGAATGAGAAATGCCAGGGCTTCGGTCGGACTTGCGCGGGTGTACTGCGTCAAGTGGTCGAGAACCCGCTGCTCGACCATCTCCAGCCGAGCGGGCGACACTGCGCCCGACAGCAACGAGTCAAGGCGCGCCCGCACCCGCTCGGCATCGTCGCTGCCTGCCGCAGCACCGCTGGTCACCTTCGGCACAAGGACGCTTTCCGGTGACGCTCGCACGGCAGTTGGCGATGGTCCGCTCGCTGTGTGAACGGCCGGCATACCGAACCAGAGAAGGTGGTGCGGGATACCGAGAATGTGCGCCCACCGGGTGAGCTTGGTGAGGTCGTTGACGGGTTCGCCGTTCTCGATCCTGCTCAGTCGGGTCGGCGAGAGGTTGATCCAGGCCGCTGCGGTCTCCTGGCGGATGGGCCGGTCGTGGTGGGGGTGTTTGCGGTAGGCGCGGATGACAGCGCCGATGTCGCGGGCGGCCAGGGCAGCGCGCAGGTCGGGGTGGTTCCAGAACTCGGTGGGTACCTCGGGCGGCGTGGTGGGGTGGTGGCGTGCGGCACGGGCGCAGGCGCTACAGCGGTCGCTGCGGTTGTCACGGGCCAGGCGGGTGCCGCACGAGCAGAAGCGCACCGAGTGAGTGCCGCCCATGACGACCGCCTCCTCCCCCACCGGCCCTTTCCACAGGCCCGCTGCTACAGCGTGACCAGCACACAGCGTAACGACGCTGTCACACCCCTTGGTTCCGGCCTGGTGCGCGCCGAGTCATCGCGGCAGTGCCTCTTGCTCAACACAGCCAGTCCGTCCACGCCAGACCCCCATGATGAAGCCACACCATCTACCGCCCTGAAGCCCCCGATGGGATGCCGCCACCTCCCGCGTCCGTGACCGTCGCAGCCTCCGCTCCGACCGGACAGTGTTGTTTGACGCCACCTTGGTTGTCCCGGCAGCGCGGCGGGCCTGATCTGCGCTTTTACTCGGAGGTGCAAGTGAAATCGCCACCGAGAGGAAAGCAATGATCTTCGGAAGAGTCGCCGCCGTCGTCGCCGTGGCCGCCTCGGCGCTGCTCATCGCACCGGTTTCCAACGCCGCACCACCCGATGCGCCGCAGGACGTGTGGACCATCGAGAGCGTCGCCCGGCCGAACGACGTGTGGGACCAGACCAACTGGGCGTGGGACCCCGAGTTCCCGATCATCCCCCACCCGCGCCACGACGAGGACAACCAGAAGTGGTACATCTCCGATGACGGCACCATCAGGAGCGTGAAGTACGACTGGTGCGTGACCTCGGTCGACGGCAAGTTGGCGGGCCGGCCGTGCAACGGCGCTCCCGACCAGCGGTGGAAGGGCACGTCCTACGACAACTACCACTCCTGGCTGTTCGAGTTGCGCGACACCGGCCAGTGCATCACGCACAACGGCGTCTACAAGGAACTGATCCTCACACCGTGCGAGCCCGCTCGGGTCGACCAGCACTGGATCATCCACAAGGCGTAGGCGGCACCGTGTCGGCCGGGCACGTCCCGGCCGACACGCCGACTGGTCAACGAGGCCACGTTCATCGCGGTGGCGCGCTCGGGTGATTCGGCTCGGTTCGGCGTGCTCACGGAACGTTACCGGCGTAAGCTGCACTCCCAGACGTTGCTGCGGGCGTGACACAAGCGGCTGACCGGCGCGGTCGACCAGGCCATGGCACCTGTGCTCGCCGAGCGCCGGACGTGCCGGTCACCCACAGGACGTACTTGTCGACCACCGGTTCTGCCACCCACCGGCCGATCGCGATCCGACCCGTGGCCGAGGAGGTCACGGCCCGCCCGCTCGCCGGCATCGGTGACGACCTTCGGTCCGCCGGCGGTCGTGCGCGTGATCACCTACATGGCCTCCTTCGCCGAACCCGCAACTACCGGAGTTCGCGATGCAGGTGCCAGCCGGTTCGGCGAGGTGTCGTGGGACCGCATCCGCTACTGGACCGACACTGTCGGTGGGAGCTGATTGACTAGCCGAGTGTTCGAAACCCCCGACGAGCTCCACAGCCTCCAAGTCCTGCTCGACACGTCGCTGGCCGGCTCCAGCAGCCACCTCAAATCGATCATCCGGCCAGGTGAGAGCACCTTGAACGCCGAGCAGGTCGTCCGGGTCTGCCAAGGCATGTGCACCCTGGCCATCGCCACGGTCACCCGGCGCGGTGAGCCGCGCATCAGCGGCGCCGACGGGCACTTCCTGCACGGCCGGTGGATCGTCGGCACCCACCGCCAAGCCGCCAAAGCCCGTCACCTCGCGGCACGGCCCGGCATCAGCGCGACCTTCATGCGCGGCGAGCAGCTCGGCATCTTCACGCACGGACACGCCGTTCCGCTCAACCCCGAGGGGACCAGCAGCGACCCGACCTGGCCGGCGATCCGCGACCACCTCGTCAACCACTACGACGGCGACAGCGACGACCCGTTCTGGGACGAGAGCATCTATTACCGCATCGAACCCGGCTGGATGGTCGCCTACGGCAACGACCCCGTCGGGCTGCTCGACCAACAACCGCCAGTCTGACGAGCGCCCGCGCGGATCCACCTCAGCCCGTCACTCCAGGGCCAGTCGAGGTGACATCTTCAGCTGGGATCGCCTGAAGCAGTGTCCCGCTGAGCCCGGGCAAGTGAGTCGAGCACCTGCACCCTCGCCTCGTGGTCGCCCGGATCGTGGCACGGGGCGTTGGAGGCAAGGTCGAGCTCAAGAGAAACTCGCGCAGTGCGCGGGTCCTTGTCGTCGTGCATTTCCAGCGCAACTGCCGGGACACCACTCTGCGACGTCGGTCTTGCTTCGGCGCGCGGTGCCGGGTCTCTTCGTCAGCCGGCGGTGCGGAGTTGGGCGGCTGCGTGCTCGACTGAGGGGGGTGCGGTGGCGTTGTCCGGTAACACGACGTCGGGGTTCGACGACTTGGTCAACTGGGCACGCACCCCGCGGCCCGCCCGTGCGGCGCTTCCCGCGAAGTGCTCGCGACGCACTAGGAGACCACCATGGCCCTGTCGCCGAAGTACTCCGTCTACCACTCCGCCGTCCTCGACGCGGACGCCGACGAGGTGTGGGCGAAGGTCCGGGACATGATGGTGCTGCTCGACATCGTGTTCGGCGAGGGCATCGAGAACGCCCACTGGACCCACGGCGGCTCGGCGAAGAAGGTTCCGTCGACGTTCGAGTTCACCCTCCTGCCCAACCACGACCTGGCCGAGGAGGAAGTCGTCGGCCGCTCGGAGACCGACCGCTCGCTCACCTACCGCTCGGTCGCGCAGGTGCTGTTCATCGTGGACTACGTGGCCACCTACCGGGTCCGGCCGGTGACGAACGAACCGGGCCGCAGCTTCATCGACTGGGAACGCGAGTTCCGCGTGGTCCCCGGCGCGCCGGCCGGCTTCCTCGATGACCTGGAAGCCCTCTTCGTCCAGGAGATCGCGACCGTGAAGGCGCACTTCGCCGCCTGACGACGCCACGAGTCGGGCCGTCCGCACGACGATCGGCAATCGCGGGTCCGGCGTGTCCACGGCGGCACACGACGCCTCACTCCCCTGCGGTCTTCCCCGACTGCAGGGTGACATCTCGTCGCTCGGCGGAGTGAACTCCGCAGGCGTCGCGCCCCGGTCCGGAAAGCGGAGGAGCAAGCTGACAAGCAGCGCACAAGGAGGCAATCGTGAAGCGGTTCACGACAACGCTGCTGGCTACGGCCGCACTGGTGATGGGCGCGGTGGCGGCGAGCGCCGGGACGGCGATGGCCGAGCCCGATGAAGTCACCGTCGTGGAGTGCCTCTTGGGCGGTGGCTTGCCGCTGCCCAACGGGGACGGCAGCGGAGCAGTCTGCACGGGAGGCCAGCACGACGGCGCGCCCGTGAAGCTCCCCACGCTTCCCACCGGCGGGTGACAGGATCCGGCGCACACCCCCGCAGCCGGGAGCGCGTGATGCCACTCGTCATGCGCGCAACTGTCCGCACCCGGTCGAGGGAATCGGTCCGTGACTCCCGCTGACCGGACTCGCGCGGTGGGCCGGCACGACCGCCTTGGGCGCTGTGAGCGACGTGCAGAGGGCGAGCGCGAGCCGGGTGCGGGGAAGTCGTCGGTGACACGGAGGTCGGGGCAGGACGGACCACCCCGAGCAGTCGCTAGGGCCTTTGGCCTGCCTCGCGCGGCCCGTCCAGCCACCGCTCGACCGCGTCCACAACGAACGCCGAGACCAGGAACCCGGCCGCACCCGCCAGCACGATCCCGACCGGATGCCACCGCACCCACACGAGCACCCCGACGACCGACAGCACCATCCCGAACGCTGCGGTCAGCCACGGTCGCACGACACCCAGCCGGCGCAGCAACAGCCAGCCCAGCAACCACCCCACAACCGGATAGGTGTAGATCACGAGCACCAACCACCCCAGGCAGCCCAAGCCCTCGCCGTCACACGGGACCACCACGACCACGCTCGTACTCACCAGCGCACCGACGCCCACCAACGCGCCTACCAACGATGCGACCAGAACCCGCTGACGTCTCCCCACGCCGCTGATCATCGCGCCACGAACACCGCCGCGACATGAGTACTACTACGCGGAAAGCCCGGCGCGGCACTCATCAGCGGCTGCACCGATCAGAAATGCTCCGCCACGTCGTCGGTTCCGGCAGCCCTCTCGCACCGGTGGAAGGATTGACGGCCATGACCGACGCTGGACCGCTGAGCACCGACGACGCCACGTTCATCGCGGTGGCGCGCTCGGGCGATTCGGCTCGGTTCGCCATGCTCACGGAGCGTTACCGGCGTGAGCTGCAAGTGCACTGCTACCGCATGCTCGCCAACTACGAGGACGCCCTGGACATGACGCAGGAGACGTTCCTGCGGGCCTGGCACAAGCGGGAGTCGTTCAAGGGGCACGCCGCCCTGCGGACCTGGTTGTACCGGATCGCGACGAACGCCTGCCTCGATTTCCTGGACAAGCGCAACGACCGCACACCCGTGCCGTTCGGGCTGTCCGGCTCCGAGGTGCTGTACCTACAGCCGTACCCCGACCGGATGCTGCCCGAGGACCCGCAGGAGTCCGTGGTCACGCGTGAGACGATCGAGTTGGCGTTCATCGTCGCCGTCCAACACCTGCCACCACGGCAACGGGCGGTGTTCATCCTGCGCGACGTTCTGGGCTGGCCGGCACCGAAGGCCGCGGACGCCCTCGACCTCACCCTCGCGTCGGTGACCAGCGCGTTGCAGCGGGCACGCGGGACGATGCGCGAGCAGTCGCCCGACCGCCGCCTCGACTGGCGCAGCCCCGCGCACGAGCTGTCGAACGACGAGCGCGACGTGGTGAAGTCCTACATCGAAGCCCACGAGCGCAACGACCTCGACGGGCTGATCTCCCTGTTGCGCCACGACCTGCGCTTCGCGATGCTCCCCGACGCCGGCACCACCACCACGACGGCCAAGGACGCGGTGGAGGGCTGGCTCACCGGCGGGCTCTTCCAACCCGGCCACGACGACTGGCGCGGTATCGCCACGACGGTCAACCTCATGCCTGCCGCCGGGCTCTACCTGCGCACCCCCGACGACCCCGAGTACCGGCTGTTCGCCATCGCGGTCCTGCGCATCGTCGGAGGGAAGATCGCCGAGATGACCGGGTTCGACGCCGCCGGCAAACCGTGGTTGGGCCTGCCGCCGACCCTGTGATCACGTCCGCCTCGTCTCGTACCGGGTCAACAGCACACCGCCGGGAAACGTCCGGGTCTCCACCAGGGTCAGGTTCACCCAACTGTCCAGCGCGGTGAAGAACGGCGTGCCTCCGCCCACCAGGACCGGCACGGTGACCAGCACGTACTCATCGATCAGCCCAGCTCGCATGGCCGCCCCGGCGAGCGTCGCGCCGCCGATGTCCATGCGCCCGCCGTCCTCCGCCTTGAGCCGCGTGATCTCGGTGACCGCGTCGCCGGTGACCAAGCGGGTGTTCCAGTCGACCTTGTCGATCGTCGAGGAGAACACCACCTTCGGCATGTCCCGCCAGCGGCGGGCGAACTCCTTCTCCGCCGGGGTGGCGCCGGGCTGCCGGTCGGCGGTCGGCCAGTGGGGACTCATCGCCTCCCACAGCTTGCGCCCGTACAGCGCCAAGTCCGTCGCCGCCACCCGGTCGGACCACCACTGGAACAGCTCCTCGCTCGGCGACGAGTCCGGGCCGTCACCCCCGCTCCAGCCCAGGTCGTCGCCGGGCGCGGCGATGTAGCCGTCCAGGGTCACATTCATGCCGAAGGTCAGTTTCCGCATGGCGTCATGCCTCCCGTGAGCCGATCTCGCACATACAGACGGGCGCGGCGCGAAAACCTGATCGGTGCACGGTCCACGGACCGCAAGCCGTCGCCGGGTGACGGCTGAGCGCGGCGCTCCTAAGGTCGCCGGTCGTCGTCGGCGGGGGCTTGTAGTCCGTGCACGGTGGTCATGTCGGTCAGTCCCGAGATGGTCAGGACGGGGGCCAGGAGTGGTGTGGCGGTGATGTGGATGCGGTCGGCGCGGGCGAACAGGACGCTCAGTCCGGCGCTGTCGAGGTACTCCACCCCGGTCAGGTCCACCACGAGGTGACCGTCGGCGCCGTCGAGGGCCGAGTCCAGGGCCGCGGCGAAGGCGGCGCTGTTGCTCATGTCGATCTCGCCCACTGCTTCGAGGACTGTGGCCCCGTCCGGGCGGCGAACCGAGTTGAACGTCAGTGACGTGGTCATCAGGAGATCCTCGTGGACATGTCGACCGTCGTGCCGGCGGGACCGCGGGTGATCGTGACGTGCTGCATCATCGCCCGCATGATGGCCACTCCGCGTCCGCGGTCGGGGTTGGCCTCGGGCCGGGGCGTCTGCCAACTGCCGTTGTCGGCCACGGTCAGGTGCAGGGTGTCGGCCACGACCTCGGCTCGTAGTCGAACGGTCCCGCGCACCGCGTCGCGGTAGGCGTGGTCGATGGAGTTGGCGCAGGCCTCGCCGGCGGCCAGCAGCACGTCCTGGACCGCTTCCGGGGACAGCCCGCACTGGTTCGACCAGGTGCGCAGGAGCTTGCGGACGGGCGCGAGCTGCCCGGCTTCGGCGGGGAAGGTCAGCTCCAGCGGGGCGGGGTGGCGGTAGAGCAGCAGGGCGACGTCGTCGTCGTAGCCGCCGGGTGGGGCCAATCGGCGCATCACCCGGGTGGCGAGGTCGTCGAGCGGGGTGTCCCGGCCGTCCTGGACGGCTTCACCCGCCTGGTCGATGCCTTCGGTCAGCGAGCGGCGGCGGCGCTCGACCAGCCCGTCGGTGTAGACCAGCACGGTGGAGCGGGGCGGCAGGACGCACTCCGCTTCGGGGCGCGGGTGACCGGGCCGCACCGCGAGCGGCGTGGAGCGCCCCTGGTCGAGCAACCGGGTGGTGCCGTCGCGGGCGGCGACGAGGGCGGGCGGGTGACCGGCGCTGGAGTAGGTCAACCGGCCGGTCGCCGGGTCCAGCACGCCGCAGAACACGGTGGTGCACATCGCGCCGGGGAGGGTGGCGGCGAAGTGGTCCAGGGCCATGAGCGTGCGCGCGGGGCCGATGTCCTGCAGCAGCAGAGCGCGGCAGGCGCTGCGCAACTGGCCCATGACGGCGGCGGCTTCGAGGCCGCGACCGACGCAGTCGCCGACGACGACGCCGATGTGGCCGTCGGGCAGGGCGACGGTGTCGTACCAGTCCCCGCCGATCTCCAGTGGCCGGGCCGCGGGCTCGTAGCGGACGGCGAAGCCGTTCGGCAGTTCCGACGGGCCGAGGATGGCGCGCTGCAGCGCCAGGGCGGTCTCGCGTTGCTGGTCGATCTGGTGGGCGCGGGCCAGCCCCTGGGCGAGGTGCCCGGCGAGCAGGGACAGCAGGAGCTGGTCCTGGTCGGTGAACGGCCGGTGGTCGCCCAGGTCGAGCCAGAGGGTCATGGTGCCGGCGGGGTGCTCCAGCGTGATGCCGGCGCCGGACGCGCTGCCGTCGGTCGGGCTCAACGCCGGACGTTCGCGCAGCGCGGTGAGGGTCCGCCGGCGTTGCTCGGTCAGGCCGTCCCAGGACAGGTCCGGGTCGGTGCCGGTCACGATCGGCTCGCCCCGGCCGGTGAAGACGGCGGCGACGACGGACCGCGCCCGCCACAGGTCCTTGAGCGCTTCCAGGGCTCCGGTCAGCGCCTCGGCCAGGCTGGACGCCCGGGACAGGCGCATGCTCAGCGCCGCCAGGGCGGTGTCGCGCTGGATGGCGTAGTGCTCGGCGGTGACGTCGCGGAAGGTGCCCACGACGACGGTGCGCCCCGTGTCGGGGTCCTGAGCCGGGTTGAACATGACGCTGACCCACAACAGGCGCCCGTCCCGGTGCGTGACCGGGAGGGTGTAGGTGCCCCTGTCGCGGTTGACCAGGCCGGCGAAGGCGTCGGCGACGCGCCGGTAGCCCTCGGGATCGGTGTCGGCGTCGGGCCACCAGGGGTGGGTGGGGCGGTAGGGCAGGCCTTCGGGGCCGTAGCCGAGGATGTCGGTGAACGCGGTGTTGATCTCCACGACCGCGCCGTCCTCGTCGCAGACGAAGAACGCCTCCTGCAGGGAGTCGATCAGCGCGGTGCGCCAACGGGCGTGGTGGTTGCGCAGCCGCGACAGCTCGACGTTCGCCCGCACGCGGGCCAGCAACTCGGCCGCGGCGAACGGCTTGACCAGGTAGTCGTCCGCGCCCGCCTGCAGCCCTTCGATCGACGCCTCCTGGCCGGCGCGCGCGGACAGCAGCAGCACCGGCACCGCCGCCGTGCGCGGATCGGTCCGCAACGACGACACCAGGGACAGACCGTCCAGGCGGGGCATCATCACGTCGCTGACCACCAGGTCGGGGTGCTGCGCCCGGATCGCCTCCAGGGCCCGCACACCGTCGTCGACGGCCCGGACCTCGTAGCCGGCGCCCGACAGCAGCCGGGTGAGGTACTCCCTCATGTCGGCGTTGTCGTCGGCGACCAGCACCGTCGCCGGCACCGCGACGCCCGGTCCCGCCGCGAGCGGCACGTCCGCGCCGTCGCGCCCGTCCGGCAGCCAGCGCAGGGCCTCCTGCACGTACGGGCCCGCTGTCGTGGACACCGTCGAGCGTGCCTCCCCCGGTGGCAGCAGGGCGTCGTCGGGCAGGTGCGCGGAGCCGAAGGGCAGCCGGATCGTGAACCGGGTGCCCCGCGCGACCGTGCTTTCGGCGGTGATGGTGCCTCCGTGCAGGTCCACCAGCTCGCGCACCAGGGCCAGCCCGATCCCGCTGCCCTCGTTCGAGCGGGAACGGGCGTTCTCGATGCGGTGGAACCGCTCGAACAGCCTCGGCATCTCGTCGGGCGCCACGCCGATGCCGGTGTCCGCGACGGTGACCACCGCTTCGCCGTCGACGGCGCGGACGGAGACCCCGATCGAGCCCTCGAAGGTGAACTTCAGCGCGTTGCTGAGCAGGTTGAGGACCACCTTCTCCCACATGCCGCGGTCGAGGTAGACCGGCTCGGGCAGCGGTGGGCAGTCGACGTCGAAGCCCAGCCCGGCCTTCTCGATCGCCGAGCGGAAGACGCTGGCCAGCTCGGCGGTGACCGCGGCCAGGTCGACCGGCTCGTAACCGGCGCGCATCCGGCCGGCCTCGATGCGCGAGAAGTCCAGCAACGTGTTGACCAGCTTGCCCAGCCGCAGTCCGTTGCGGTGCACGACGTCCAGCTCGTCCCGCGCCTGCGGGTCGGACTCCGCCAACCGGTCGCGCAGCTCCTCCACCGGACCCATGATCAGGGTCAACGGGGTGCGGAACTCGTGGCTGATGTTGGAGAAGAACGCGGTCTTGGCCCGGTCCAGCTCGGCCAGCTCCTCCGCGCGCCGCTGCTGGGCCTGGTAGCTGCGGGCGCTGGCGATGCCGGCCGCGACGTGCCCGGCGACCAGCTCGACGAACCCCCGGTACGCCTCGTCCAGCGGCCGGTAGCGGTTCAACCCGGCCACCAGGAACCCGTGGGGCGTGCCGCCCTGCTGTTGGAGCGGCACCAACAGGGCCTGCGTGGGTGGCTCCGACCGGTCCCCGCCCGGCAACGCGGCGAACCCGGGCCCGGCCAGCTCCACCAGCACCGACTCGCCCCGCAAGGCCGCCAAGGGCCACACGCCGTCGGGGTCGTCCGGTGCCAGCACCGGCGGCGCGGCCGGGTGGCCGGCGGCGATCCCGGTCACCCCCGCCAGCCGGGCGCCGCCGTCGTCCTGGAACAGGTAGGTCGCGGTGAACGGCAGGTCGCGCGGGTTGCGGCCGAGCTGGCGGCAGGAGAACGCGAGCGTCTCCTCCTCCGTGCGCACCGCGCTGGGGTCCGAACCCAGGTCCCGCAACGTCGCCATCCGCCGCTCGCCGACGACCCGCTCGGTCTCCTCGCTGACCACGCACAACATGCCGACCACGACACCGTCGTCGTCGCGCAGCGGACTGTAGGAGAAGGTGTGGTAGGTCTCCTCCGGGTAACCCGACCGTTCCAGGAACAGCAGCAACGCCTCGTCCCAGGTCGCCTGCCCGGTGGTCAGCACGGTCTCGATCCGCGGGCCGATGTCGGTCCAGATCTCGGCCCACACCTCGCTCGCCGAGCGGCCCAACGCCCAGGGGTACTTGCGCCCCAGCGTGTCCCGGCGGTAGGCGGCGTTGCAGAAGAACGTCAGCTCCGGACCCCACGCCAACCACATCGAGAACCGCGACGACAGCAGGATGCTCACCGCGGTCCGCAGGCTCTGCGGCCACCCGGACGGGTGACCGAGCGCGGTGGCGGCCCAGTCCACCCGGGCGAGGTCGGGGCCGACCTCGTCGTCCACGGCGAACAGGTCGGCCGGGGCCGCCGTCGCCCACGGGAGTTCGGCATCGTCAGAACGCGTCACCGGGCACCCTTCCACGCTCACCACTTCGCAAGCTGGACTGCCCGACCGCTACCGCGCGAAACCCGATGACGACACGACATGATGAATATCATCACGTCCGAACCCGAGGGCCGCCCGAACGTGGGGATCGCTGGATCGTGGTGACCGGGCCGTCGGTACGGTGCGCGCCGTGCCACGACCGGTGATCGGGGTCGTCCTCGCGGCGACCGGGAGGCTCGCCCCGTTGGGCGTGCCGCTGGACTTCGTCGCCCGCGTCCTGCCGTGGCCGGTGGACGTGGTGGTGCGTGACAGCGCCTCCACGCCCGACGGCGCCCGCGCCGCAGCGTTGTCGCTGGCCGACGCCGGTGTGCGGGTGGTGGTGACGCTGGGCGGCACGCAGACGCTGCCCGCGGTGGCACGCGCGTGCACTGAACGGGAAGTGCCGTGCGTGTCCACGACGTTGCCGTGGCAGGTGTTCCACGCCGAGGTGTTCGACGACGACCACCGGCCTGGCTGGGCGTTCCACTTCAGCTGGGGCGTGGACGACATCGCCGAGGTGTTCGCCGACCTGTGGGAGCACCTGGGACCGGTGCGACGGGTGGGCTGCCTGTGGAACGACGGCACGCAGGGTGACGCGTCACGCCGGTGGTTCCGGCCCGTGGCTCGGGCGCGCGGGCACGTGCTGGTCGACCTGCCCTACCGCGAGCACGCGGGCGAGTTGCCCGACCTGGCCGACGTGGACGTGGTGACGTCCGCCGCGACCGCCGCCGACCTGGCCGCGGCCGTGCGGCACGCCCGACCCCGGCTGATCACCTGCTCCCGCTGGCTGACCTACCCGTTCAGCGTGGCCGCGCACGACCTGCTGGACGGTGTCGCCACGATCGTCTACTGGACGCCCGAACACCGCGACGGCGCCGGCCGGGACCTGGCCGCCGCCTACGAGACGGCCACCGGGACGCCGTGGCTGCAACCGCTGGGCATGGCCCACGCCGCACTGGAGGTGGCCTGCCACGCCGCCACCGCCGCGGACTCCCGATCGGGCACCGCCGAGGTGCTGGCCGGTCTGCGGCTGGAGTCGATGGCCGGGACGCTGGACTGGACCGGTGGCCCGGCCCCCGGTGTGGCACGGGTTCCGCTGGCCGGTGGGCAGTGGCGCGCCGGGGACCGCCCGGAACTGGTGGTCGTGGACAACCGCCGAGCCCCGGCCGCGCCCGTCGGCGGCGAACTGCTCACTGTTCCATGAGCGTGAAGGTGAAGCGGTAGCCCACGTCCGCCCGGTCCGCGAAGGTGGCGCGGGTGACCTTGCCCTCGCCGCGCACGTTGGCGTACTTGCCGGTGCCGCCGACCACCGAGATGGTCGTGTCGTCGAACCCGGCGTCGAGGGACTTGTAGGTGCGCAGCGACGACAGGTGCAACTCGCCGTCCTGGAGCTTGAAGGTGGACGTGCAGTGCGCCGTGATCGACGGCGGCACGGACGCGGACACCGACAACACGCCACAGTGGGAGAACCCGTCCCCGACCTTCGCCCGACCCGCGGGCGCCGTCAACTCGCCGCCGCTGACGAACCCGGCTCCCACGGCGATGTTCGCCACCGCCGACATCAGCGTCCGCTTCGCCATCACCTCCACCGCGACCTGCCGATCACCAACCACCGCCGGCACGACCGCACCCACAAGCCCACCAACGAGCGCGAGCACCACCCAGGGCCCACCACGCATCTCCACCCACCTCCGCGTTCAAGCCGGACCGCCCGTCCCGACGCTAGTTCCGCGACACCGTGACGACAGTCGCTCGATCAGGCGGACCCGAACGACTGACCACCCGATATGGGTGACCTCCCGCGGTGGTGTGGCGCCGTGCGGCAGGGTGGCTCCACCTGGCTGCGCTATCCCTGGTGGTCGAGTCCCGCGGTGTCGCCGACCCCAAGCGACACCGTCGCCACGTCGGTCCACTCGTACGCCTGGTGATCCCGGTTCAGATCGATCAACGACACGGAGGAGATGACGACTTCGGCGGTGTGTTCGGCTTCGGCGTCGAGTGCTTGCCGGATCGGGCCCATCGGGCCGGCGGTGTTCGAGTAGCCCAGGGTCACGTGCGCCCGGAACCCCGCCTCGGGTTCGGGGACGTTGTCGGCTCCCCAGACGTCGCCGATCGCGGCGCGGATGGCCAGGCGCAGATCCGCCAGCGGTTCAAGCGGGCGCACGGGCATCTGAACGGTCTCGGGATCGACGTGCGCCGGCCCGATGACGGCGGTGATCGGCTCCAACTCGGCGCAACGCTTGCGCGCCGCCTCGACGATGCGCTCGACGTCCTGTCGATCCACCTCGTCGGTGAAACCGATCCCCTGCAATGTCAGGTGCAGCCAGCGAACCGGAATCGGGTCCAACTGGGGAAGCGCCGCGAGCACCGGGGCGTAGGCGACGACGAGGCGCTGCGCGCCGGCCTGGTCGGCGAAGGTGACGTGCCAGGTGTAGAACGATCGACCGGCCCTCCAGCCGGGCCTCCACCACCAGTGGTCACGCATCCCGTCGGCTTCGGTCACGCGGTTAGCTCCTCGATCACGGACTCGCTCTCCACTTGAGCGAGTTTTGAACGTCACCGATCCCGCCAGGCCAGCGGTGAGAGCGTCACCGCGGCTTCGGCGATTCGACGTGCGGTCTCGGTCTTGAGGCTTTTGCGGGCGGAGTCGATCCAGCCGTCGACGCGTTTCACGCCGGTGTCGCGGTACTCGACGGCCTGGAGCAGCATCTCCAGCTTGTCGGCGTCGCTGGCGCACCGGGCTTCGGCTGACTCCTTGGCCTCGTACTCGGCCACGGCGTCGCGTACGGCGTCGCGGGAGCGTTGTGGGAGTTTCGCGGTCTGGTCGGCGGTGATGGCCTGCGGGTCAGGTTTGGTGATGTAGCCGCTGATGGTGTGGGGCAGGTCGCCGGTCCGGGTCTCCTGGGTGTCGTGCCACAGCGCGAGGAAGGAGGCCCGGGCCGGGTCGGCCCCTTCCTCGGCTGCGATGAGCGCGGCGAGTTGGGCGACGCGCATGGTGTGTTCGGCGACGGATTCGGGGTCGCGGACGCCTGCGTGCCACCACCCTGTGCGGCGCATGCGCTTGAGCACGCCGAGTTCGTAGCCGAAGGCGGCGAGGGCAGAGGCGTCGTCGGTCACGTGTTCTCCCTAGTGGCCGGTGATGCGGAGGGCGTAGTGCAGGCCGGCGACCTGGTCGCGGCCGGACCGGGTCAACGTATCGCCGGTCGCGAGCTTGTCCAGGGACTCGGTGAGCGAGGCGCGTAGGCGTGGTCGTGCGTCGAGCAGGGCCGGTCGTGAGGCGACCAGGGCGTGCAGGGTGTGCAGGTTCAGCGGGAGGTGGGGTGCGTCCGGGTCGAGGCGTCGGGTCAGGTGGGACAGGAGCGCGCCGCCGTTCCAGCTTCGGGTGTCTGCATCGTTCATGAACGAGTCGTCGGTCCGCACGTCGCCGAGTTCACCGATCCAGTAGGCCCAGTAGTTGAGGTTGGCGGCCTCGGCCCGCGTGCCGGCCGTCCGGTCCACGAAGTCGTGGATGTGCTCGCCTTCGCCGGTGGAGGCCAGGGCGACGGAGGCGGAGCGTGCTTCGAACAGTCCGGTGATGTCGTTTTCCGTGGGGACCATGCGGCCGACCCGGTGCCATTCGCCGCGCAGCCAGTCGCCCACCTGTCGGCGCTGGTCGAAGCCGAGCAGATACACCGCCTGCCGTCGCAGCAGCGGCTCCCCGGCGTGGGCCGCCCGTTCCGCGATGAACAGCAGGTGGTCGAAGAACCGCGCGCGTTCGTCCGATTGCAGCCACGGCGGTTGGCCGATCAGGTCCTGCCGAGGCTCTGCCTGCACCAACTCCGCCAGTTGAGGCGGGGTGTGTCCGGTGAAAGGCCAGGTCACTAGGTTGGTGATGTTCTTGCGGTGCACCGCTGCGGCGAGGGGGTGATCTGTCGCGTCCACCCATGCGGCACCGGCCGTGATCCCGGTCGCGAGCACCAGGTCGGCCTCGATCGCGTCGTTCAGGTGACGCCTCGTCGACGCCGGCGCCCCGGCCCGGGTCAAGCGGGCGCTCAGCCTGAGCAGCTCACCGCTGCCGACCGCGGCCAGCGGGTGTCGTCCCGACTCCCACCCCTGCACAGTGTCGACGTCCACACCGAGGAGTTCGGCCAACTGGTCCTGCGTGAGCTCGGCGGCCTGTCTGCTCAGCGCCAACACGAAGCCGGATACGGAACCTGCGGAAGGCGCGACGGCGCCGTCCGCCAGTTCTGTTCCGGTTGAGCGGGCGGCCGTCGACCGACGATCCGGCTGCCCTGAGCGGTTGCGCAGGTGGGGATTCCCTGGTCGCTCACGTACTCGCTCCACGAGCCGCGCGGTGGGCATGTGGAACCAGAGGAGGTGGTGCGGGATGCCGAGGCGGTGCGCCCAGTGAATGAGTTTGGCGAGGTCGTTGACGGGTTCACCGTTCTCGACCCGGCTCAGTCGGGTCGGCGAGAGGTTGATCCAGGCTGCGGCGGTCTCCTGCCGGATGGGTTGAGCGTGGTGAGGGTGTTTGCGGTAAGCGCGGATGACCGCACCGATGTCGCGGGCGGTGAGAGCAGCGCGTAGGTCGGGGTGGTCCCAGAACTCGGCGGGCACCCTGGGCGGTGTGGCGAGTTGGCGGCGTCCGGCACGGGCGCAGGCGCTGCAGCGGTCGCTGCGGTTGTCACGGGCGAGCCGGGTGCCGCAGGAGCAGCGGCGCACCGAGTCGGCGCTGCCCATGATGACCGCCTCCTCCCCCACACCGGATAGATAGTCCCAGTGACCGGACCAGCACACAGCGTAACGGGAGCGGCGCGCCCTCCGAATCTTGGCCGGTGTGTCGCCGCGGTGAGGCTCACGGCCCCCCAGCGGGCCAACCAAGCGACGCTACCGACGCTGGACGAAGTAGCACTTGCGTTTTCCGCATCTCAACTTGCCGTCGAACGCAACCCGCAAAGGTGCCGGTCGCCGCCACTCTTGGTGATCACGACGGACGTGGAGCGACCGGGACAACAACCGCCCCGGTCATCGACAGCTCTTCTGGCGTCATCCGATCACGGAGTGCTCATGAACGACTTGTCTACCAGCGCATTGCTCGCCCAGCGCCTGCACCTGATCCCCGGTGACGACTTCAGCGAGTGGACCGTGGCTGCTCTGCTGGGCATCGACCGCGGAAGTGCGGCCGTGCGCGACGCGGTGGTCGATCTCGTACGGGTCCAGCGGTTGCTCATCGTCGATGACGTCGAGCACGGCACCTGGCGGCTGCCGAAGATCAACGCTTTCCGGCTGCGCCGCATCACTCCCCGCACCTCGACCACCGCGCGTACCGAGGCGGAGCTGGAGGCGCAACGCCGGGTGGAGGTCTACCTGGTGGCCCACGCTGCCGAGGTCAGCGAACTCATCGACCCCGGCAAGCACCGCTACACCACCCCGTCCGAACCCACGGCGTCCTTCCCGGCAGTGGCGGAGGCGCTGAGGTGGATCCAGGGCGAGCGGCACACCCTGCTGGCCGCGCAACAGGCCGCACACCTGCGTCAGGACTGGACGACGACCTGGCAGCTCGCCGAAGTGTGCTGGTCCGGGTTCCGGACTTTGCGGCGGTACGAAGACCTGCTCGCCCTGCAGCGGCTGGGTGCGGAGGCGGGTGAGCGCGACGGGCACCCGGTGGCCGGCGGGTGCCGGTCGCGGGTGGCGTGGGCGCTCAACCACCTCGGCCGGTACCACGAGTCGCTGTCCGAGGCGCAGCGCGCGCTGGAGCTGGCCACCCGACACGACCACCTGTGGTCGATCACCACGGCCAAGACCGCCCTCAGCCACGCCCACCTCTCGCTGGGCGACCACCGCGCCGCCGAGGACCACGCCCTGGCCGCCCTGCGCCTGGACCAGGGGCGGCGGGTGGTCGGCCCGGACGGTCGCGACTCGCCGCCCTACGCCACGATCGCGTTGCGCAAGCGGCACATCGGCCGAATCCGCCTAGCGGACGGCAGGATCGCCGGCGCGATCGAGATCCTGCGCAGCGCGGTCACGGACCTGCAGCACGACCCTCGACGCCGAAGGGAATCAGCCGGCGTCCGCATGGCCCTCGCCGACGCCCTCCTCGTCTCGGGACGCAGCGGAGCAGCACTTGCCGAATTGGAAGTGGCAGCCTCCATGCTGGACCGCAGCGTCGACTTCGCGCTGCTGGCCCAGATCTCCTTCACCCGTGGCGACATCGCCCACGGACGAGGTGCTGCCGCCGAGGCGCGCAGGCACTTCGAAGACGCCGATCTGTACTACTTCCAAGCCAACGACACGCGCGGGGTAGAAGCCGCCAAGAGCCGACTGGCCGCCCTCCGTACCCGCACGGCCAGAGACGACGGACAGTCCTAACCGAACAACGCTGGTCTCCGAAATCTGAAGCCGCCGCGCGCACCGGCCCGGAAGCCGAGCGGGACTTGGCCGACCATGTCCGCCGCGCCGGATGGACACCGGAACAACCGGTGAGCCGCGCACAACGATGCCTGCGCCCACCCGATGAGACCGCTTCGACCGAGCCGGATGCGCCTTCAGCGCCGACATGCGTCGCCGCCCACCAGCCACCTCCCGCACGAAGGACCCACTCCAGTGAACGAGACGACCCGGCGCATCCTCACGACCCTCGCGAACGCCGGCGAGAAGGGACTGACCAGCCTGGGGAGGGCCGAAGGACGCCAGTTGCAACTGCTGCCCCCGGCACGGCGGACGCTGACGCCGTGGCGACGGCGCCCGGGCCGCACGACCAGTGACACCACCCCGCCGCAGGACGCGTACAGCACGTCGTGGCCACACCCGGTCCTGGTGCGCAACCACCTTCTCGGCGGCACCATGAGCCGCCCCATCGACCGGCAGGAAACCGCACGGCTCCGCGCCCTCGACCCGGACATCGACACACGGGCACGCACCATCGAAGCCAACCGCGAGCACACGCTGCGGTCGCTGGCCGATCACGGCCTGGCCGAGCAGGTCATCGACCTGACGACCGGCGTCCCCGCCGCCGATGTCACCCGCGCGGCACATGTCGCCCTCGCCGAGATCGACCCGCCCGTGCCGGTCGTCTACGTCGTCACCGACGAACGACTGGCCACCGCCACCAAAGCCCTGACCCGCGACCGGCCTCACGTGGAGACGCTGGTCGCCAATCCGTGCGACGCACGCACGGTCTGGGAAGCCGTCTCTGGTCGCGGTCCACACCGGCCGTGCCGCCTGATACATCCCGGACGCCCAGTCGTCCTGGACGCGTTGACGATCAGCGATCTGGTTCCCGACCCACGCCGACTGCGCACGGTGCTGCGCGCGTGGCGCGTCACCGTCCAGGCGGGCTCGGTGCTGCTCGTCGCCCGCTCTCTCGATCCCGCCCTGCCCGATCCGCTGCCCATCGCCCGCCGGGCGGGCTGGCACCACCGGCCCGGAATCGCCCCACCGACACCGGACACCAACACAGCCCTCGACGCACAGGTCGCCGCACTGACAACCGCCCCAGCAGCAACACGAGCACGACACGAAATGGAAGACCGTTGACGAACCACCACCAAGGACCACCTTCGGCACTCTGGTCCTACATCCAGCACAACCTGTCCCTACGCGGAAAGCGCACCAGTGACCTCACCCGGGCCCTCCGCGTTCACCGCAGCAGGCTGACCGACTGGCGGAACGGCAAGTCCCTCTCCCTCGCCACGGCACGTGCCCTCGCCGCGTACTTCGACACTCCCCTCCTCGAAGTCATCGTGGCCGCCGGCATGATCACCGCGGAGGAAGCGTCCGCAGGGCCGGTGCGTCCCAGCCCAGCGAGCCTCTCCGACGCCGAACTCCTCGCCGAGATCGGCCGCCGCCTGCACGAACGATCTTGAACCACACGACCCGGTCGTGGAGTGAACAGCGCGTTCGCCGGCACCTCGCCTTACCCGCGTGCTGCCGCCAGGGCCTGTTCGCACGAGTCGTGCAGGGTGAACAACGCGTCCATCGCGGTCAGTTCCAGCGCTCGTCGGACCGGGCCGGTCGCAGCTACATGGATCGGACCACCTGAGCCGTGCGCGTTGTGCTCGTGGACGTGCACCAGGGCCCCGATGCCGGCGGACGCGAAGAAGGTCAGCCGGGTCAGGTCCAGGACGAGGGAGCCGACGTCACTGTCGAGGAGGCGCACGGCCGTGTCGCGCAGGACGTCGCTGTTGGAAAGGTCGATTTCACCTGTCACCCGCAGCACCGCCACTCCATCGACCACCGCGGGGTCGATGGCGGCCAGGGGTCCGTTCGCCGACGACATACCCACATCCTCACCCAAGCCGATCACGATGCCCTGAAGAAGGGCGTCCTCGCGCATCACAACGGCGTGACGCGGGACGAGCGGGCCGCTCGTACGCACCGGCCGGACGCGTCCGAACGGCGGCGTAGCCGGGTCACTGGACAGAGCCGGGCGTGGGTGCGCCGCGAGGGTTGGGGTGGCGAGCACCGCCCGGACGGCCGTGTCGCGAGGGCGCGCGGGGGTGCCACGGTGTGGGGGTCGCCGTGCGAGGACCTGGTGCCGAGGAGGGTGTGGTGCGCGAGGGTGCGGGACGGCAGGCGGTGTCGGTGAGTGTGACCAAGCGTCGTGGCGTGGTGTTCGCCGCGGTTCGGGGTGAGATCGAGACCGGCACGTGCGAGCAGGTGCGGGAGCGTCTGCTGGCTTGCTTGGCCGACCGCCCCGCGGCGCTGGTGGTCGATCTGGCCGGGGTGACGTTGCTCGGGTCGATGGGCATCGCGGTGCTGGTCGAGTCGCGTGAGCACGCCGAGCGGTCGGGTGCCGGGTTCGCCGTCGTGGCCGGTGCGCGCACGGTCGTGCGGCCGATGCGGATCACCGACGTGGGGGCGCTGCTGGGCCTGTGCGCCACGGTCGAGGAGGCGCTGCACGCGGTCGGCGGCGACACGACGACGCGTGGGATGAGGCGGGACAGGTTCTCGTGGTGGTCGTCCTGACCTGTGTCAACGATCGATCCCGGTCGGCCGCGATACCTCGTGAACGCCCCGTGACCACCAGCCGGCCGCCGCGTTTCGGGACTCCGCAGAACGGGTAATCCGCCGCCGGAGTCGCCAAGAGGCCAGACGAAGGCGGCCTGGGGGTGTGGTGGAGGCCGCGATGATGCCGCTGCGGGACGCGCTCGAAACAAGGATCAACGTCGTGCTCACGACGCCGACCGCGCCCTTGGCGCGGCTGCGCCAGTGGCTGACCGACGTCCTGGCCTCGATCGCCGAGGACGCGCTGCACGACGTGCTGCTCGTCTGCTCGGAACTGGTCGCCAACGCCTACGACCACGCGCGAGGCCCGCGCCGACTGCGGCTGCTCCGGGTCGACGGTGGCGCACGCCTGCGCGTCGAGATCGACGACGCCAGCCCCGACCTCCTGCCCACACCGGGCCACTCCAGCGTCAACTCCAACCGGGGCCGCGGCCTGACCCTGGTGGACACGCTGTCCGGGCACCGCTGGGGCGTCCACGTCCTGGCGGGCGCCAAGACCGTCTGGGCCGAGGTCCCGTTGTCCTGACCCACGCATTGCGGGGTCCCGAAGTGCAGGTGTTTCGGGCCCACGGCCGGGCGGTACCCGGACGGGCGGTGCTCCCGGACGGAAGGCCCAACCAGGTGTCGGTGCCCACAAGTCGCGAACTGCTCGCCGGCCGCTACGAGCTGGCGGAACTGTTGGGCGCGGGAGGCATGGGCGAGGTCCGCAAAGCCCGGGACACCACGCTCGACCGCCCGGTCGCCGTCAAGATCCTGCGTGGCGGCACCGACCTCGCCACACACCAACGCTTCCGCCGCGAGGTCCACACCCTCGCCGGACTGGAGCACCCCGGCGTGGTGTCGGTGTTCGACGCGGGCACCGACGGACCCGTGGCCTTCGTCGTGATGCAGCTGATCCACGGCAGCACACTGCGCCAACGCATGGCGGAAGGCCCCATGGACCCCGGCACGGTCCGACGACTGGGGGCACAACTGGCCGACGCGCTGGACCACGTCCACGCCCACGGCATCGTGCACCGCGACGTCAAACCCGCCAACATCCTGCTCGACGAGCAGGCACGACCCCACCTGGCCGACTTCGGCCTCGCCCGGCTCACCGACAGCACCCAGCTCACCAGGTCCGGCCAGATCATGGGCACCGCCGCCTACCTCGCCCCCGAACAGGTCCGCGGCGACACCATCACCCCCGCCACCGACATCTACGCCCTCGGCCTGGTCCTGCTCGAATGCCTCACCGGTCACCGCGAGTTCGACGGCGGCGAAGCCGAAACCGCGCTCGCCCGCCTGCACCGGCCACCGCACATCCCGGACCACCTGCCCGACGACCTCACCCGAACCCTCGCCCTGATGACCTCCCTGGTCCCGCAACGCCGCCCCACCGCCGCCGCCTGCGCCCAAGCCCTGCGCGGCGCGGAACTGCCCACCGCCCTCGACATCCCCGTCCAGACACGTCGACCGACCCACTGGCGCCGTCCGGCCTTCGCGCTGTCCGTGGCCGGCCCACTGGCCGTCGCGCTGACCGCCTTCCTCGCCCTGCCCACCACGCCGGAAGCCGAACCCACTCCCCCGGCGACCTCGACCACCGCACCGGCCTCCACCACACCGTCGGCCACACCGCCACCGACCCCTCCCCCGCCGACCACCGTCGTGCAAGAACCGGCGACCGAACGCCCGACCGACATCGCGGACAAACCGAACCCGGGCAAAGCCGAGGGCAAGAAGAAGCCCAAGCCCTGAACCGCCTCACGGGTCCGTTTGGCGGACGTGAGCGTGGGTATTCCGGGATTCACGCGTCAAACAGGCGGCGCTTCCATTGGAATCGCGGAAGCGGTGACCATGTATCCGTATCCCGACGACGCGCGCGCTCGTGCGCTGCACGCCTACGTCCGACAGGTGTCGGCGGCCCTGGGGTTGAGCGGCGAGCAGTTCTGCGTCGACCCGCCGGCCACCGCCTACATCGCACTGGACTCGCGACTGCCCCATTGGCCCGATCGCGAGGTCGCGCTGCTGTGGGACCAGCACTACGGCTGGTCGCTGGCCGTGGAGACCCACAGCGGGGAAGACCTGCTCGTCCACGCCCACTACGACACCGCCCTGACGCCCCCGGCTGCCGAGGTCGCGGCCTGGACCGCCGCGGTGCTCGCCGGACCGGACCGTGTGCCGCTGGCCAGGGTGGGTGTCGCGCGGCGGTTGTCGCACGCGGCGGGCACGTCCCTATGACCGGCCCGATGACGAACCTTCCCGAGAGGAACCACATGACCGAGCACAGTGGCCCCGCGGTCGCCACCGAGGCGAACGGCGGCATCCCGCTGGTCCGCGTGTCCGGGTCGCTCGACGCCGGTTCCAGAGATCCGGTCGCGGCCGAATTGGACGCTGTGTTCGAAACCGGACCGGAGTCCGTCGTGCTGGATCTGTGCGAAGTGGATTTCCTGGGTTCGGCGGGAATCGCGTTGCTCATCAACGCCCGGCACCGCGCGGCCCGGCTGGGCATCCCCTTCGCCGTCGTCGCCGACCGGCGCGCCGTGCTGCGGCCGTTGCAGGTCAGCCAGGTCGACAGCGCGCTGCCGTTGCACCCGACCGTCGCCGACGCGGTGGCGGCGGTGCGCCTGCTTTCCACTTGAGCCATTCCGAGCAACGGTTGCGCCGAGCGGGCGCGGGTATCCGTGAACTACGTCGAAGAAACGGCGACAGGCAGGCCGCGTCGAGCATTCCGGCCGATGCGCGGCATCTAACCCCACTGGACTCCGCCATGGCCATTTCGCCTTGTCCCGAGCGCGGTGCGCTCGTCACCTACCTCAACCCGGACGTGCTCGACCCGACCGTGTTCCTGCGCGGCGTCGTCATGGGAGCACACATCGAGGACCCGCAGACCGCGCACCGGTGGCTGCCGGTCCTGCTCCCCGACCGCACGATCGCCGTGCTGGACACCAGGAACATCATCGCCGTGCACGCATCCGACAACTCCTGACCAACCGACCCACCACCGGCGACCCCGGGCCTCACACCGGCCCGGGGTCGCCGAGCGTGCAGCCCGCCATGGCTCCCACCCGGCTGGTCAGGGGCGTGTCGGTGTGCCCGCGGGAGGGCGCTGGAACAGCGTGTAGAGGTAGACCAGGCAAGGCACCAGGATCACCGTGCCGACCGACAGCGCGACCAGCAGGGCGAGCAGCGTGGGGCGGCCGGCGGCGGCCTGGTCCACGGTCAGTGACGGCAGCAGCAGGTACGGGTACTGGCCCACGGCCCACCCCGTCAGGATCGCCGCGACCGCGAGCCCCGAGGCGATCCGGGCCGCGATGTAGCGGCGGGCCAGCAGCAGCGCCAGGGCGGTCAGGCCGGCGACCACCGACAGCACCACCACCGGCAGGCCGCGGCCGGTCAGCCCCGCGAACAGCAGGGGCGCGTCGGCGCGCAGCACGGCGATCCCGGCCAAGCCGACCGCGCCCGTGGCCAGCGCCGCGGCCAGCGAGCGGCGGCGGAACGCCTCGGCCAGGTCGTGTTCGCCGTCGCGGCGGGCGTCGCCGCACAGGAACACCGCGGCCAGATAAGCGCACACCAGCACGGCCAGGACGCCGCCGAGCAGGGACGTCGGGTTCGCCCAACTGGTCACCACGTCCCCCGCCGCGATGCCCGGCGGCACCCGACCCGAGGCGACCCCGCCGACAACAGCGCCGAAGAAGAACGGCGTCAGCAGCGACGACACCGCGAACACCGTGCCGAACCAGCGCCGCATCGCCCCCACGCCGACGCTCTTGCGGTAGGCGAAGGCCGCGCCGCGCCCGATGATGCCGATCGCCGCGAGCGTGAGCGGGATGTAGAGGGTGGTCGCGGCGGCGGCGAACCCGCCCGAGAACCCCGTCCACAACACCACCAGCACGAAGATCAGCCAGACGTGGTTGGCCTCCCACACCGGCCCGATCGAACGCTCCACCCGCTCGCGAACGGCCTGCCCGCGCCGCCCGCCACCCGCCAGCAGGTCCCAGATGCCCCCGCCGAAGTCCGCGCCGCCGAACAGGGCGTAGGCCACCAGCCCCACGAACGCCGCCCCCAGCACCACCTCGGCCAGCGTCATCGCGTCTCCTGCGGCGCGAGCGTGTCACGGCCCCGGGCCAGCCGGCGCAGCACGACCACCGTGAACACCGTCAACGCCGTGTAGACCCCGACCACCGCCACAAGCCCCCAGGCCAGCCCAGGGGCCGGGCTGACCGCGTCGGCGGTGCGCATGAGCCCGTAGACGATCCACGGCTGCCGGCCGACCTCCGTGGTGACCCACCCGGCTTCCATCGCGACCACGGCCGCGACCCCGGAGGCCGCCACCGCGCGCAGGAACCAGTCACCGCGCGGCAGCCGCCGGCGACGCCACCACACCAGGCCGAACCAGACGGCCAGGCCCAGCAGCGCGGTGCCGAGCAGGACCATCGTGTTGTAGGCCAGGTGCACGACGTTGACCGGTGGCCGCTGGTCGGCGGGCACCTCCTCCAGGCCGGGGACCACGCCGTCGGGGTCGTGGTGGATCAGCAGCGACAACCCGTAGGGGATCTCCAGCGCGTAGTGCAGCTCGTCGTCGCGGTAGATCCCGCCGAGCGACAGGCCCGCCCCCGCGGTCGTCTCGTACTGGCCCTCCATCGCGGCCAGCTTGGCGGGCTGGTTGTCGGCCACGGTGTTGGCGATCCAGTCACCCACGCCGATCTGCACCGGGGTGGCGATCGCCGCGACGGTCAACGGGATGAGCAGCCCCAACCGGTGGTGGCGGTCCCGCCGGCCGCGCAGCATCCCGACCGCGTACACCGAGGCGACCAGGAACCCGGTCACCATGAACGCGGCCAACCACATGTGCACGAACTGCGGCCACGCCGAGGGCCCGAACATCGCCGCCCACGGCCGCGCGTCCACCACGTCGCCCTGTGCGTCCAGCGCGAACCCGGTCGGGTTGTTCATCCAGGCGTTGGCCGAGACGACGAAGAACGCGCCCGCGATGCCGGCGGCGATCATCGGCAACGCGCTGAGCATGTGCGCCCGCGGTGACAGGCGGTTCCACCCGAACAGGTACACCCCGACGAAGATGGCCTCGACGAAGAACGCGAACCCCTCCAGCACGAACGGGAAGCCGAACACCTCGCCGAAGCGCTCCATCAGCCCCGGCCACAGGATGCCCATCTCGAACGACAGCAGCGTGCCCGACACCGCGCCGGCCGCGAACAGCACACCCATCGCCTTCGCCCACCTGTGCGCCAACCCGGTCAGCACCGCGTCACCGCGCCGGTGACCCAGCCACTCGGTGAACACCACGATCGCCGGGAAGGCGATCCCGAAACAGGCGAACACGATGTGCCACCCCAGCGACAACGCCATCTGGTTGCGCGCGAACAACAGGTTCGCCTCGCCGCTCGCCACCATGAGCCCCAGCGCACTCACACGACCCTCCCCGTGGTCCTCCGGCCGGTTACCCGGAGCCGAGCCGACCAACCGATCCGACGGTGCCGCATCCGAGGTGATCTCGCGCGTCGAGCGATGGCCGGCGGGCGGCCAGGGCATCACCCGGTAGCCGCTGCCGCAACGAAGTCCGACGTGCGTCGCGTTGACCGAAGCGCACGCCTGGACGGGCTGTCGCACCAGACGCGCCCCCGGACAGCGCCTACCGGTTCGGGCGTGAGACGTGCATGCACGCCGCCGTCATCAAGCTCAGGATGCCCGCGAACACCAGCAACAGGTGGGTCAAGGCCCCGACCACCACCAACGCCACCCCCAGCACCGCCACGCCCACCCGCACCGAACGCCCAGTGGCCTCGACCCCACCGGGAGCCACGCGCGGCCCGGCCAGCGCAGCCGCGAGCACGGGGTCGTCGCTTTCGAACCGGCGCTCGATCTCACGCAGGCGGCGGCGTTCCTGGCGTCGGTTCACGGGGCACCTCGTCCGGTGGCCTAGTCCTCGTCGGGGGTCTCGCGCCGGGTCGGCGCGAGGTACTTCTCGGTGGTCGGGTCGGTCTTCACGTCACGTTGGTCGCGGCGCAGCACCGAGTAGTGGGACTCCTCGCGCATCCGCTCCACCATGTGCGGGTAGTGCAGTTCGAACGCCGGCCGCTCGGAGCGGATGCGCGGCAGTTCGGTGAAGTTGTGCCGGGGCGGCGGGCAGGACGTCGCCCATTCGAGTGAGTTCCCGAAGCCCCACGGGTCGTCGTGCTCGGCCGGGTCGCCGAAGCGGTAGCTGCGGAAGACGTTGTAGAGGAACGGCAGCGTGGACGCGCCCAGCACGAAGGACCCGATCGTGGAGACGGTGTTGAGGTGGGTGAACTGGTCGCTGGGCAGGTAGTCGGCGTACCGGCGGGGCATGCCCTGGTTGCCCAGCCAGTGGTGCACCAGGAAGGTCAGGTGGAAGCCGATGAACGTCGTCCAGAAGTGCACCTTGCCCAGCCGCTCGTCCAGCATCCGACCGGTCCACTTCGGGAACCAGAAGTAGATGCCCGCGTAGGTGGCGAACACGATCGTCCCGAACAGGACGTAGTGGAAGTGCGCCACCACGAAGTACGTGTCGGTGACGTGGAAGTCGATCGGCGGCGAGGCCAGCAGGATGCCCGACAGGCCGCCGAACAGGAACGTCACCAGGAAGCCGACGCTGAACAGCATCGGCGACTCGAACGTCAACCGGCCCTTCCACATCGTGCCGATCCAGTTGAAGAACTTGATCCCGGTCGGGATCGCGATGATGAACGTGGTGAGCGAGAAGAACAGCATCAGCACCGCGCCCGTGGCGTACATGTGGTGCGCCCACACGATCACCGAGTACAGGGCGATGGCGATCGTGGCGTAGACCAGTCCCTTGTAGCCGAACAGCGGTTTGCGGCTGAACACCGGGAAGATCTCGCTGACGATCCCGAAGAACGGCAGCGCCACGATGTAGACCTCGGGATGGCCGAAGAACCAGAACAGGTGCTGCCACAGGATCGCCCCGCCGTTGGCCGGGTCGAACACGTGCGCCCCCAGGTGCCGGTCGGCCAGCAGCCCCAGCAGCGCCGCGGTCAGGATCGGGAACGCGATGAGCACCAGGATGGCGGTGATGAAGATGTTCCAGGTGAAGATCGGCATCCGGAACATCGTCATGCCCGGCGCGCGCAGGCAGATCACCGTGGTGATCATGTTGACCGCGCCCAGGATCGTGCCCAGACCACCGACGACCAGGCCCGCGATCCACAGGTCGGCCCCGACGCCCGGGGTGCGGATGGCGCTGCTCAACGGCGTGTAGGCGGTCCACCCGAAGTCCGGCGCGCCCGCCGGGGTGAGGAACGCGCTGACCGCGATCAGGCCGCCGAACAGGTACAGCCAGTACGACAGGGCGTTGAGCCGCGGGAACGCCACGTCCGGCGAGCCGATCTGCAACGGCAGGATGAAGTTGGCGAAACCGAACACGATCGGGGTGGCGTAGAGCAGCAACATCACCGTGCCGTGCATGGTGAACAGCTGGTTGTACTGCTCGTTGGACAGGAACTGCAGGCCCGGCCGGGCCAGCTCGCCGCGCATCAGCAACGCCATCACCCCGCCGACCAGGAAGAACCCGAACGAGGTGGTGAGGTAGAGCAGCCCGATCAGCTTGTGGTCGGTGGTGGCGAACAGGCGCAGCAGGGCCGAGCCCTTGCGCCGGGGCCGCGCCGCGCCGTCCGGGACGATCGGCGTGGGCTTCAAGGTCGTCATGGGCGTCCTTCGGACGAGGGCGAGGGCGACGGCGCTCAGGGCCGGTTCCGCGGGCGGATACCCGTGATCGGAGGGGCGAACCCCGCACTCCTCGAAATCGCGTGACTGCGCTCGGTAACCGGACTGCGCGGTTCGGCAATCGGACGTACGGGTACTCCACCATTCAGGCGTCAAGCAGTCGGCGCTTCCACCGGCGCTCGGGGAAGCGGTGACCATGCGCTCACACGGTCGGAGGGCCTCAATGCGGACGTCCCCGCCACCGACGCTCGGTGTCGAAGAGGAGTTCCTGGTCGTCGCGCCCGACACCGGGCACCCCGTCCCGCTCGGGCCGCGGGTCGTGCGGTGCGCGGCGGAGCGGTTCGGCGTGGAGCTGGACGTGGAGCTGTCCACCGCCCAGGTCGAGACCCGGACGGCCGTGTGCCACGACCTGGGCGACGTGCGGCGGCAACTGTCGGACCTGCGCGCGGTCGCGGCCGAGTCGGCGCGGCGGGTCGGCGCCCGGCTGCTCGCGGTGGGCGCGCCGCCCATCGGCGGCCCGGAGACCGGCACCGGCGACCAGGGGCGCTACGCACAGCTCAAGGACGACTACCGACTGTTGGCGGCCGAGCAGTCCATCTGCGGGTGCCACGTGCACGTCGCCGTGCCCGACGCGGAGACCGCCGTCCAGGTGTGCAACCACGTGCGGCCGTGGCTGCCGGTGCTCAGCCTGCTCACCGCCAACTCGGCGATCGCGCGCGGACGCGACACCGGGTACGCGAGCTGGCGCTCGGTGGTGTGGTCGCGCTGGCCGTCGGCCGGGCCACCGCCGTACTTCGAGTCGTTCGACCACTACCGGCGCACGTGCGACGTGCTGCTGGAGGCGGGCGCGGCACGCGACCTGAGGATGGTCTACTGGGACGTCCGGCCGTCCGCGCACCTGCCGACCGTCGAGGTGCGCATCGCGGACGTGGCGTCCACAGTGGACGAAGCCGTGCTGTTCGCGGCGTTGGTGCGCGCACTGGTCACCACGGCGCTGGCCGACCTGGGCCGCGGGCTGCGGGGCTCCCCGGTGCCCGCCGAACTGCTGCGCATGGCGTCCTGGCGGGCCGCGCGCGACGGGCTCGGCGGTCGCGCGCTCGACGTGTTCTCCGGGCGCTTGGTGCCCGCGCGCCTGCTGGTGGACCGGCTCGTCCACGTGGTGCGCGACGCGTTGTGCGCGAGCGGCGATCTGGAGTCGGTGGAACGCCTCCTGGCCGCCGTGGACCGGTTCGGCACGGGAGCGGACCGGCAGCGCCGGGCGTTCCGGGAGGCGGGGAACCCGGCCGGGCTGGTGGACCGCCTGGCCGACGAGACGCTGCTGGGCTGCGAGCGGTGGAGCGTCGCCGCCGTTCCCGACCCTCGGTGACATGGAGTTCGGCCCGGTGGGTATCCGGCGGACATGTTGATGCGCTCGTTGGGACAGGGTGTGCTCGCCGGAGCCGTCGGGGTGGTGGTGATGACGGTCGCGGAGAAGGTCGAGCAGCGGGTGACCGGCCGGCCCGACTCCCACGTGCCCGCCAGGGTGCTGGAACGGCTGACCGGCCTGCCGGAACGACGGTCGCGGGCGCACAACCTCGTCATGCACTTCGGGCAGGGCGCCGTGCTGGGCGTCGTCCGGGCGCTGATGGCCAACGCCGGACTGCGCGGTCCGGTCGCCTCGGGCATGTTCGCCGTGGTCCGGCTGACCAACGACCAGGTCCTGGAGAACGCCACCGGCGTCGGCGCGCCACCGCAGACCTGGCCGCGCCCGGAACTGGCCGTGGACCTGCTGCACAAGGCCGTCTACGCCTTCGCGACCGGGGCGGTGGCCGACCGGCTCGCCGCCCGCGGCGGCCCCGGCCCCGGTCAGCGCCACGCCGCGCGGCTGCCCGGTCGCCACTCCGACGTCGGACCGCTGGGCCGATGACAACCCCGAAGAAGGGCTCGCGCATGAGGACATCGTCTAGGGCCGCCGTGCTGACCGGCGTCGGCGCGGCGGCAGCGGCCGTGGTCGGCCGGCTGGTCGTCGCGCGGCGCAAGGCGGACAGTCGAGACGAGCACTGGCTCGCCGTGACCGTGCACTGCTCGCCCGACCGGCTGCACGACCTGCCCGAACCGCTGGCCGAGCTGCGCCAGGACGTGGAACTGCGCATCCGGCCCGCCACCGGCGACAAGGGCACCGAACTGCTCGCGCGGCCGGTCGGTGACGTGTCGCGCGAAGACCTGCGGGTCGCGTTGCGCCGGACGAAGTCGTTGATCGAGACGGGATCGGTGCTGCGGCCGGACCCGCCCGCGACCCACCCGGGTCCGGCGGGACGGGTGCTGCGCCTGGTGACCAGTCGTGCGGCCGGGGAGGGCAGGCTGTGAAAGCGCTGTGCTGGGAAGGCGTCAACGACCTGAGGGTCCAGCAGGTCCCCGACGCCCGGATCATCAACGACGGGGACCTGGTGCTCAAGGTGGGGCTGACCACCGCGTGCGGCTCGGACCTGCACCTGATCACCGGGCACATCCCGTTCATGCAGGCCGGGGACGTCATCGGGCACGAGTTCATGGGCGAGGTGGTCGAGGTCGGCCCCGGCGTCACCCGCCACCGGCCCGGCGACCGGGTCGTGGTGTGCTCGTTCATCGGCTGCGGCTCGTGCTGGTACTGCACCCACGACCTGTGGTCGTTGTGCGACAACAGCAACACCAACCCCGGCATCACGCAGGCGTTGTGGGGCGCGGACCCCGGCGCCGTGTTCGGCTACTCGCACGCGATGGGCGGGTTCAAGGGCAGCCACGCCGAGTACGTGCGCGTGCCCTTCGCCGACCACACCGCCATCCCGATCCCCGACGGGGTGGACGACATGAGCGCCCTGTTCGCCTCCGACTCCGTGCCCACCGGGTGGATGGGCGCGGACCTCGGCGGCGTCGCGCCCGGTGACGTGGTGGCGGTGTGGGGGTGCGGCGCGGTGGGCCAGATGGCCGCGCGGGCGGCGCAGTTGCAGGGCGCGGAGCGGGTCGTGGTGATCGACCGGCTCGACTACCGGCTGGAACAGGCCGAGCGGGTGTTCGGCGTGGAGACGCTGAACTACGCGCGCACCGACATCGGCGCGGCGCTGCGGGAGATGACCGGCGGCCGTGGCCCGGACGTGTGCATCGAGGCGGTGGGCTGCGAAGCGCACAGCTTCGGCCCGCAGCACGTCTACGACCAGGTCAAGAGCAAGCTGAAGCTGGAGACCGACCGGCCGATCGCCGTGCGCGACGCGATCCACGCCTGCCGCAAGGGCGGCACGGTGTTCGTGCTCGGCGTGTTCAGCGGCTTCGTGGACAAGTTCCCGCTGGGCGCGGTGATGAACAAGGGCCTGACGCTGCGCGCGGCCCAGCAGCACGGGCAGCGCTACATCCCGATGCTGCTCGACCACATCGCCGCCGGCCGCATCACCACCAACCACCTGGCGACCCACGTCATGCCGCTGGACGACGCGCCCCGCGGCTACGACCTGTTCAAGTCCAAAGAGGACGGCTGCACCCGTGCGGTCTTCCGCCCCTGACCGTTCAGCGGCCCGCCGCCGGGAGTTCGAGCACGTGGCCGCGATCGAGGTAGGTGACCGCCGCTCCCGGCCGGCGGCGCCGCACCTCGTCGCGGAAGTCCGACAGCGGCGACTTCATCACGCCGTAGTCGTCGAAGTGCACGGGGACGGCGAGGCGCGGGCGCACCATCTCCAGCAGGTCCACGCCCTGCCGACCGTCCATCGTGAGCAGCACCCCCAGCACCTTCGTGCCGCCCAGGTGCACCACCGCCACGTCGATGGCCGGGCAACGGTCACGGATTTCCCGCAGGTCGTCGTGCACCAACGTGTCACCGGTGAGGTAGACCCGGAAGCCGGGTGCGCCGGGCGCGGCACGGTAGTCCAGCAACGTGCCCATGACCGGCGGGAGCACCTTCCCGACCACCCCGAACGCGTGACGCCCGGGCAACGAGGTGACCGTCAGTGAGGCACCTCCCTTGTCCAGGGTCATGTCCGCCCACGTCCGCAGCGGCACCGACTCCCGGAACCCCCGCTTCCCCAGCCGACGCGCCGCGTGCGGGGTGGTCAGGATCGGCAGGTCGCGGTCCAGCCCCCGGGCGGCCACCCGGTCGAAGTGGTCGCCGTGCAGGTGCGACAACACCACGGCGTCCAACGGCGGCAGCTCGTCGATCCCGATCGCGGGATCCTTCAACCGCCGCGACACCACACCCTGCCCGATGTGCGTCCACTGGCCGCGGCGCAGGAAGTTCGGGTCGGTCAGCACGGTGAACGGCCCGAGCCGCAACACCGTCGTGGCGTTGCCCACGAAGTACAACGACCCCGTGTCGGGCGGTGCCGGGTCGTGTCGCGGATCGGTCATGGTGCGGCCTCCAGGGGTTGCCGTGCACCAGCGGGTACCCCCGGGAGCCGACCACCAACGCCGGTCAGCCGCCTTCCACGATCCCCTTGATGAACCGCTCCGCGATCTCGCGGACCTTCACGTTCTCCTCCTGGGACTTCGCCGCCAGCACCTCGAACGCCTCCTCGGCGGGAATCCGCCGCACCGCCATGATCACGCCCTTGGCCTGGTCGATGACCGCCCGGGTCACCAGCGCGGTGCGCAGGTGCTCGGTCTGCTCCCGCGCCAACAGGTATCGCCGGGCACCGTGCAACGCGGCCTCCGCCGCGGTCGTGTAGAGCGCGAGCAAGGCCGCGTCGAGCTTGCCGAACCCGTGCGGAGCGCGGCCGTAGAGGTTGAGCGAACCGTGGTACTCGCTGTCGATGAACAGCGGCGCGGACAGGTAGCTCGACACGGCCACCCGCCCCGCCACCTCCACGAACGCCGGCCACCGGTCACGCACCTCCGCCACCACCACCCGCACCGTCGCACCGGCCGTCGCGGCCTCCAGGCACGGTCCCTCGTTCGCGACGTACTGGGCCTTGTCGATCTCGATCGCGTGGTCACCGGTCGCCGCGACGGTCTCCGGCACACCGTCGCGCAGCATCGACACGCTCGCCATGTCGGCTTCGGGGATGGCGTGCACGATCTGCCGGCACAACCGGTCGAGGATCTCCGGCAGCCGCTCCTCGCGCTCCAACGTGCGGCACAGGTCGTCCAACGCCCAGGTGACCTCGTCCACGCGGCGCACCACGTCGTCGTCGGCTCCCCGCCGGTCGTCCTCACCCGATGACACGGCCGCCCGCCTCCCTGTCGTGGAGCGCACCCGGTGCCCGTACCCCGACGGCGAGAGCCGGTCACCCACACCGCACGCTACGCCCGGACGACCCACCACGCCGTCCCGCTCGCCGTCGAGCCGATCCACCTGGTCGGGTGAATTCGACCGTGGGGACGCGGGAAGCCGAAGTCCCGGGGATGAACATCGACCGCGTCGCCGCGCCGCGCCGACCGACCGGACCTAGTGTCCGCCGACATGAGCATCCCGACCGAGCCCATCGGCAGCATCCCCCGCCCCCTCGCGTTGCAGGAGGCGTTGGCCGAGCACGCGCAAGGCAGACTGCACGACAGCGAACTCGCCCTCCTGCAAGAGCAGGCCACCGCCGACACCATCTCCCGGCTGGAGAAGATCGGCAGCCCCGTGCTGGTGGACGGCGAGCAGGCCAAGCCGAGCTTCGTCACCTACCCGCTCGCCGGCCTGTCCACGCTGGCCCCCGACGGGGCGGTCATCCCGTTCGCCGACGGGCACACCCGGCAGCTGCCCCGGCTGACCGCCGGACCGTTCCGCTACCAGGTCCACGCCGAGGAGTTCCTGCGCGACGCCCGCCGCCACACCGAGGCGCCGGTGAAGCAGGCGGTGATCGCGCCGTCCGCGCTGAGCCTGCTCTACCCGCAGGACGGCATCGACGGCTACTCCCGCGAAGCCTTCCTGGACGACCTCGTCAACGAGGCCGAGGCCGACATCCGGGGCTGCCTGGACGCCGGCGCGCACGTCGTGCAGCTCGACTTCACCGAAGGGCGGCTGGCGCTCAAGCTCGACCCCTCCGGCGGCGTGCTGGACAACTTCGTCGCGATCAACAACCGTGTGCTCGACCGGTTCACCGACGACGAGCGCGCACGGCTGGGCGTGCACACCTGCCCCGGCGGCGACCACGACTCGACCCACAGCCTGGACGTGGACTACGCCGAACTGCTGCCCAAGCTGTTCCAGCTGCGCGTCGGCAACTTCTACGTGCAACTGGCCAGCGAACCCGACCCCGAACGCGTGCTGCGGATCATCGCCGACCACCTCCGGCCGGGCATCCGCGTCTTCGTCGGCGTGACCGACCCGATCGACCCCGCGGTGGAGACCCCCGAACAGGTCCGCGACCGCGTCCTGCTGGCCGCCCGCCACATCCCCGTGGACCAACTGGGCACCTGCGACGACTGCGGCTTCTCCCCCTTCGCCGACGACACCTCCACCTCCCGCGACGTGGCCTTCGCGAAGATCGAAGCCCGCGTCAAGGGCACCGCCCTGGCCGCCGCCGAACTGGGCCTGTGACCGCAGACGCACCACATCGCGAGGCCACCCGCGTGCCTCGGTGAGAGAGGTACAGGGCGAAACGCGACGGTTGTTCGCCTTCGCCCGGTACCTCGACCAGGCCCCTTTACCAAATCGCGGTAGAAGATCGCCACGAATCCGGCGCAACCTGCAAGGGCGAGCGCGAAGGCTGCGTAACCAGACACCACCCAAGCCCACACGGACTTCCCTCCCAGTGCGCCGATCGACACTTCGAGAGGGGTGGTCCGGGCCGGCGACCTCACTGCGAACACATCCAGTATTCCCTGGAATGAGTAACGGTCGGGTTCCTCACCGCCATTCTCCAACACGCCCGCGGACCACAGAGCTTCGCCGTGCCGCGGTAACGGCGGTCCTGCACCGCACGATCTCCACCCACGGAGTTCACGAGCGGTAGGAGACCTACGTGGCTCGGCGCCCTTCGACCGCCACGCTGTCCGCGTTGACCATCGCGGTCGCGCTGGTGGGCAACATGGCCACGAACACCGTGTCGGTCGACGAGGACTGGTGGCCCACCGCCACGTGGACCGCGGTCGGTGTCCTCGCCGCCGCCGCCCTCGCCGTCGACCTGCTCGGCCACCGCGCCGGCCAACGCACGGCCAGGACGCCGGACCTGTCCGCGGTCGCCGACCGCCTGGCGGCAGCGGTCCACGCGCAGTGGCGGGACGAGGTCACCAGGCGGTCGCTCAACGACCCCTACCCGCTCCCGATCGGCTGGGAACCGGCTGCGGCCGACCTCGTCACCGCCTGGGCGGACATCGTGCGACTGGCCGACCGCGGCACCGGTTGGCGTCGGCCGCACGACGGCACGCCGTGGGCGAGCGCGGCCGACGACCTGGCCGAGGCGGACGGGAAGCTGGTCACCACGTGGCGCAAGGTCCCGACCGGCAGGCTGGTGGTGCTGGGCGAACCCGGTGCGGGCAAGACGATGCTGCTGGCCGGTTTCGTCGTCGACCTCCTCGCGCCGCCGTCCCGCCGACCGGGAGACCCGGTGCCCGTGCTGGTCTCCATCGCCTCCTGGAACCCGCGGGACCAACACCTCGACGCCTGGCTGGTCGACCGCCTCGCCATCGACCACCCCGCCCTCGAACACGAGGAGACCTCCGGCCGAACGCTGTTCAAGGCCCTGCTCGACAACAACCTGATCATCGTGGTGCTCGACGGCCTGGACGAGATCCCGGAGCCGCTGCGCGGTCCCGCCCTGGGCGAGATCAACCTAGCGCTGCACGGCGGCCGGCCGCTGGTCATCAGCAGCCGCACCGACGCCTACCGAGCCGCCACACGCCCCCTCCACGGCCAACAGGTCACCCTCACCGGCGCGGCGGGCATCCGATTACAACCCCTGCGCACCAACGACGTCCTGGCGTATCTGCGCAGCAGCGCCGGCGGGCCCGCCGGTGAACGGCGGTGGGCGCGGGTCGAGCGGTCCGCACGCGACGGTGGGCTGCTCGCCGACGTCCTCCGCACACCGCTCATGGCCACACTGGCGCGCACCGTCTACAACCCGGCACCACGAGACAGCGCGGCGGGACCGCTGCCACACCCCGACCAGCTCCTCACCCTCCCGGACCGCGAGAGCGTCGAGCGGCACCTGTTCGACGGGTTCGTCCCAGCCGCCTTCCGCGCACACCCGACCAGACGGTCGCGCTGGCGGCCACAGGAAGCGGTGACCTGGCTCGGCTACCTCGCGCACCACCTGGAACACGACCGGCACGGCCAACCGAACCTGACATGGTGGCAACTCCGCCTGCGCTCCGCACCGCTCGCACCACCGACGTGGTTCGCCATCGCCGCCGGCGCGGTGCTGGCCGTGGTCGCCGCTCTCGCCGCGGGAACGCTGTACTCCGCGGTCTACTCGCGGCCTGTCATCCGGGAGCTGGCCCCGATCGTCCTCGTGTCCGTCGTGCTCGTGCACACCACGGTGTGGTGGGTGACGGGCAGGCTCCGTGCGGCGTTGTCCGCCGGTGTCGTGGTGGCGATCAGCAGCGGCTTGGCCATCGACCTGGGTGGTGATCTGTTGCTGGACCACTCGTGGGCCAGCCCTTCGCTGGTGATCGGGGTCGGCTTGGCCGCCGGGTCGGTCCACCCGGTGAAGGCTCGTCCACCGACCGCCGCGCGGGCGGCGTCGGCGACGGCGTTCGCGGCCTTCGCCTTGACCTTCCCGATCTACCACCCGATCCTGGGACTCTCGGACGCCTTGTTCAGCGCGTTGGTCGAGAGCGTGCTGACGGGACTGCTCGTGGTGGTCGTGATGACGCTTGCGACCAACTCCCGTGATCAACCGTGGGAACTCCCGGCCTTCGGGCCGCTTCTGCACCTCGTCGGGGCGTTCGTCGGCCTGGCGGTCTGGTCGTACATCCGGCAAGCACCGCCGACCGACGCGGTCTGGCTCCGGACGGCGGCCGAGAAGAGCGTGAGCGCCCTGGTGGCCCTCTTCGTGCTGGTGCTGGTCGTCCGGTCGAGCGGACCGACACCGCCGCGGCCGGGCCGGGGAACGGTTCTGGCCGTGCTGGTGGCCGTCACCCTGGCCGTGCGTCACGCGTCGACGGGCGGCGACTTGGCGACCGGGGTGCTGCTGTGCCTGCTGCCCCCGCTCTTCCTGACGGCACTCCCCCGACGTCAGCCGCAGCACCCGCACTGGGCACCGGCCGACCCGCGCATGTGGTTGACCGACCCCAGGCGGGCAGGCGTCGCCTTCGGCTTCCTGCACGGGATCTACTACAACCCGACGTACGGGCTCGCCGTCGGCCTGGCCGCGGGCTTGGCGGTCGAACTCGTCGCGCGCCACCTCGGCCCCGGCAGCCCCGCGCGAGGTCTGCGTTTCACCGGCAAGGGCCTCGTGGTCGCGGCCGTGGTCGGCCCGGCGGTGACCGCGCTGCTCCACACCCGCGGCATCCAGCCGGCGAGCGCCGGCTTGATGGGCGCGGTCGTCGGTGTCGCCGTCGGCCTGGTCTACGGCATGGACGCACCCCGCGAGATCACCCCGGTCCGCTCGCCCCGACAGGTGCTGGTCCGTGATCGCACGGCCTTCCTCATCGGCACGGCCGGGGTCGCGACCGCGGTCACGGTGGCCATCGGGTTCGTCGCCGGTATGGGCACGGACTTCCACGTGCCCAGCGCGCTCGTCGGGGGCCTGCTTTACGGCGTCCCGACGGGCGTGCTCGTCGCCGCGAGCCGGACACAATGGTTGCATTACACCGCGACCCGGTGCGCACTCGCGCTGCGCGGACGCCTCCCCTGGTCGCTCATGTCCTTTCTCGCCGACGCCCACGCCGTACACGGCGTCCTACGCCGGGACGGCGCCACCTACCAGTTCCGCCACCTCGACATGCAACGCCGCCTCGCGGCCACATGCACGGCACAGCCGAGGTGAGGACCGGACTTCACGGACGTCGCGCTCCCTCCGACTCGCGCTGCCAGTGAGCGAGGTCGTTCCGCACGTCCACCGTCCTGCGGTGGTCGGGACCCAATAGCCGGACGTGGTCGCTCAACAGCTCCGTGAGCTCCGCTGCCGCCGCGGCGGGATCACCGGCCTCACCGCGCAGCCGCGCGAGGCTCCAGCGGATCGCGAGGACATCGGGATGGGTCGGACCCAGCACCCTCTCGTGGTCGGCCAGCAGCACCTGGAACTCCTGGGCCGCGGCGACCGGATCGCCGAGCTTGCCGCGCAGGTCGGCGAGGTTGCTGCGCACGGTCAGGGTGGACGGGTGGTCCGGGCCGCACACTCGAAGACGGTCGCCGAGCAACATCTCGAAGGCCTCCATCGCGCCGCGCACATCACCCATGTCCCGTCGATGGGCTGCCAGGTTGTTGCGGATGCGCAGCGTGCTGTCGTCATCCGGACCGCGGACTCGGAGGTAATCGACCAACAGGACGGCCAACTCTTCCACCGCACCCTTGTGGTCCCCTGCCGAACCACGGCACGAGGCGAGGTTGTTGCGGACGACCAGGGTGTGCGGGTGAACCGGACCCAGCACCCGCACGTAGTCGGACAGCAAGGCCTCGAACTCCCCCACCGCGGTGACCGGGTCCTCGACCTCAGCGCACGAAAAAGCCGAGTTGTTGCGGGCGATCAACGTTTGAACGTGGTCGGGGCCGAGTCGGGTGGTCGCCTGCCGGTGCAGTTCGCGGAAGTAGGCGTAGGCGGCGGCGCTCTGCTGCTCCTCACCGAGGGAAGTGCCGATGTAGAACAGAACCGGGTGCGCGCGCGGTGACCAGAGAGCCGGTGTCGTCCGGGCCTCGACGGCCCTCGCGGCGCTGCGCAGCGACTGCGTCAGCTCCGGGTCGATCGTGATGGTGTTCGGCCGTGCGTCCATGATGGCGTCGGCGGCGAAGTGCGCCAGGGTGTGCAGCCGCCGGGAGGTGAGCGTGTCGCGGACGGCGCGTTGCACCAGCGCGTGTACCGCGACCGTGCCTTCGGAACCGGCTCGCCTCAACGTGATCAGGTTGAGCCGGTGCAGTCGGCTCAACGCGGTCAGCACCGTCCCACGATCGACCCCTTCGCGCACGTACGGGAACACCGGCCATTTCGGCCGGGGTCGGCCGCGGCGGCTGAGGCGGGTGAGCACGGTCGAACTGACGAACACCTCCAACGGGGTTCCCGCGGGATCGAGCAGGGCCGCCAGTTCGAGCAGCGTGCGAGCCACTCCGCGGGGACCGGCGCGGTCGGCGCGCGCTATCGACAGCGACCAGGTGGCGGCGACCGCGAGCTGGTGCTCGGGCAACCGGTCCTCGGTGGGCGCCAAGTCGGTCAACTTGCGGCGACGATCCGCGAACCGGTCGCGGTACTCCGCGACGGTGAGCAGCGGGTCGTCGCGGATGAACGCCGCGGCCTGTCCCAAGGCCAAGGGCAGCCGGCCGAGGTCGTCCGCCAATCCGCGCACCGAGTCCAACGCTTCCCGGCCCGCCACGCCCAGAGCACCCGTCAGGTAGGACACGGCCTCGTCCGGGCTGAACACGTCCAGATCGATCTGGTGGCCTCGTGAGGGAGGCGCCAGGTCGCGCAGCCGGGTCGTCACCACGACCCGGCCCTGCGGCGGCCACAGGTCCCGCAGGTCGGCCGGGTCTTGGACGTCGTCGAGCACCACGAGCCACCGGCGGTCCGTCGCGGCCAACCACTCGCGGAACAGCCCCGCCGCGTCGTCGGCCGCACGGTTCCCGATGTGGGGGTCCCGCTCGCACAGCACCCGCCGTGCCGCCTCGGCGAAAGCAGCCACCACGGCGACCCGCGACCGCGCCGACACCCACACCGCGACCGCCACGGCCGGATCACGCCACATCGGCAACACGTGGCGGGCGACCAACTGCGACTTGCCCACCCCGCCCAACCCCGACGCCACCACGCAGGCCGCCTCGCCCACCACCTGCCCTGGTGCCACGCGGTCCTGGTAGTGCTCGACAACCGGAGGCGGCACCCCCACCCGCACCGGCCACACCACCGTCGGAGCGGCGGCCGGCTGGACGTGGAGGTCCCGCCCGGCCTGGTACACGACCCCGCCACCCGACGCGATGCCGACCTGCGCCGGCAGACCCGGGTCGTCCCAGCCGCCCTCACCCACCGGAGCCCGCTCCTCGTCCTACTGCGTGCCATCGCTGAGACCAGGGCTCCGAAACCGCGACTTACCCTGCGTTCAACGCATCTCTGCGGTCGGTCCTCCGCGCGCACCGCATGCCCGTTGATCGCTTGTTCCGAAGGTCCCGTTACGGCGCAACCTCTCCCAGCGCCAGCTGCACGGCCCCGTGATGCCGGTGAACGGTTCCTCGGTCTGCCGCACCGCACCGCTTCGCTGGTCAACACCGCGGGAGTGGCGGGCAGCGAACCCCTCTGCGCGAACCAGATCACCCAGAGGAACCGCTCGATCAGTTGCCAATTCCCACGGCAAGTCGCCCTCGACGGTCAGACAGCCAGCGCGACCACCATGAGGACGACGACCACCACCATCACCACGACGAAGACCGCTCCGGCCAGTTGCCCCGAAGGCTTGTAACCCTCCGGCGGCGGTGGCGCGAGGCCCGCGCGCAGGAGCGTGCCCCGCGATGACGTGTCCCTCGATCGAGTGACCTCGGTGCCGAGCGCCCCCGACACTTCCGACACTTTCGGCTCCGCTCGCGGCCGTTCGTCGGCATAGGCCTCACCGTTCACCTCGATCCGAACCTCGCCCAGTGGGCCGGTGACCGTGACCCTCGCGGTCAACCGGCCCACTTCCACCGGTTCCCACGCGACCCTGACCGTCGAACCGCTCAGCCTCGCCTTCACCCGCAGGTCCGACACGGCGACCCGGGACACGGCGACCAGTGGGACGCCTTCCAACCGCACGTCCTCGGCGTGCGCCACCGAACCGAGGGCAACCCGCCCCAGGTCGAGCGACGCGGGCTCGACGCGCGGCAGGATCGTGGTCAGCGCTTCCGCGCCGGCCAGTGAGACCCGGCGGCTGTCGTCCTCCGCCAGTCCGCGCAACGCCTCCACGGCCGCCAGCGCGAGCGGCAGGTCGTCGGACCCGGCGAGCCTCGCCAACTCCTGCACCGTCGACATCCGCGCCATCGGCGACGAGTGCTCCAGGAGTTCCCCGATCTCCTCGGGGAGGCGTCCCGGTCGCACCCGGCGGTTCGGGTTGCGGGCGATGCGCACTTCGCCCTGTAGTTCGAACTCCCATTTCGACGGCGTCTGCTGCGGGCACAACGTCTTCACCCGACGGTGGACGTAGTCGTACAGTTCGGCCAGCGTCACCTGTCCGTCGCCGTCCAGGTCGGCTGCCCCGGTCCGGAGACCTTCGGTGAGCGCCCCGGTGAAGACCGAAGGCTGTGCACGGTCGAACTCGACCGGCTCCAGGCCTTCGAAGGCGTATTCGGTCGCGCTCGACGCCGTCACCACCACCCGTCCGTACCCGCCGCCGAACCGCGATTCAGCCGTGAACTGCCCGCCGATGTCCACGGCGCCACCCGCGCGCGGGATGACGCCCCGCTCGAACGCCCCGCCGTAGCAGCAGTCCAGGAAGAGGACGACCTGACCCGCCCGGCTGCGCCGCATCAGCCTGTTGACCAGCGCGGCGTCCACCGCGGTCGAGGGCAGCCGGTCCGGCGTGGTGTTCGTCGCGGCGAGGTAGAGCTCGCCACGCGGGTCCAGCAGTCCGTGGCAGGAGAAGTGCAGCACCACGAGATCGCCCGGATCGCGGTCGGCGAGCAGGTCGTCCACGCGTTCGGCGACGGCGGTCGAGGTCGGGTTGCGCAGCACGTCCACGTCGAACGCGCCCAGGTCCGCGTCGCCGAGCACCTCGGCGAGCGCGTCCGCGTCGGCGGCCGGCGCGGCGAGTTGGCGGAGCCCGGCATGGGAGTAGCTGTCGACCGCCACGACGAGCGCCAATCGCCGGTTAGCCATCACCGCGGACCCCCTGGAGGCACGAGGGTCCTGGATGACCATCGCATGGCAGACAGGATGCTCCGCGCACGCCCGCGGCACATTGAGCCGTTCGAGTGCAGCGCTCGACGGGCGCCGCGGCCGGCAGGTCGAGACGAGCCGACAAGGGCCGGCGGACCGTGGGCGTCCGAGCGCTCAAGGTGCGGGGTTCACTAACTCGATCGTGCACGAAATCCACACCAACGATTCGCACGAACCACTCTGAGTGGCATATTTGGCACCCGGTCGTGCGAATGGTGCCCGCCAGTACCGCGTGCGACGATCGTAGCCGCACCCGATCATACCGGACGGCGGCATTCTTGGGTCGCTTCACCCCGTTGAGCCTCACCAGCGCCGCCAATCTCCGAGCAAGGAGTGCTGACAATGGCGGAAAACGGCCCCAAGAGACGTCAAGCCGTGCTCGTGATGCCCGATGTCGGGTTGTCCGAGGACGACATCGAATCGCTCAAGTCGAATTTCGAGAACAACCTGGTGGGCAGCCTCCAGAAGGCCGGTGCGCGCGATGACGTCGTCATCGTCGTCGTGATCGTGGTCGTCGCGCAGTAGCAGCTTCGGCGAGCGGTCGGGTCCCGTTCGTCCGCCCCGCCCCTCCCGGTGGCGGGCGGGCGGTTCCCGGCCGGCGCTGCCACCGGCAGGGAGTGGCGAATGAGGTTCTGCATTGTCAGTCCGCCCACGGTCAGCGAGTTCGGGCCGGACCTCGCCGAGACCGAGGTCATCCTCCGCTTGGCCGAGCACGCCCCGGTCGGCGTCCTGACACTCGCCGCCGTGCTCGAACAGCGGGGTCGGCGGTTCGACGTGGTGGACCTGAACCAGGTCTTCTACGAGCACCTGAAAGAGCCCACCGCTGAAGCGTTCCGCGAGTACGCGGTCGAGAGGCTGCTCGCGCTGGACCCGGACGTGATCGGGCTCGGCACGATCTGCAGCAGTTTCCCCCTCACCCTCCGGATCGCCGAAAGGCTCAAACGCGCGCGTCCCGAGGTGCGGATCGTTCTCGGCGGACCGCAGGCGTCCGTGGTGGACACCGCTACCCTGACGGCTTTCCCGTCCGTCGACTTCGTGCTCCGGTTCGAGGCGGAGGAAAGCCTCCCCGCGCTGCTGGACGCCCTCGACACCGGCGCGGACCTGCGTGGCGTCCCCGGCTTGAGCTTCCGCGAGGGCGGCACGGTCGTCCGCACCGCCAACGCCCCGGCCATCGCGGACCTCGACGCCATCCCGGTCCCCGCCTACCACCGCTACCCACCGCTGCGCAGCGCCCGCTACATACCGCTCGAACTCGGCCGCGGCTGCCCGTACGGGTGCACGTTCTGCTCGACGAACGACTTCTTCCGGCGGAAGTTCCGCCTGAAGACCCCGGCCCTGGTCGTGGAGCAGATGACGCGGCTCAAGGCCGAGTACGGCGTCGGCGTGTTCGACCTGATCCACGACATGTTCACCGTCGACCGCGCCAAGGTGGTGGAGTTCTGCGAGGCGATCCTGGCCTCCGGCGAGGAGTTCTTCTGGAACTGCAGCGCCCGCACCGACCGGGTGGACGACGAGTTGCTCGACCTGATGAGCTCGGCGGGGTGTCGAGGGGTGTTCTTCGGCATCGAGTCCGGGTCCCAGGACCTCCAGCGCAGCCTCAAGAAGCGGCTCGTCCTGCCCGACGCGATGGCCCGTGTGCGCAGCGCGAGCGACCGCGGGATGCAGGTGGCCGCGTCGCTGATCACCGGGTTCCCCGACGAGCACGACGAGGACTTCCGTGACACCGCGGACTTCTTCGTCAACTCGTTGCGGTACGAGCGGGCGCAACCCCAACTCCACATCCTCGCCCCGCTCGCGGACACCCCGCTGCACCGCCAGTTCAAGGACCAGCTCGTCTTCGACGACATCATCTCCGACATGTCGCACCAGGGCTGGGCGCAGGATCCCGCCGACCGCGACCTGATCGCGCGACACCCCGCGATCTTCCCGAACTTCTACGCCATCCCCACGCCGCTGGACCGGGAATTCCTCAAGGAGATCAGGGGGTTCCTCCTCCACGGTGCGCAGTGGATGCGGTGGTTGCTGGTTGTGCTGCACCAGGAGGTCGCGCACATCGTCGACATCTTCAAGGACTTCCAAGCCTGGCGAGCACAGCAGCCGCGCGAGGGTGAGGACGGGTCGGACTCGGTCCGGTACTTCTCCACCCAAGCGTTCCGGACCGACTTCACGCGGTTCGTGCGCACCCGCATCTGCCCCACCTCCGACGTGGCGCCGGCGTTGACCGCGCTGGCCGCCTACGCCGGGGCGTTCGACGACATCGCGGTGGACGACCCGACGCGCGACGCGCCCGGCGGCGCCCGAACCCTCACCAGACGGGCGTTCACGCACACCTCGGTGCCGAAGTTGGCCGACAGCGTGCGGATCATGGACGTGGACGTCGACTTCGCGATGCTGGTGGACTGCCTGGTGGAAGGACGCCCGGTCGCGACCGTGACGCGCCGCCCGCACCGGCTGGCCTCCCGCAAGCTCCCGGGTCGCTGGCCGGAGGTGCTCCAGCTGAGCCCGGCGTCGATGTCGCTGCTCGAACTCTGCGACGGGGAGCGGACCGTCGCGAACATCGGCGTGCTCGTCGAGTCGGCGTCCCTCGGGCTGCCCGGCATCCCCGCCGACAAGTACTGCCTGGTCGGCCTCGAACTCCTGCGGCACGACGGCCTCGTCGAGGACGACCGGTGGCGAGAGCCCGAACCGGAGTGCTGACCCGTGGCGGCGGGCGGACCGCCGGTGCGGTGCGATGAACGTCGGCCCGGAGGTGGTCAGGGTTTCGATGACGTCCACGCCGTCGGGGCACCCCGTCGTCCCGGTGGGGGTGGGGACGCAGGCCCCGCTGCCGTTCCTGGTGGACACCGGGGCGAGCGGCACGGTCCTCGACGAGGCGGCCGTCCCGCTCGACTCCCCCGGCCCGGACCCGGTGGAGAGCGCGGTGCACGGTGCCCTCGGGGTCGCCGATCCGCAGCGACGCGTCGTCGGCACCGTGCTGCGGCTCGGCGGGTGGACCACCGAGCGCATGGAAGTCACCGTGCTCCCACTCGACACGCTCTCGGCCCAGGTCGGCACTCCACTCGGAGGCGTGCTGGGACTCGACGTGCTCGCGCTCGGCGTGCTCGAACTCGACCTCGCACGGTGGACGTTGACCCTGTCGGTGCAGGACCACCGGGTGCGGCGGCCCGGGACGTTCGACGGCGAGAGCCCGATCCACCGGGGACCGCGCGACCTGGTGCTGCTGGCCGCCGAGGTGAACGGGGTCGAGGTCACCGCGCTGCTCGACACCGGCGCCGCGGTGAGCGTCCTCAACCGGGTCGCCGGCAAGGCGGCGGGGCTCGCCGTCGACCCGATGGGTGGTGCCGCTTACGCCGCCGGCATCGGCGCGGGCCGCACGGAGGTCACGCGCACCCGGATCACCGAGGTCCGCATGGGTTCGATCGTGCTCCCGGGCGCCGTGGTGACCGTCGCCGACCTCCCGGTGCTCAGCGTGCTGGAACTGGACCAGGTGCCGGCGCTGCTCCTCGGAACGGACCTGTTGAGCGGACACGTCGTCGTCATCGACTTCCCCGCAAGCCGGATGTACGTCACGCGAGAAGGGATGCGATGAGGCCATGACCCATGCGCACGTGTCGAGCGAGGACCTGCTGTCGATCCTCAACGCCGCGCTGGCCCAACGCGAAGAGTGCCTCGACTGCACGTTCGTGGGCCCACTACAGCCACGCGCGGAGCCTTACCCCGACGGCGGCAACTGGACCAGGTCACTGACCGTCCGAGGACGCCCGGCGGATCCGCAGGCCTGCGGTGAGGCGGCGGCCGAGGTGATCGCGGACGTGGCGGCACGTTTCAACCTCGCACGGAACTGACGGTCACACCGAGCCGAACGGCTCCGTCGGGCGCGGGACGCTTGGGTCAACCGTCTCCGCCGGCGGCCCACGGGATACGGCGCTCCGGTCCGGCGATGAGGTCTCGAACGTCGTGGGGTGTATGGGTCAGGTAGTAGCGCAGCAGGTCGGCGGTGGCCTGGGCGTCGGCGAGGGCTCGGTGAGCTGAACCTTGGGTGGACGCACTCACCGCCGTGAGACAGTCCGACAGTCTGCGGCGACCTGCTCGGTGGACGCGGTCGTCGAGCTTCATCGTGCACAGCGTCCTGTTCGAGGTGAACGGGTGGTGGGCGCGGGCGAACTCCGCGTCCAGGAAGTTCAGGTCGAACGAGGCGTTGTGGGCCACGATGACGGCGTCGGCCAGGTGCGCGGCGAGGGTGGGCGCTATGTCGACGAACGCGGGGGCGCCGGCTAGCTCCTCCTCGGTGATGCCGTGGATTTCGGAGGCCGCGAGCGTCCGTTGCGGGTTGACCAGCGAGCTCCACTCGCCGAGGACGGTGCCGTCGGCGGCGACGCGGATGACCGCGACCTCGACTATCCGGTCGCGACCCCGGGCCGCGAAGCCTGTGGTTTCCACGTCCACGACCGCGTAGGTCGTCGGGGTGACCAGAGGCGCCGGAACGGAGGGCAGTCCGGAGATGACGTCAAGGTCGTGTTCGGGGAGCCGGTCGACCAGGTCGACCAGCGCGGAGCGGGCTCCTGCCATGTCGAGGTACCCGGCGGCATAGGCGCGAGTGCGCAGTGACTTGCCGAGGTGGATGTCGTGCTTCTCGACCGCGGTGTCGGGTAGTGCGGCGGCGATGTCCTCGGCGGTGGTGTCGTCTTCCAAGAGCAACTGTTGGAGCACCGCGCGCAGTTGGGCCGGTGTGCATTGCGGCACGGTGAAGGCGACACCGTCTCGGGCGGAGGCCACGCCGACCCGGGTCAGCCAGGAGGTCAGGGTGTTGAGGATGCGGTCGCCGCGCCAAGGGAACACGATGGTGTCGTTGCCCCTGCCCAGTGCCGCGTTCCGGTTGAGGTCGAAGCGGCGATAGGCCGCGCGTCCCTCGTCGAGGAGGCGCTGGGCGGTGGCGTCGAGATAGCCGGGAACGACGTCGGACTCGTACCAGGCGCGCATCCGGCGGCGGACCTCGTCGTGGATCTCCGCACGGCCACCGGCGAACTTGGGCGCCCGCCCGCCGTGCGAGGGCTCCACCTGGATCAGGGCCGCCCGGTCGTCCACCGAGACGATCTTCCAGCGCCTGCCCGCGAAGATGACGAGCGAGCCCACTTCGGTGGGCGTGGTCACCTGCAGCACGCCGAGGGTGCGGGAGCCGTGGACCAGTCGGTACTCCTGCTTCTCGGCGAACACGCTGTAGAACGAGTAGTGGTTGACGATCCGCTCTCCCACCTTGCCGAGCAGGAGCAGTCCGTCGGGTTCCTGCTGGACGAGTTCGGCGTGGCCGAGGTCGCGCAGGAGCGTGGCGAAGGTCGCCTTGTCGACGTGCGCGAACGGCCCGGAGAGGCACAACGCTCCGAACAGCTCGACCGGCTGCACACCCTGGTGCTGGGCGATGACGGACATGACCTGCTGCACAAGGGTGGACAGGTGCAAGGACGACGTGCCCGGCGGCTCGTACCAGCGGTCGGCGAGAAGGCTCATCATCGCCACCGTCTGGAACAGTTCGGCGCGCAGTTCGTCCTGGGGCGCGATGTCGGTGGTGATCTCCCGGGCGGTCACGTACATGCGCAGCACGGCGGGTTCGCCACGACGTCCGGACCGGCCGATGCGCTGGCGCAGGCTCGCCACCGAGGGCGGCGCGCCGACCTGGGCGACCGACGTGACGGTGCCGATGTCGATGCCCATCTCCAACGTGGACGTGCACAACACGGTGACCGGTCGGTTGCCCTTGAGCAGACCTTCGACGTGCTCGCGCACGTCCTTGGCGAGGCTGCCGTGGTGGGGGAAGAACTCGTTGGGCACAGCGCGTTCCTCGCTGCGGCGACGCAGCCGGTCGGCGTACAGCTCGACATCACCGCGGCGGTCGAAGAACACGAGGTTGTTGCCGCCGCGCAGGGTGGCGAACGCGTGCTCGCTGATCTGCTCGACCAAGGTCCCTTCCCCTGGCTCCTCGTCGTCGTCGGTGGGCGCCTGGTCGAGGTACCCGCGGAGCTGGACCCGGATGTCCACGCCCTGGTGCGAAGACGTCAGGAGGTGGACGTCGTCACCGCCGCCGGGGCGTAGGTAGTCCCTCGCGGCTCGCATGTCGCCCAGGGTGGCCGACAACCCGATGCGGGGAACGCGACGACGGGTCGCCAATTCGACCCGGTGCAGCAGGGACTGGAGCTGCGCGCCGCGCTCGGTGCCCATGAACGAGTGCATCTCGTCGATCACGACCCACCGCAGGGCGCGCAGCAGCCGGCCGACCTCCGTGCCGCGCAGGACGAACATCGCCTCCAGCGACTCCGGTGTGATCAGCAGGACGCCCTCGGGTCGGTCGAGCACCTTGGCCTTGGCCGAACCGGGCACGTCACCGTGCCAGCGGTGCACCGGCAGGTCGAGGCCTTCGCACAGCTCGTCGAGGCGACGGTGCTGGTCGTTGATCAACGCCTTGAGCGGTGACACGTAGAGCACCTGGATGCCGCCGTCGTCCACCTCGTCGAGCAGGGCGGAGCAGATCGGCAGGAAGGCCGCCTCCGTCTTCCCCGACGCGGTGGCCGCCGACACGATCACGTCCTCGGTGCCTTTGAGCACCAACGGGATCGCCTGTTCCTGCACGTCGTTCAGCGCGGACCACTTCTTGCGGTGGACCCAGCGCTGAACCTTTTCGTGCAGGCGGAAGAACTGCGAGGACGCTCGCGGGGTGTCAGAGTCGGAAGGTGGCCAGCTCATCGTCCACCCTCGGATCGTCCTGCGCGGCCGGCTCCAGCGGTTCGAGGTCGGGATTGCGCTCCGCCTGGAACCGGACGCCGCCGACGAGCGGTTCCCACGGCTGGCCGGGGTTGCTCTCCAGCACCGACAGCATGTTGAGGAACTCCCGGATCGTGGTGCGCGGAGTGCGGAAGTAGGCGTCGCCGATGTTCTGCGAGCAGTGGTGCATGAACGCGTGCAGCGCGTCGTCGGGCACGAGGTACTGCTCCGGGTCGCCCGAAGCGTGCACGTGGCGCAGCTTGGTGAGCAGGATGTAGAAGTCCTCCTGGGTGAGGTTGGTCAGCCGCAGCACCGGGCCGGAGTGGTCGACCAAGCCGTTGGTGGCGAAGGCGTTCTCCGCCAGGCGGGATTGGAGCGCCTCGTAGGAGTACAGGCCGCGGCGGGTGTCCATGAGGAACTCCGGTGTGCCGCCGAACAGGAACCCGATGTGGGTGCTGATGCCCTGGAGACTGTCGTTGACGATCCGCAGGATCTGCTCGTAGTTGGCGGAACGGGCCTGCGCGGAGGTCAGCTTGTAGAGGTTGACCATCTCGTCCAGGCACACCAGCAGCCCTGTGTAGCCGGCCATGCGCACGAAGCGGGACAGCAGCTTGAGCTGGTCGTAGAAGCTCGCGTCGTCCACGATCGTCCGCACGCCCAGTGCCGCGCGGGCCTCCGTCTTGGTGGTGAACTCCCCGCGCAACCAGCGCACCGCGTCGATCTTGAGCTGTTCGTTGCCGGTGTCGTGGCCGCGCCAGTACGCCTCGACGACGGTGCCGAAGTCGTAGCCGCCGACCAGTTCGGACAGCTCGGCCATGCGCTGCCGGATGATGTTCTCCGGCGCGACGCCCTGGTCACGGGCGGTGGTGAGCGCTTGGGAGACGAACCTCTCGACGATGCCCGCCAGTGCCCCGCCGTCCGGCTTGGCCGAAGTGGAGGTGTTGCGGGCCAACTCGGCGTACAGACTGCGCGCCTGGCCGCCGGTGGCGTGCAGGCGACGGTCGGGAGCGAGGTCGGCGTGCACGGTCACCAGGCGCTTCTTCAGCGCCGCCGCCCGGATCAGGTTGAGGAAGAACGTCTTGCCCGAGCCGTACTCGCCGATGACGAAACGCGCGGTGGAGCCTCCGTCGGCGACGCTGTCCAGGTCGCGCAGCAGTGACTCGACCTCGCGCGCACGCCCGACCTGGACGTGCTGTTGACCCGAGCGGGGCACGACGCCCGCCCGCAGCGACTGGATGATCGCGTCGCGGTCACGAGGCCGGATGCGGGTGTCGTTCATGCGAGCAGTTCTCCCATTGCGTAGTCGTTGATCACGAGCTGGTCACCGTCGTCCTCGACGACCGGTTCGTCCGCGGCTTCGACCGCCGCTTCGTTCAGCACGTCCAGCGCGCCTTCGGGCAGGAGGCCGGCCGCGGCGCACAGGGCGTCGAAGTCCGCTCGGCTCCAGGACGGTCGGGCGGCCAGCTCCCGCAGCACGGTGGAGTGGGCGTCGTCGAGGGAACCGACCGGTTCGACGGCCGCCACCGCCGCGGGTGGAACCGACCGCTCTTCCTCCGGCTCGTCCTCGAAGACGTCGGCGAGCAGGGCGGCCACCGCGGCGCTTTCCCGCATCTTCGCCTCCACCAGGGCGGCGTCCAGGCGTACCGCCCCGACGGGCGGCTCCGGTCGAGGCTGTGGCGGGATGGTGTAACCGGACGGGCCGGTGTCCGCGCGCACGACGACGACGGGCTCCGTGGCCGGCGCCGGACGCGCTGACGCGGCGGTGAGGGCGTGCAGTTCGGTGAACACGGAGTCCGGCTCCTGGCCCAGCAGCTTGTAGATCTTGCGCAGCGTGTCGACCTCGGCGGGTGAGACGACACCGTCCACGGCGGCGATAGCGGTGGCGAAACCGGCGACGTGGGCGCGCTGGGCGTCGGTCAGGGCACCGAGGCGCTTGGCGAGGCCGGTCAGCTTGAGCTTGGCGGCCAGCAGCCAGTCCAGGTGCGCGGTGAGCCGGGTCCGCTCCCCCGGCGTCAGGTGCAGGCTCGACTCCAGGTGCGCGACCAGGTGGTCGCGTTCCGCGGCGGACACGTCGTCGTCGGACGCGGAGACGACCGCGGCGAGGTGGAGCAACGTCGTGGCGGCCGTGTACTCCGACGTCGCGGTCGTCGACCGCGCGGCGGTGGCCCGGAACAGCACCGCCGGTCCCGCGCTCTGGACCGGGCCGCCCAAGCGCACGTCCGGCTCGATGCCCACGCCCAGCTTGTCCAGCAACTGCGCGAGGCCGACCGCATCGGCTTTGGCGAACTTGCCCGGCGTGCGGGCGGGCCACAGGGAGGTCAGGTCCGCCAACTCGAAGCGGGCTTGCCGCACATCACCCGGAAGGGTCCGGTCGACCAGTTCACGCACCGGTCGCAGACCCGCGGGGTCACCGGTGAGCAACTCGTCCGGGAGCAGGGCCAGCGCGGGCAACGTCCCCGCCGCCTCGGGCTGGCGGCCGATCAGGCGGCTGTACGCGTCCAGGTCGTCGGCGCACGACTCCACGAGCGCCTTGAGCACCTTGGTCGGCGCGGCGGCGGTGAGCACGTCCGGGACGTCCAACCGCCACGTCGTCGTCCGGAGCCCGCCACTGGCGGGGTGGTAGGAGAAGTCCACTCGGCTCTTCAGAGGGCGGACCCGGATGCCGTCGACATAGCGGGCCAAGTAGCGCGCGGTGAACAGCGCGCGGAACTCCTCCGGGCACCGCGTCGCGGGCGTTCGCGGGTGGATCTCGGGGTGGAGCATGGCCCACGACCACGCCCAGTCCACCGGCACGGGACGCCCTTCAGCGGCGAATGCGCCGATACCGACGCGCAACGTGAGCGGTGGGGACCACTTGTCGTGCTCGGCCGGGTCGGGTGGCGGCGCGTCCACTCTGGCGACCAGCGCGCGGAGCACGTCCTGGAACTCGGTCGCGTACCGGCGGAACGACGAGTTGCCGCCGTAGACGGCCAGCAGGCGGACGACCTCACCGAGGATGCGCGGCAGGTCGGCCCGCGCCGCCGGGTCCTCCCGCGCGTCGACCAACGCGCGCCGCTCCAGGCCGTAGAAGTACAGGAACACATAACCGATGTAGGCGTCGGGCGCCCATCGTCCGCCCTCCAGCCAGAGCAGGTACGCGGCCCGGCTGCGCGGAGTGATCGAGTGGTAGGCGGGCCAGTAGTCCATGTCCTGACCGGTGAAGTCCGGCCTGCGCCAGTCGATCGGCAACGTCGGGTCGACGACCTCGACGTTGCGGCCGGACGCGACGTCGCTTCGGGACAGCTTCCCGACGTAGATCATCCCGCCGGGCAGCGACCGTCCCGCCACCGTCGTCGTGGCACCGGCCGGCACCCAGACCGGGCCGGTCACCCGGGACTGCGGTCGGCGAGCCGGGTGCGGCGGTGGTGGCGCGGCGTGCGGCGGTGGCGGCGCAGACTGCGGCGGCGCAGACTGCGGCAGTGGCGGCGGGGGAACCGGCGGTGGTGCGAACGGCTGGTGTTGCGGTGCGGGTGGCGCGATGACAGCACTCCCACCCCCGAACCTCTGGCGCAGCCGGTCGAACAGCCCCACTCGGCCTCCTTGGATGTGCGCCGCGTCCGCGCGGACGGTCGCTTGAAACGTGACAGCGGCTACGTCGTGTCAGTTGCATTCGGTGTTAGCGACCGAACGGGTGAATTACCGCGGTGTCACTTTCGCCCTGTCGAAGCAACGGCCAATACGTGAACAGCGCTCACGAGTCGCCAAGCGATCGCCCGACGCCGCGAGCGCTCCATCGGGAAGCTGCCGGGATCGGCTTCCTCGCCCAGTTCGAGGCCTTGTCGGAACTGAACCGCTTGTCACTCCCCCAGGAGGCAGGTCCGGCCCTGCTCGGGAGTGCCCGTCACCCACGCCCGCTACACGCCGGCTTCCGCACCCCGTACCGCATCCAGCGCGGCCTTCCACGGATAGCGGTCCATCGCCTTCCCGCCCGTCCGTGGCGGGTGCGGAACGAAGCCGCCTTCACCGAACAGGACCACCACACCGGACGCTCTCAACTCCGCCACGCTCCGGTGGAACACGCGGTTGTCGGCCAGTGCGGTGTTGACGAACGGCAGCACCGCGATCGGCACGCCCAGGCCCGTGAGTTCGGCGAGTTGGGTGAGCACGTAGGTGTCCGCGATACCCGCCGCCCACTTGTTGATCGTGTTGTAGGTAGCGGGTGCCACGATGACCGCGTCCGCCTTGGGGAGCGGTGGTTGTCCGGCGCGCTGTTGTCCTGTGCGGACCGGGTTGCCGGTCAGTTCTCGGAGGGCGTCGAGGTCGAGGAAGTGCTCGACCGCTGCGGGTGTGGCGATGCACCAGACGTCCCAGCCATCGGCTTGGGCGAGCTTGACCATGCGGTCGATGTGGTCGGCCGGACCCGCCCCGCAATCATGAGGTACAGCACGGGGTTGCTCATGCGGCGACTCCTGCGCGCTCGGCCATGTGTCGGACCAGCTTGGCCGGTTCACCGGTGGTGTTGTTCAACAGCAGCCGCAGCAGGCCGTGCGCGAGCGGACGACAGCGGACCTCCTCGGGCGCGACCTGCTCCGCCCGTCCGAGCATCCGCACCGCTTGGCGGTAGTTGCCGACGTTGGCGTGCGCCTCGGTGAGGTCGAGGAGGTAGTTCGACTGTCGTTCCGCTGACAGCTTGGCGACCGCGCTCGGGTCGATCGTCGCCGCGAACTCCAGTGCCTGGCCGGGCTCGTGCAGCCGCACCAGCGCCGAGACGCGGTGGATCATGGTGTTGGCCAGGCCGAAGAACGTGCAGTGGTCGGCGTAGTGCGGTTCGAAGCGCTCTGCAGCGGCCATCGCTTCCTCGTGCATCAGGCGGGCGAGCGCGGCGTCTTCCCGGCCTGCCGCCGTGATCGACGCCGCGAGCTACAACATGCCCTGGAGTGAGAGCAACTGCGCCGGATGCTCGCTGACCTCGCCCCGCATCCGGTCGGCCATCGCCAACAGCACCGACACCGCCTGCACCGGTTCGCGGGTGCTGGTCATCGCTCGTGCCACGCTGCGGGTCGCCCGTGCCATCGCCCACGTGTCGTCGATCCGCAGGGCCGCGTGCATCGCTCGGTCGGCCGCCAACCAGGCGATGTCGTTCGACTCGAACTTGAGCAGCATGGAAGAGGCCAGCCGGTAGGCCGTGACCAGGATGCGGTAGGCCGCGACAAGGTCGGATGCCGGCACCGACCGCACTGCGGCTTGAGCATCGACCAAGAGCGTGGACAAGTGGCGGGCCACTACCGCGAAGCGGGACGTCATCCAGGCATGGTCGAGGTAGTTCGCCTGATTCGTGATCTGCGCGAGGTTGACGTCGGCGTTCGCCGGCGCCAGACCGGGATAGGCGGCGAGCGCGGTGCGGATGGCCTGGACCTCTACGGTACCCACACAGGCACGGGCACGCGCGCCCTGCGCAGGGTCGGTCAGCACCACCGGATCCACGCCGAGCACTTCGGCGACTCGTTCGATCATGGGCAGCCGGACCAGGTCGCGTTCGCCGGACTCGACCTTGTCCAGCCACGAAGTCGAGCGGCCGACCATGTCCGCGAACTGCTTGCGAGAAAGCTTCCGGCGCTCCCGCCAGTAGCGCACCCGAGCGCCGACGTGAAGCGGCCTGTCATCCACGCGTACCCCGTCCGACCTGCGATGACCAAGCTCCACTCTAGCGGCTCGGCAGTCACACAATTTGTACAAGTCGTCACGCTGCGTACACCTAGCCTCTGCTCGGACACTCGACACCGGCGCCTGCCCGCACCGATCAGAACGACAGCTCCGCACCGATCCGAACCAGGTGGAAGACCCTTGCCCAGCGAGCCTTACACCACCCCGCCCCTCTGGGCGTACATCGAGGACAACCTGGCCGCGCGCCGGGCGACCCACGGAGACCTCGTCCGCGCGCTCGGCGTGCACCGCAGCCGCCTCACCGACTGGAAACGCGGCAAAGCGATGACCCCGAGCACCGCCCGAACCCTCGCCGCCTTCCTCGACAAGCCGCTGCTCGAAGTCCTGGTCGCCAACGGCTTCCTCACCCCCGAGGAAGCAGGCGCACCCCTCGCCCTGCGCCAACTCAGCGACTACGACGACCTGGCACTGATCAACGAACTGCGCCGCCGACTCCGCGCGCACGAGCACACCGAGCCACGAACCGCCGACGGCACCGAATGACGGCGAGCGTCACACCCCCGGACGCTTGTTGCGGCGTTTCGCCGCGCGGAAGAAGGCCACGCCCAGCGCTTCCCACTCGTCGGGCCGGTAGTAGCCGGGCAGGGTGCGGATCTCCGTGACCAGGCCGCCGCGGGCGCCCGCGCCCACCACGGGCGGTGGACCGGCGGGGGCGTGCAGGCCTCCGACGACGCCGGGCGCGGGCGCGGGCAGGCCGCCCAGGTGGGCTCCGGTGCGGGCCGGGCCGACGCCGGTGGCGCCCAACAGTGGTGTGCCGGCCAGGGGGACCACGCCGCCGGCGAGGTTGATCAGGTGCGCACCGGTCGGTGCCACCGCGGTCCAAGGGGCGGTCGCCACGTCGTTCCCGCCTACGGCGTGCGCGCCGAACACCGGCGTGGCAGGGCCTGTGCCGGGAACGGCGACCGGTCGGCCCACCAGCGCCAGGATGTGTTCCAGGATCTCGGTGGACCTGGCGTTGAAGACGGCGATCTCGGCGGCGGTCAGGCCGTAGTGCGTGGCGACGGCGGGCGGCGTCTTCATCAGCATGGGCGCGAGGTTCTTGCGGCTGCCGCCCATTCCGGCCGCGTTGGCGCGGGCCAGGTAGAGGGCCATGTGGGTCATCCAGCCGCGGATGCCGCGCAGGTTGCCCGTCTGCTGGACCACGTGCGCGGGCAGTGGCGCCGGGGCGGCGCCGCCCACGGCGGGGAGGTTGCCCGCGATGATGTCCGCGGTGACGGCCCGCCCGACGTCCACCGCGAGTCGCAGGTGCGCCTTGATGTCCCGGTAGATCTGCTGGTGAGCGGGTGCGGCGCGACTGGCCCTCGCGAAGCGGGAGTTGGCGTACCACTTCATCATGCTGTGGTACTCGCGCAGGTCGATGCCGACGTTGACCTGGACGCTGCCCAGCCAGTTGTGCTGCGGCCGACGCGCGGCCAGCGGCGCGCCGTAGGTCATCGGGCCGATGTGGACGTTGGCCGGGCCGCCGGGAGGCGCGGCGCGCGTGGTCATCCCCGCCGTCGCGGCCTCCACGGCCGCGATCCACGCCCGAACCGCTTGGATGGTCTGGCGGAACTGGGCCACGGTGTTCGCGGCGTTGGCGTCGGTGACGATCTCCAGGATCGTGTCCGCGCCGCCCTCGGCGAGCGGCTGCTGGAACGGAGGGCGGGAGACCACCCGGTCGTCGTGGTCGGCTTCGACGTGGAACCCGGCCGCCGGCGGCCGGACGACGGCGCCGTAGTTCATCCACCCGTTGGTCTGCGCGTACCCCAGGGCGACGGCCCGGTTCGGCGGCACGGCCGCCTCGTACGCGGCCAGTTGCGCGACGTCCCCGCCGGTGAGCTGGTCTACCGGGATCGGGACCTCGATCTCCAGCCCGATCGCCCGCTGGACCACGGGCATCCGACGCACCGCCGCGCAGGTGGCGGCGTTGCCCGCGCCGCGTTGCAGGGCCAGCAACCCGGCGGCGGCCGGACGAACTCGCAGGACCGGCTCGCGCTGCGGCGCGGGTGGTGTGCGGTCGTCACGGGCGGTGCCCATGCCACCAACCTGCGCCGGGCCTCCGACGTGCACAACGTCCTCACGGCCGGCTGAACGGGCTAACGTCGCCGGCCATTCGGACGGCAGTGGGGCCGCCTGCGGCGCGATGCGTCCGGCCGTGGAACGCGCCGATCCGGCAGGCCGGGACCTGCCGGATCGGCGTCGAAATGAAGGGTTACTCGTCGAACGCGAAGTCCCCGCCGTCGTCGCCGAAAGCGTCCTCGACGACCTCGCCGAGGATCATGCCGCCCACGACGCCGGCCGCAGCACCCGCCACGACGCCGCCCATGCCCGGAGCCCGGCGATGGCCGTGGTGGCCGTACGCCGGGGTGCCGTGCGCGGCGGGGCCGGCGGCCGCCACCTGGGTGAGCCACTGGTTGATCGCGCTCGCCCAGTCGGTGCGCAGCGCGTCGTCGTGGGTGACGTGGAAGCGGCCGAACGCGTCGCCGCCGGACTGGAACAGGCCGCCGCGCTTGTCGGCTTCCAGCACCACGACCAGCTCGTGCGGGTTGGTGACGAAGGTCAGCTCGACCTCGTTCACCCGACCGGCGAACTGCGCGGGCGGGAAGAACTCGATCTCCTGGTAGAAGCCGAGTTCCTGGTGGACGCCCGCGATGCGCCCGGCCTCGACGTCGGCGCTGCGGAACTGGAAGCCGAGCTGACCGAACGCGTCGAGCACGCGGTCCTGCGCGGGCAGCGGCCCGACCAGCACCGGGTCCAGGTCGCCCTTGTCGGGCGCGCCGGAGATCACCAGTTCCGTCCGCACGCCGACGGTCATGCCGGGCAGCGGCTGCCCGCCGACGGCGGTGATCGGCGTCTCCCACGGGAGCGCGAGCTGGAACGGCACGGTCACGGGCTGGTTCGGCGCCACCAGGACGTCCTGGGCCACCACCGCGCGCAGGAACTCCGAGACGCCGCCGTACTCGTGGTCGCCGTGCTCGACCTCGACCCGCGTGACCAGGGACAGCACGATCCGGTCGATCCGGGCCTCCGCGCTGCCGCCCTGGATGCGGACCTGGCCGGTGACCACCTGGCCGGGCACGGCGTGCGGCGAGTCCAGGACGGTGTCGACGGACGGTCCGCCGACGCCGAAGGCCTTGAGCATCCGCTTGAACATCAGGTGTCTTCCTCCGGGAAGGGGTGTGGGTGTTCTCAGGAGGTGCGTACGACCGGGTCGGTCTCGTCCTCGAAGTCGCCGATCAGCTCTTCGAGGAGGTCTTCCAGCGCCGCGATGCCCACGACGTCCCCGCCGTCGGCGACCAGCGCGAGCTGGGCGCGGCTGCCGCGCATGGCGGTCACCGCCTGGGCCACGGGCTGGTCGAGCGGCAGGGTCAGCGGCACGGTCATCAGGTCGCGCGCCTTCTTCGGCTCGCCGGCCGCGATGGCGCGCACCGCGTCCCTGATGTGCACCAGGCCGACGTAACGGCCGTGCCGGTCCAGCACGGGGAAGCGCGACCGCCCCGACTCGCGGCTGCGCAGTTCGATGGCGGCGGCGCCGGTGTGCTCGGTGACGCTGATCGCGTCCTCGATCGGCACCATCACCTGCGCCACGGTGGTCTGCCGGAGCTGGAGCATCCGGGTGAGCAGCTTGTGCTGGCCCTCGGGGATCAGGCCGTGCTCGGCGGACTGGCGGACCAGCATCCGCAGGTCCTCGGGCCGGTGCGCCTGCGCCAGCTCGTCCTGCGGCTGCACCTTCAGCAAGCGCAGCAACGCGTTGGTGGTCCGGTTGAGCCCACTGAGGAGCCAGCGCACCGAGTGCGCGAACCCGCGGAAGGGCAGCGCCAACAGCACCGCCGACCGCTCCGGGTGCGCGATGGCCCACGACTTGGGCGCCATCTCGCCGACGACCATGTGCAGGAACACCACCAGCACCAGGCTCAGGGCGAACGCGATGCCGTAGGCCACGCCGTCGGGCAGGCCGGTCGCCCGCAGCACCGGGTCCACCAGGTCGGCCACGGCGGGCTTGGCCAGCGCGCCCAACCCCAGCGTGCACAGCGTGATGCCCAACTGCGCGCCGGCGAGCATCAGCGACAGCTCGCGGATGCCGGCCACCGCCGCCCGCGCGGCGCGGCTGTCCTCGGCCGCCGCTTCCAGCCGGTGCCGCTTGGCGGCGACCAGCGCGAACTCGGCGGCGACGAAGAAGGCGTTGGCCACCAACAGCACCAGCGACAGCAGGAGGGACCAGGTCGTGCTCATCGGGTCTCCTCCCGAGCGGTCAGCATGACGGCCGCGGGCACGTTGCGGGCCACCTCCACGACGCGGATCGACGCGCCGTCCACCTCCAGCTCGTCGCCGATCGCGGCGGTGCGGCCGAGGCGGTGCAGCACGAGACCGGAGACGGTGTCGTAGGTGTCGTGGGCGGGCAGCTCCACGTCGGTGGCGTCGGCGACCTCGTCCACGCGCATCCGGCCGGGCACCCGCCACACGTGCTCGCCCAGCGGCTCGATCGCGTCCCGCACGTGGTCGTCCTCGTCGTGGATCTCGCCGACCAGTTCCTCGGCGAGGTCCTCCAACGACACGACGCCCGCGAACCCGCCGAACTCGTCCACCACGCACGCCAACTGCCGGTGCTCGCTGCGCAGGCGTTCCAGCACGGCCGGCAACGGCAGCGTCGTCGGCACCACCAGCGCGGCCGAGGCGATGTCGCCGACCGGGGTGTCGCCGCGCCGTCGCGGTTCGACGGTCAGCACCTCGGCCAGCCCGACCACGCCGCGCAGGTCGTCCAGGTCGTCGCCCACGACGGGGAAGCGCGAGTGGCCGGTGTCCAGCAGCTCGACCACGCGCGCGACCGGGTCGCCGGCGTTGATCGTGTGCACCGACACGCGCGGGGTCATGGCCTGCTCGGCCACCAGCTCGCGGAACCCCAGGCCGCGTTCGAGCAACTGCGTCAGCTCGGGGTCGAGGTGGCCCTGCTCGTTCGCGTCGCCGATGATCTGCTTGAGGTCCTCGGACGTGGCGCCCTGCGGCAACTCCTCGACCGGTTCGATGCCCACCGACCGCAACAACCGGTTGGCGGTGGCGTCGAACAGCCGGATCAGCGGCCCGGCGACCTTCAGGTAGACCAGGGTGGAGGCGCTCAGCGCCTTGGCCAGCGCTTCGGGCTCGGCGATGGCGAGGTTCTTGGGGAACAGCTCACCCAGCACCATCTGCACGACCGTGGCGAACACCAAGGCCAGCGCCATCGACAGCGACACCGCGACCGCCGCGGGCAGGCCGGTCACGCCCAGGACGCCGGCCAGGCCCGTGCCCAGCAGCGGCTCGGCCACGTAACCGGCCAGCAGCGCGGTCAGGGTGATGCCGAACTGGGCGCCGGAGAGCATGAACGACAGGCGCTGGGTGACGCGGTAGGCCCGCTCGGCGGCCTTGTCGCCGGCCTCGGCGCCGCGCCGCAACCGGCCGCGGTCCACCGCCATGTAGGCGAATTCCTGGGCGACGAAGTACCCGGTGGCCGCGGTGAGCGCCACGATCGCCAGCAGGCCGGACAGGATCAACACGGCGCACCCGCCGTGGGGGGAATGGTCAGCCGGGCCGGACCCGGCTGGTTACTGCAACCGTCTGCGTCGGTTTCTTCAGGCACACTTCATACTAACACGTGCAACTGTACGGTTCACGGAGAGTGTCCGACCGAGGGAGCCCGCGTGACCGACGTCCTGCTCAAGATCGGTGAACTCGCCGCCCGCGCGCAGGTCAGCCCGCGCACCGTGGACTACTACACCGGCCTCGGTCTGCTCAGCCCGGCCAAGCGCACCGCCGGCGGTTACCGGCTGTACCACCCGTCGGACGTCGAACGCATCCACCTGGTCCAACGCCTGGAGGTCCAGGGTGTTCCCCTGGAGGAGATCTCCACCGCGCTGACCGCCGGGCGGACCGACATCGCCGAGATCATGGAACGCATCGACGAGGACATGCGCGCCCTGCAGGCCGCCGCCGAGACCGCGTCCCCGGAGATGCACGGGCTGCTCGCCGCCATCGCCACCCGGATCCACTCGCTGATCACCACGGCCCTGCAGATCCCGCCCTTACCGTGACCCGTTCCCCTCACCGAGGACACGCCCGCCCCGCAGCGTGACGGCGCTGTCGTCGGCACAGGCCACGAGCAGGACGCCGGAGGCCAGGCCGAGCAGCTCCGCCCCACCGGCCACGCACAGGCAGACAAGCGCGAACCACAACAGGAGCCTCATACCTGGAAGGTGAGGACCACTCCCGACCAGATACCGCCGCCGGCACGACTGCGCTGCGCCAACGGGTGAAATCCACTCGCCTGCCCCTGGTGTCCCGGTGGTGTGTCAGTCGTGGTCGGGACGCCCGGTCAGGTGGTGGTCGGCCGCGTGGACCGCCTCGCCCAGCAACCGCCGCACGTGCCCGCCGCGCACCCGGTAGACCGCCCGCCGCCCGTCCCGGCGCACCGCGACCAGGCCGGCGAGCCGCAGTTTCGCCAGGTGCTGCGACACCGCGGGCCGCGCCACCCCCACCGCCTCGGCCAACGTCGTCACGTCGAACTCGCCGCCGCACAGCAACCACATCAGCCGCAGCCGGGTGGCGTCGGCGAGCATCCGGAACCCGTCCACGGCCGTGTCGACCAGCTCGCCAGGAGGTAGCTGCTGCCACTTGCCTGCTGTTGCAACGTCGTCGCGTGCGTACATGAGCACGTATGGTGCCAGTGCACCGACCCGGAAAGCCACCTCGGAGGTCAGCGATGCTCGCGGTCCCGGGCGACCCCGCCTACCGGCGGCTGTTCACCGCGCAGGTCCTCGCCCTCACCGGCACCGGTCTGGCCACCGTCGCCCTCGGCCTGCTCGCCTTCGACCTCGCCGGACCCGACGCCGGCGCCGTGCTGGGCACCGCGCTGGCCATCAAGATGGTCGCCTACGTCGGCGTCGCGCCCGTCGCCGGCGCGCTGGCCGCCCGCCTGCCCCGCAAGGCGCTGCTGGTCGCCCTCGACATGACCCGCGCGGCGATCGCCCTGGCCCTGCCGTGGGTGGACCAGATCTGGCAGGTCTACCTGCTGATCTTCCTGCTGCAAGCCGCCTCCGCCGCGTTCACCCCGGCGTTCCAGGCCACCATCCCGACCCTGCTGCCCGACGAACGCGACTACACCCGCGCGCTGAGCTTGTCACGGCTGTCCTACGACCTGGAAGCCCTGCTCAGCCCGCTGCTGGCCGCCGCCCTGCTCACCGTGATCAGCTACGACCTGCTCTTCGTCGGCACGTCGCTGGGCTTCGCGGCCTCGGCCGCGCTCGTCGTCGCCGCCATGCTGCCCCGCACCACCGACGCCCGCACCACCGACCGCACCCTCGACGCCACCACCCGCGGCATCCGCATCTACCTGGCCACCCCGCGCCTGCGCGGCCTGCTCGCCGTCCACCTCGCCGTCGCCGCCGCGGGATCGATGGTCCTGGTCAACACCGTCACCTACGTCCGCGACCGGCTCGGCCTGGACAACACCGCCGTCGCCCTGGCGCTGGCCGCCAACGGCCTCGGCTCGCTCGCCGCCGCCCTCGCCCTGCCCCGCGTCCTGGACCGCTTTCCCGACCGCACCGTCATGATCCGCGCGTCCGGGCTCCTCGCAGCCACCCTGCTGGTCGCCGCTTGCGTGACCACGTGGCCGGCCGACTGGAACTGGCCCTCGCTGCTGGTGCTGTGGACCGCGATCGGCGCCGGCAGCTCACTGGTCCTCACCCCGGGCGGCCGCCTGCTGCGCCGCTCCGCCCACCCACACGACCTGCCGGCGCTGTTCGCCGCCGACTTCTCCCTGTCCCACGCCTGCTGGCTGCTCTGCTACCCCGCCGCCGGCTGGCTCGCCACCACCGCCGGCCTGACCACCACCCTGCTCGTCCTCGCCGGCACCACGATCACGGCCACCACGTTCGCCGCGCGCGTCTGGCCGACCCACGACCCGGAAACCGTCGAACACGAACACGACCACCACTGCGACCACACCCACCTGCACGACGCGGAACTGGTCAACGGCCGCTGGCGCCACACCCACCCGTACCGGATCGACAACCTCCACACCCGCTGGCCCGCTTGACGCCGTTGTACGGTGGCGGTGGTGTGCCGGGAAGTGAAGCACCCATGAGCAGCGGCTCGGCACAGACTGCGGTGGGGCCGATGGTCGTGTGGCGGTCGACCGGTAAAGCGGTTGTGGCGCTTCGGTCTCGCGCCGGAGGCCGTGGGCAAAGAGGCGCTCAGCCGCGACGCGTCTCTTCCCACAGGCGGGTGAAGCGGTCGATGCGCCACAGTTGGGCGACCACGACCACGGTCGCGCCGAACACGGTCGGCCACACCTGCAGCGTCACCAGGCCTCAGGCGATGAGCGCGAACCCCACGACACCCAACGCCACGAGCAGACGCAGCACCGCGCGGTGGTCCGCCGGAAGCGAATCACGGTGGCGCAGCCAGGTGCGCTCGCCGTAGATGCCGCGCGCCGCCCAATCGCGCGGTTCGTCCACCGGCGGGAACAGCCACGGGTTGACGAACAGCCACGCCACCACGGCCAGCACGGGCAGCAGGCTCCACCAACCGATCCACGCGCGGCTCCAGATGGCCAGCAGCATCGCCGGGATCGCGGCGAACCGGGTCCAGACGCTCCACGGGTTCGCGTGCCTGCGCCAGGTCTCGTCATCCATCCGGAAGGTCTTGGCGATCCGGTCGGCGACATCCATTGTGGAACTCCTCTACAGGGTCAGTTCGGTCAGGGCGCACACCGCCTGCGTGACACCGTTTTCCGCCCTGACGGCCGCGCCCACTTCGGTGGCGCGAGCGCTCATCCCCAGGGCCGCGGTGATCGCTGTCGCGAGCGTGTCCGCGTCGAGTCGTTGCTGCCGCACGGGTGGTGGCGCGACGCCGAGGGTGTGCGCCCGCTGCGCCCAGTAGGGCTGGTCCGCGACGAACGGGCACACCACCTGCGGCACGCCGGCGGCCAGTGCCGCGGCCGTTGTGCCGGCGCCGCCGTGGTGGACGACGGCTGCCATGCGCGGGAACAGCCGGTCGTGTGGGGCGTGGTCGATCACCAGCACGTCCGCGGAGGCCGTCGCGTCGATCCCGCCCCACCCGGTGGCCAGCACCGCCCGCACCCCGGCCGCGCGCACCGCCTCGACCACCACCCGTCCCGTCCGTTCGGCGTCGCGGCCGGCCATGCTGCCGAACCCCACGTAGACCGGCGGTGCTCCGGCGTCCAGGAACTCCGCCAGCCGGGCGGGTGGCGACCACTTCCCCGACGGCAGGTACCAGAAACCGGTGGTGCGCACCGATTCCGGCCAGTCCGGCGCGACCGGTGCCACGGCGGGGCTGAACGCCTGAAGCACCACACGGGAGCGCCCCTCGGCGTCGTGCAGCAGGTCGTGACCGCCCTTGCGGCGCGGCAGCCCGAGGTTCCGGGCACGCCAGTCGTCGACGATCCCGGCGAAGGAGCGCAGCGTCGCCGACACCGTCAGGTACGTCGCGCGGTTGAGGGACCGGGGCAGCCTCGGCAGCGGCACCATCGGGCACGGGAACGCCGACGTGGGCACCCAACCCGGCTGGAACGTCGCCAGCACCGCCGGCACGCCGAGCATCTCCGCCACGTGCTGCGCGGGCACGCTGGGCGTGTGCACCACGACGTCGGCCTTCGAGTCGCGTGCGACGGGACCCAGGTCGCGCAGCACGTCCGCCATCAACGGCTTGATCCGGCGCGCGGTGCGCAGAGCGGTGACCTTGCCGCGCACACCCCGGTAGCCGCCGTCGACCGCCCGCCGGACCACGGGGTCCTCCAGCAGCCGGTTGGGGCCTTCGTCCAGCGCGGCGAACGCCACGCCGGCGTGCTCGGCGGACGCGGCGAAGGAGGCCGGTGCCGCGAGCACGGCGTCGTGACCGGCTTCGCGCAGCGCCACCGCCAGGGCGAGCATCGGCTGGACGTCACCGCGCGTTCCGTGGGTGACCAACAGCGCCTTCACGAGCCCTGCCCCTCGATCGACGTGAACGCGGTCAGCCACCGGTCGTCGGTGAACAGCCCGCCGGTCAACATCTCCAGACCCGCCCGCGCGCCCCGGACCGCGACACCGGTCTCCGCCGGGTCGCCGCCGAGCAACCGGCCCACCTGGTCGCCCAGGACCAGCGGCGCCAACAGCCAGGACACGTAGGTCACCGCCCGCGCCCGCGCGTCCGCGGTGGGCCGCACCCATCCCTCGGCCTCCCCGTCGGCCAGCCACCGCTCGGTGCGCCCGACGATCTCCTCGAACAACGCCGTCGCCGCCTGGGTGCCGTCCACCAGCGCGCGTCCCAGGTAACGCCGCACCGGTGTGGCCGCGTGAAGCACTTCGGCCAACGCGCCCGCGTCGGTGGAGCCACCGGCCCGGATCGCGTCCACAACGTACTCGTCACACGCTTGCCGCAGCCCTTCCTTGGAGCCGAAGTGGTGCACCACCAGGGCGGGCGACACCCCGGCGTCGGCCGCCACCACCCGCACCGAGGCGCCCGCGACACCATCCGCGCCGAACCGGGCCAACGCCGCGTCGCGGATGCGGGCTCGCGCGGTCAGATCCTGGGTTGAACGCATGTTCAGAGCATTGAACGTTTGTTCAGCCCTGTCCAGTCGATCGGTCGGATCTTGACGTTTCCTTTGCGGCGGGCGACCAAGCCCCGCGGTCGTGGTCGCGGGTGTCGGGTCTGATCGTGCGGCTACGCTTCGGCCGTGATCACTGGTGGGGAGCGGGCGGACGCGGTCGACTGGGCGCGCTTGGAGCACGCGTACGGTTCGGCCGAGGACGTGCCGGAGTTGCTGGAACGGCTGCGTGGCGCGGACTGGGAAGAGGCGCTGGACGAGTTGACCGGCTCCTTGCTGCACCAGGGCAGCGTGTACCCCGCCACCCTCGCCGCCTTGCCGTCCATCGTGGACACCGCTCGCGACCCGGCCGCCCCGGGCAGGGTCGGGGCGCTGTGGATGATCGCCTCCTACATCCGGTCGATCGCGGCGGGCGCCGGGCGAGCGGAGGCGTACCTGCCCGAGGACACTGACGTCGACGCGTTCGACCGGGAGTCCCGCGCGGCGCGGGACCGGGTGGGGCGGGACGTGCTGCCGCTGCTGGACGACCCGGACCTGGGTGTGCGCGCGGAGGCCTACGGCTGCGCCGCGCACCTGGTGGACACGCCCGTCGCGGGCGACGCCGCACGCGCGCTGGCGGCGCGGTTCGACCGCGAGGACGACCCGGCCGCCACCGTCGCGCTCATGGAACCGCTGCTGCGCCACGACGTCTTCGACGCCGACGACCTCGCGACGGTGGTCTCGCGCGGCGACGACGCGGCGCTCTTCGCCGCCGCCTGGTCGGCCGTCGCGCTCGGCCGGGACCTCCCCGGCGTGGTCGGGCACCTGGTCCGGCTGTGGCCCGACCACGCCCCCCGGTACCCGGGCGACGGCGCCGGCCGGTCGCTGACCCTGCTGGCCGGGATCGGCGCGCGCCACGCCGTCCCCGTCCTGGACGGGTTGCGGGCCGCGGGAGCGGCGACGGCCGGCGAGCTGGTGGACGGGTGGACCACCGTGGCCCTCGCGTCCCGCTCGGCCGCGGACCGGGCGCTGGGCGGGCTGCTCGACCTCGTCGACGACGCGCGCACGCCCGCGGTCGTGGCCGCGCTCGCGCAGGTGGTGTCCGACGTGCCGGCGCGACTGGGCGAGGTGTGCGACGCCGTCGCCCGGCTCGCCGCGCAGGCGGGCGACACCGACGTGGACCTGGCGGCGCACGCCGCCGTCGCCCTGTTCGCCGCGCGGGACCGGCGCTGGGTCGGGCCGGCGCGGGCGGTCGTCGCCGGCGCCGCCGACGACCCGATGGTCGCCGCGGGCGCGGCCCGGACCCGGTTCTCCCTGGCACTCATCGGTTTCCCGGCGCACCGCAACGAGACCGCCTGGGCGGCGCGGGAGCTGACCGACCTGGCCGGTCGCGCCGTCGCCGCGTGGCCGAAGAGCGCGTCCAGGTGGGTGGACGTGCTCGCCGAGCTGCCTCCCGCGGCGGCCGTGGCGCGGGTCGCGGTGGCCGCCACCCCCGCCGCGCCCGCGTGGCGCCTGCTGAGCCGGCTCGCGGCCGACCACCCCGAGGTGCTCACCCCGGACGTGCGGGCGCTGATCGAGGCGGCACCGGCCGGGGAGGACGTCGGGGAGGCCGCGGCGTGGCGCGCCACCGCCCACGCGCTGGTGACGCCGACGGACGCGCCGGACGCCGCGTTCGAACGCGCGTGGGACCTGTGCGGCGGGGACGAGGCGGCCGACGCGGACCTGCTGGCGGTGTGGGCGAAACGTCCGTCACCGGCGTTGCACCGCGCTTGCCTGCGGTTGCTCGACGGGACGGCCCGCGTGTCCTACCCCGGTCGGCACTGCCAACTCGTCGCCGCGCGGGCCGTGGCCGACGCGGCCCGCGCGTGGCCCACCGTCCGGGCGGTCGTGGACGCCGCCGGCCTCCCGCTGGTCGAGGCCATCGCGGTGGCCGAGCGGCTGGTCGCGCTCGACGGCGACCTGCGGGAGGAGTGGACGGCCCTGTTGCTCGACATCGCGGACAACGGTCGCGACTCGTGGCACGGCCCGGACGTCTGGGCGGTCGCGATCGCCGTCGAGGCGCTGTGGGACCGCGGCGACCTCCCGGCGGACGAGGCGGCCGACCGGGCGGTGGCGGCACTGCACGCCGCGATCGACCAGGGCTTCGCGTCCCGGGTCGCCCCGGTGGCGGGCAGGGTGCTGCGGGCCGCTCTGGGCGCGCGACCGGACCTGCGCGGCCACGTCGAGGAGCAGCTCGCGCCGTTGCTCGACACCGACACCCGTGTCTCCTCCATGGAAGGCTTGGTCGCCGACGTGCGATTGCGCGCGGCCCTCACCGTGTGACGGGCGGCTGGGGCCGTCGTTGCCTCAGGCGAGCGCGAAGTAGCGCAGCCACAGGTAAGGCGCGGCCAGCAGCACCGACAGCCCCGCCACCACCAGGCCGTAGCGGGTGAAGGTCCAGAAGCTGATCGGCGTGCCGTTGCGCGCCGCCAGGCCGAGGGCGACCACGTTGGCGCTGGCTCCCACGGCGGTCGCGTTGCCGCCCAGGTCCGCGCCCAGCGCCAGCGACCACCACAGCGACTCCGCCTGCGCCGTCCCGCCCTGCGCCGCCACCAGCTCACCCACGATCGGGGACATCGTCGCCACGTACGGGATGTTGTCCACAATGGCCGACAGCACCGCCGAGATCCCCAGCAACGCCATCACCGCGACCAACGGCTGCCCGCTCACCGCATCCGCCAGCGCCCTCGACACCTCGTCGATCACACCGGTCTTCACCAAAGCGCCGACCATGACGAACAAGCCCATGAAGAAGACCAGGGTCTCCCACTCGACGTCGGCGATGGCCTCCTCGGTGGTGACCTTGGAGATCAGCACCAGCAGCCCGGCGCCCAACAGGGCCACCACCGAAGGCTCGACGTGCAGCGCGCTGTGCAGCGTGAACCCGACCAGCACCAACGCGAGCACGACCAGGCTCTGCACCAGCAACGTCCGGTTGCGGATCGCCTCGCGCTCCGACAGCGCCATCACCTCGGCGACGCGCTTCTCGTCGTAGTGGAACGCGTCGCGGAACAACCACCGGCACACGACCACGAACACCACCATCAGCACCACCACGAACGGCGCGAGGTGGATCAGGAAGTCGTTGAAGGAGAACTCCGCGCGGCTGGCGATGATGATGTTCGGCGGGTCGCCGATCAGCGTGGCCGTGCCGCCGATGTTGGACGCCATCACCTCGGCGATCAGGAACGGGATCGGGTTGAGCCCCAACCGGTCGCACACCAGGAACGTCACCGGCGCGATCAGCAGCACGGTGGTCACGTTGTCCAGCGCCGCCGACGCGAGCGAGGTGATCACGACCAGCATCACCAGCATCGCGTAGGGCTTTCCCCTGGCGCGCTTGGCCGCCGCGATCGCCAGGTACTCGAACAGCCCGGTCTGCTTGATCACCCCGACGATGATCATCATGCCGAGCAGCAGGAACACCACGTTCCAGTCCACACCGGCGTCCAGCGAGTGGAACGCGGTCTCGCCGTTGGTCAGGCCGAGCGCGAGCATGAGGGCCGCGCCGCCGAGAGCGGCGGCGACGCGGTGGACCCGTTCGGTGGCGATCAGGACGTAGGCGCCGATGAACACGACCACCGACAGGACCTGGCTGAGCGTCATGCGCGCGACTCCGAGGCGTTGAGGATGACGCCCAACAGGTGTGACGCCGTGACGACGCCGTGGATCTCCCCGTCGTCGGCGACCACGATCAACGGCGTGTGCAGCCGGGCCATCGTCGCCGCGCACTCCAGCACGGTGGCGTCCCCGGTCACCATCGGCAGTTCGTAGCGCTTCTCCTTGGGCGGCAGGACTTCCTTCACCGACCGGTCCGAGAGCCGCTGCACGCACACGTCCGCGCCGCCCTGCTCGTCGTAGACCCGCGCCAGCGACGGGTCCTCCTGCACGTAGCCGGGCACGCTGAACCGCAACACCTGCGACCCCGGCAACACCGTCACCGGGTGGCCGTCGTCGTCGACCACCACCACGCCGGGCCGGTGTTGTTCGGCGATCAGCCGGGCGGCGGACAGCGCGTTGTCGCTCAAGCTGACGAGCGGGTAGTCCTCGGCGAGATCACGAGCACGCATGGTCAACACCCCTGGGAAGAGTCGCTGTGGCGGCGGTCACAGGGTGCGCTAGCATCGGTCCGTTGTCAGCGCACCACACACGAGGTATGCACCCATGTCCGGACTGGTAATCGCGCTCCTGCTGGTCGCGGGGTTCGCGGTGGCCGCGCTGGTGCTCCGCGCGGTCGAGCGCCGCTGACGCGGGCGTCGGGCCGGCGCGTGGTCGCGCCGGGCGGTGCGGGCATGTCGCCTCCTGGTCGCGGGCGTGACGTCATCCGTCGCCGACCAGGCTTCCCGGCACACCGCGGGACACCCTACCCGGCGTCACCGGTCGTGCGCAGAGCGACGACGTCCTCGGTACGCGGTGGGCAGGCGCGATGATGGGGCGATGGACGTCAACGAGGTGCTCCTGCCCGGGGTCGGGTTGCGCTACGAGTTCACCAACGCCGACGGGCAGCGGGTCGGGATCATCGCGCGTCGGTCGGGCGGGTTCGAGGTGGTCGCCTACTCGGCGACCGACCCCGACGAGAGCCGGCCGCTGCTGCGCCTGACCCGCGACGAGGCCGACACGGTGGCCGAGATCCTCGGCGCGCCGCGCATCGCCGAACGCTTCGCCGACCTCACCAAGGAGGTGCCCGGCCTCGCGGCGGGCCAGGTCGTCGTGCCGCCCGGGGCTCCGCACGCCGACCAGCCGCTGGGCTCGACCCGCGCGCGGACCCGCACCGGCGCGTCGATCGTGGCCGTCGTGCGCGGCGAGGACGTCATCGCCTCACCGGCGCCCACGGAAGTGCTGCGGGCGGGTGACGTGCTGGTGGTGATCGGCACGCACGAGGGGATCGAGGGCGTCCGGCGGATCATCGAAGGCTGAGGCGTGCACACCTCGCTCGCGCTGCTGCTGGAACTGGGCGTCATCCTCCTGGCGCTCAGCGCCCTGGGCGCGCTGGCCCGCCGGGTCGGCCTGTCCCCCATCCCGCTGTACCTGCTGGCCGGTCTCGTGCTGGGCGAGGGCGGCATCGCGCCGGTGCCGGCCGCGGGCGAGTTCGTCGAAACCGGGGCGTCCATCGGCGTGGTGCTGCTCCTGCTGACGCTAGGCCTGGAGTTCTCGACCGCGGAGTTCACCCACAGCCTGCGCCGCCACCTGCCCTCGGCGCTGGTGGACCTGGTGCTGGGCGTCGCGCCCGGCGTCGTGGCGGGACTGCTGCTCGGGCTGGACGCCGTGGGCGTCGTGGCGCTGGCCGGCGCGACGTGGGTGTCCTCGTCGGGGATCGTCGCCCGGCTGCTGGACGACCTGCGCCGGCTGGGCAACCGGGAGACACCGTCGGTGCTGGCCGTCCTGGTCATGGAGGACTTCGCGATGGCCCTGTACCTGCCGGTGCTGGCCGTGCTCGCGGCCGGCGGCGCGTGGTGGGAGGCGTCGCTGGGGGTGCTGGTGGCGGTCGGCGCGGTCGGGGCGGCGTTGCTCGCCTCGCACCACTACGGCCACCACGTCAACCGGTGGCTGGCCCACCCCGACGCCGAACAGCTGATGCTGCGCGTGCTGGGGACCACGCTCGTCGTGGCGGCGCTGGCCGAGTTCGTCGACGTGTCCGCGGCGGTCGGCGCGTTCCTGGTCGGCCTGACGCTGACCGGCGAGGCCGCCGAACGCGCCCGCGCCGTGCTGGCCCCGCTGCGCGACCTGTTCGCCGCCGCGTTCTTCCTCGCCATCGGCCTGGCCGTCAGCCCCGCCGACCTGCTGCCCGTGCTGCCGGTCGCACTGGCCCTGGCCGCCGCCGGCGTGGCGGCGAAACTGGTCACCGGCTGGTACGCCGCCGGCCGCGACGGAGCCGGACGCCGGGGCCGGCTGCGCGCGGGCACGGCGCTGATCGCGCGCGGCGAGTTCTCCATCGTGATCATCGGCCTCGCCGGCACGGGCCACACCGAACTCGGCCCGCTGGTCACCGCCTACGTCCTGCTGCTGGCCACAGCCGGCCCGATCATCACCCGCTGGTTCGGCGCGACCCGCACGGCCTGACCCCGGCGACCCGCGTGCACCGGCCGCCGACCGTGGCCGACCACGTCGAGGCGCGGCGACCCACCGAAGGCCGCGATCAGGGCGACGCACCGGAGCACGCGCATCGCGCTCCGGTGCGCCCTGGGAAGGGCGTGCTGCCCGAAGCTTCCGCGAGGACCGGCCAGAGCGCGCGTAGCACCGCGTGTTCCTCCCCCCTGGCCGGTCCTCGCCACCGACACCCCCGCGTCGGCGTTGGCGCCAATGCTGCCGCGCACGACACCGGCCGACAACGTGCGGAACCGGCCAATGATCACGCCGTTGTTTGCCGACCTCCGGCAACCTCACAGCAGCTTCGACCCCAGCACCGCCACGTGCAGGGTCAGCCCCTGAACGGGACCGCCGACACCAGACCCTCAAGCGCCGCGCGGTCGCGGCCCAGCACCTGGAAGAGCAGCAGGTCCGACGCTCGGTGCACGCGGCCGGGCAGGTCCAGCCGCACGGCCACGTCCAGCGCGTCGCGCGCCTGCCCGAACGACCGCACCGGCCCGCCCGGCCCGTCCTCCGCCAGGCCGACGCCCACCCGCCACGCCACCCCGTCCCCCACCGCCGCGCCGACCAGCCGGACGAACTCCTCCACCAACCCGATCAGCCGCTCCGGACCGACGCACACCAGCAACCCGTCCTTGGTGGTCACCAGCACGTCCCGCGCCTCGACCCGGCCACGCAGCGCGGCGTCCACCCGGCACACCGGGGCACTACCGTCCACAAAGGACTCCTCGATCCACGCGACCGCCACGACCGTCCGCGCCGCCAGCCGGAACCCCACCCGTTCCGCGCGTTCGGCCAACTCCCCCAGGTTGCGGCCGTCGAGCAGGTCGTCCACGAACTCCCGCCGCGACGACTCCTCCCGCCGCACCGCCCAGCGCCGCGCCTCCTCGTATCCCTCGGCCAACGCGCCCACCGCCGCGTCGGCGGCGCGGAACACCGCCTTGCCCACCGCGCTGAACATCTCCGCGCCCGTCGAGCCCCGCACACCCGGCAACGACGGCCACGCCAACCACGTCGCACTCAAGTACAGGTCGATCGCGCCCCGCATCGACACACCCCGCTCGGCCGCCACCGCACCCACCGCGCGCCGCGACTCCAGGTGCTCGACCGACAGCCGCCCACCACCCGCGCTGACCTCCGCCAACGCCTCCGGGTAGCCGTCGAGCAGGTCCGCCGGGACACCCTGCGCGTCCTGACTGGCCCGCCGCGCGATGTCCGCGACGTCCATCACCGGCACCGGTTCCTTCCTCGCCATGGGGCACAGGTTCGCACCCACGCCCGCCCGAACGGACCAAGTGCGCCGTAACGACCCCGGGCGGCCGAGGCGATCATCTAGTGTTCGCCGGAGTCTTTGACGGGAGTGCGGTCGGGTCATGGGTCGCTGGTCGCCTCGGCGTGAGCGATCGGTGCTCGCGCTGTGGTCGCTGACGCTGGTGGTGGTGACGGCGGCGCTGGCCCTGGCGACGAACGTGGCGTCCTCCAGCACCCAGCCGTGGCCGTGGGGACTCGGCGTGTTCCAGCGCTACCCGTGGCAGGCGTTCGCCGTGCTCATGGCCGGCGCGATGGCGCTGACCCTGCTGACCCTGCGGCGCAGTTGGCGCGCGGAGGACGAGGCCGCGCGGGCGGCGAGCGCGTCCCCGGAGGCGTTGAACGCCATGACCGAATCGCTGGCCGTCACGTTCCGGGACGAGATCGACGACGAGCTGCGCACCCGGGCGCTGGGCACCTGGATCGACCTGCCGGTGCGCACCGACCCGGCCGGTCCCACGACGCTGGACGCGGTCGTCGCCGGACTGGGCCGCGGCCCGCGCCGGGTCGTGCTGACCGGCGCGGCGGGCAGCGGCAAGAGCACCGCGCTGCTGATGGTCGCGCGGCACCTGCTGCGCGGACGCGGAGACCGGGCGGCCGTGCCCGTGCTGGTCAGCCTCTCGACCTGGAACCCCGCCGCGGAGGGCCTGGACGAGGTCGTCCGCCGCCGGCTCGGCCTGCCGGGACGGCGCGGGCGCGGCCCGGAGCCCATCGACGTGGTCAGCACCCGCCGCGTCCTGCCGGTGCTCGACGGCGTCGACGAACTGCCCGAGGCGCTGTGGCCCGCCGCCCGCTCGGCGCTGGCCCGCACCCTCGACTCCCCCGACCGGGAGTTCGTCCTGGCCTGCACCGCCGCGGCGGTGGAGGCGATCGTGCCCGAGGAGTGCCTGCGCGTCGGCGGCACGCGGGTCGTGGCGCTGGGCTCGGTGGGCGTCGAGGAGTCGATCGCCTACCTCGCGGCGGCCAGCCGGGGCGACGCGCGGCGCTGGGACCCGGTGTTCGACCTGCTGCGCGCCGAGCCGGACGGGGTGACCGCGCGGGCGCTGTCCTCGCTCCTGCTGCTGCACCTGGCCTCCGTGGTGTACCGCGACCGCGGGTCCCGGCCGGGGGAACTCGTCGACGACGCCCTGTTCCCACGTCGGGCGACATCGAACGCCACCTGTTGTCGCACTACCTGACCAGCGCGTACGGCGGCGAGTCCGTCCGGGTGCACCGGTGGCTCGGGTCGATCGCGGCACTGCTGACGTTCCGCCGGTCCACGGAGTTCGTGTGGTGGAACGCGGGACTGCCCTCGCCCTTCTCGGACTCCGCGCCGCCGACGCCACGCCGACCGGCCGGGCGCGGGGCGTGGCGCCTGGTCCTGCGGAGGCTCAAAACCACGTTCCAGGTCACCTTCAGCGGGATCGCGGTCGTGGTGGTCGCCCACCTGCAGATGACCTACCAGGCGTCACGGCAGTTCGGCACGCCCGTCGAGTTCGCGGAACTCGCGCGCAGGCAGGACTGGTGGACGATCGCCCTGTTCTGGGCCGCGACGTTCACGGTGAGCGTCATCTGGGTGCGGTTGACCGTCTCGGGGCCGGAAGCCAGGAGCGGCCTGCGCGCCCAACTGGCCGCCGACCTGCGCACCGGCCTGGTCCGCGGCGGCTACCTCGCAGTGGTGCTCGGCGCCTGCGCGGCGGCGGCCGTCGCCGTCGGCTGGCCGTTCACCGCCGACTACCTGCGAGCACTCCTGCCGGAGGAAAGTTGCGCGACGTCCGGTTCCTCCTCGACGTGCCCGACACGCCCGACCGGTGGCTGCTCGCGGTCGCCCTCGGGGCCGGGGCGGCGGTCGTCGCGTTCACCGCGGTGTTCTGGCGAACGGCGTGGTTCCGCTTCCGCGTGGCAGCCCTGACCAGCGCGGCGCTGCGCCGGACGCCGCTGCGACTGGTCGGGTTCCTGGAAGACGCCCACAAGCGCGGGGTGCTGCGCCGCAACGGCGAAGTGCTGCAATTCCGGCACCGCACCGTGCAGTGGCACCTCGCCCGCCCGCTCCCGCCCCGCTCCGCCCGCGAGGTGATCGCCGAGACCGAGCAGGCGCTCGCGGAAACCGACGACGACGGGGCTCTGGCCGCGCTGCGCCGCCTGGAGGCGGTCGCGTTCTACGACCGGTCCGCCCGCGCCGCCTGGAACCGCCTGCACGGCGACCGCCGGTGCCTGGCGCCGCTGCCCCACCTCCTGGCCGCCCGCAGGGCGATCGCGTGGTGGGAAGCCGTCATCGACAGCGGAGCCGACGACGCCACCGCCGAACTGTTCGACCTCTACGACTGGCTGCTCGCGATCCAGCCGCCCGGCTTGATCGACGTGTACCTGTCCGCCAAGGCCGACACGTTCACGAGGTCGTACCAGGACCGCAGCCGCACCATCACGTGGACGGAAAGCGCGGACGTCACGCCCGCGGTCGAAGGGGCCCTCCACCTCGCGGCGTCATGGCACGACGGCCCGCTCCGGACCGGCGCGGTGCTCGTCGCGCTCGCCGAGGAAGACCCCGGCCTCGACTGGGCCGGCTTCTGGGACCACCTCGACCACCCCGACCTGGACGACCTCGCCGAGGCCGACGACGCCGAAGGCGTCACCCCGCTGGTCCTCGACGGCGAGGAACCGGAGATCTCCCAAGACCTGGCCGACGCCCTCACCCTGGCCACCCGGGCCGCCGAGCGGTACGACGTGTCCCCGGTGTCGGGCGGTCTGCTCGCGTTGGCGCTGCTCACCGTCCCGGGAACGGGAGCGGCGCGGGCACTCCTCGCGCACACCGGCCTCGACGCCGCCGACCTGGTGGACGCGGCGCTGACCCACCTGGTCGACCCGGACGAGTACCCCGACTACGAGGACTGGTCGTCCACCGTCGAGCACGTCGGTTCGGCTCAGCGAAGCCGGTGAGCCAGGAACGCGAGCGCGGCACCCAGCACGGCGATCCCGCCGCCCACCGCCCAGTCGTTCACCGTCGCGGCGGTGGCGTCGGTACCCGCGCGGTGGTCCAGCACGAACGGCGCCAACGCGACCCACAGCCCGGCCACGCACAGCAACGGCCCCGTCCACGGCGCCTCCTCCAGCGCCATCATGCCGACCACCGCCACCATGACCACAGCGGCACCCGCGAGCACGTCGTTGGTGTGCAACGTCAATCGCCCATCGGCGATCCCGTACCCGAACGCGAACGGAGCCAGTAGCAACCACAGCCCCAACAAGAACGCGGCCACGCACAGCGGACCGATCGGAACAGCGGTTCGCATGATCAGTCGAACACCAACCCGGCCCACACGACAGTGCTCCCCCGATCCGGCCAACGCACCCCACCGCGAACACGGCGCGTCCACCAGCAGCAGACCCGGCCCGCGGTGCCAACCACCGAATCGTGTCAACGGTCCATCCCACACCGCAACCACCAAGACCTCCCGGACCTCGTCCACACCCGGTTCCGGCACGAGGGTCCGGCCGCCCGGGGAAGGGTGGCCGGTTCCGGCGACCGGGTCAGCCGATCGCGTCGGCCCTCGCGTTGCGGTCCACCGAGGACCAGGCGGTGTCGAGGAACAGCTCGGTCTCGTCCTTCGGGCCGAAGAAGACCGACTTGGCCTTCACGTCGCCGGCCAGCCAGTAGCGGAACCAGGCCGTGAGCACCCCGACCAGGCGGGTGCGGGTCTCACCCGGGAAGAAGTGGTCGGACCCCTTCAACTCGGCGAACACCGCGGGGACGTGCCCGGCCGAGGCGTAACGGCCGCGGACGTAGAACGACGGCACGATGTAGTCCAGCCGGCCCGCGACGAACAGTGCCGGCCCCGTCAGCGCCGGCACCGAGCCCTGCGGGCCTGGCTGCACCGGCGCGGTCACCGTGATCAGCGGGTCGGCGCCCGCGGCGATGGCCCCGCCACCGCCCTGCGAGTGGCCCGCCGCGCCGACCTTCCCCGGGTCGATCCGACCGTCGAAGACACTGCCGGGACGGGAGTTCTCGCCGATCAGGTAGCGCGCACCCGCCAACATCTCCTGACCGGAACCCGACTGCCCGGTGTTCGCCGCCGCGACGACGACACCCCACGAGGCGATGTGCTTGAGGAACAGGTCGTACTGGTCGACCGTGGCGTTGGTGCCGTTGCCCCACACCAGCACCGGGTGCCTGGTGGTCGAGGACGCGATGTCGGCCGGGTAGTACAGGGTGTGGTCCGGCCCGCCCACCACCTTGGTCACCGCGTGCGGACCGGGCTGCTCGTAGTACCGCTCGACGGCGGTCACCGCCTCGGGGGCGGCCTCCGCGATGGAACCGGGGACTTGCGCGACCACGAGGGCGACGGCGACGGCCGACCACCCGAATGCGCGGCGCAGGGAGCGCGATGTCATGTCGGATTTCCTTCGATCGATTCCCTCGGGGGACCGCCGGATCGTCGCAGTCTCGCGGTACCCGGCGCATCGGACCGGTTCCGAATTTCTCCCCGGGATCGTTGTGACGGATCACAAGAAAATACTGTTGACGAAATCCCATCCCGCACCCGAATCCCCGAATCGCAAACCGGTGGACCGGAGGCGACTGCTCACACCGGAGTCCGCGGTGCTTGGCCTTCGTCGCCGTGCCGGGCGCGGGCCGCGCGCACCCGTGTCCGGTCCAGCAGCCTGATGGCCGGGGTCGCGGTGACCCCGTGCAACAGGATCGACCCGACCACCACCAACGCGACGACCCGCCAGATCGCCTGGGCGTCGGCGAAGTCACCGGCGTCCAGCGCGTAGGCCACGTAGAACAGCGACCCGATCCCGCGCACGCCGAAGAACGAGATGACCAGCCGCTCCCGCGGACCGGTCCCGCCGCGCGCCAACCCGACCAGCCCGGTCATCGGACGCACCACCAGCAGCACCACCGCGGCCACCAGCACCTCCCGCCACCCCGTGCCGACCAGCAGGCCCGTGACCACCGCCCCGCCCAACAAGAAGATGATCAACACAGTCAGCATGCGTTCGAGCTGCTCGACGTACTGGTGCAGAACCCGGTGGTACCCGTGGGACCGCTCACCCGCCCGGATCGTGCACGCGCACACGAACACCGCGATGAACCCGTACCCCTCGGCCAACTCGGTCAAGCCATAGGCCAGGAACGTGCAGGCCAACGCGACGAACCCCTCCGCATGCTCGGCCAGCCGGAACTTCTCCGACGGCGCGGAGAAGAACAACGCCCGCAACGCCCACCCGGTCAGCAGCCCCACCAGCAGACCGCACCCCAACCGCCACAGCACGTCCACGGCCAGCCAGTGCGGCACCCACTCCCCCGGCGCCGCCCCCACCACGCTGATCGCGATGGCGGCATAGGTGAACGGGAACGCCAACCCGTCGTTGAGCCCCGCCTCGGACGTCAACGCGAACCGCGCCTCGTCCTCGGTCGAACCCGGATCGTCCGGGTCCTCCGCGGGCTCGGCCACCTGGACCTCGCTCGCCAACACCGGGTCGGTCGGCGCGACCACCGCCGCCAGCAACAACGCCGACGCCGCACCCCAGCCCAACACCCCCCACCCCAGCACCCCGACCGCCACCACCGACAACGGCATCGTCACGGCCAACAACCGCCACGTCGTCGACCACCGCCGCACCCCCACCGGCCGGTTGAGCGCCAGGCCCGCACCCATCAACGACACGATCACGCACAGCTCCGTCAGGTGCAGCGTGGCCACGCCGTGCCGGACCGGGTCCGGATCGGGCAACGACCCCACGACCGCGAACGTGACCGCGCCCGCCGCCAGGAACACCATCGGCATCGACACCGGCAACCTGCCCAGCACCCGCGGCAACAACGCGGCCAGCAGCGTCGCGACCCCGACACCGGCGTAGGCCAGGGCACTCCCACCCACGAAACGGCTCCTCTCCGGCCCGGTCCGACCGGGACTGTCGGCGTCGGGTACCCACCACCGCACCGGACATGGCCGACGACCTCGCGGCCCGCCGGGAGAGTCCGCTCACGCGCACATCACCACCGATCGGGGGAAATCCCCATCGGACTCCGGGTTGCCATACTGCCGGTGACGCACAGTGACATGGGGGGACCATGGGTGAGGAGCCGAAGCGGACCGGACGAAGAGGACGGGTGGCCAGGGCACCCGAGGGTGACGGGCCGGTCGCCGTCTTCGCCCGCCACCTGTGGGAGCTCAAGCAGCAGGCGGGAGACCCGTCCTACGCCGCGATGCGCGACGACCACGGCGCACTGGCCTCGACGTCGGCGTTGTCGGCGGCGGCCCGTGGCACCCAACTGCCCTCGTGGGACACGACCTGGGAATTCGTCCGATCGCTCGCGGTGGGCGTGCTGGGCCAGGACGAGCGGGAGGTGTACGCGCGGTGGCGGCGGCGCTGGGAGCAGGCCTCCGCCGCCGTCCCGGACCAACCGCCACCGGTGGAACCCGCCCAGGCGCCACCGCGCACCAGGCGGTGGCTGTGGTGGGTGCTGGGTTCGGCGGTCGCGGCCGGACTGCTCGTGGTCGCCGCGGTCGTGCTGTGGCCACGCCCGGAGCCCCGGGCACCGACTACGATCGCCGAGCCGTGTGAAGCGACCTGGCTGTGCCTGTACCGCAACACCGGCTTCGACGACATGAATTTCCGCACCCAACGGCAGAACGCGTGCTGGCGACTGGCCGACTACCAATTGCAGGACGCCGTGTTCTCTTACGACAACAACCTGCCGGTCACCGGCCGGTTCTACGACTCGGCGAAGAACGAGGTCGGCAACTTCCGCGCCGGTGACAGCAGCTCGGACAGTTCCTCGCTTCCCGGCGCGCACTGGTTCTGCACCGGCTCCGCAAGACCCTGATTTGGCCGGCCAGCGCTCCGGAGCAGGGCCCTGAACTGGGTATTCGTCGTCATTTGGCCATAGTCAAAACCGCAGGGCTTCCCCAACGCCGAACCGCTCCTAGAGTCGTCACGGCAGGACGTATGAGCGAAAGGGGAGGATCGTGAAACGACTTTTCTCGACCGTGGCAGCAATGCTCATGCTCGCGGTGATGACCGTCGGCACGGCATCCGCCACGCCGGCGAACACAGGGCCAGGCGCGGAAGCCTGGTGGGATTGCCCGGACGGGTATTTCTGCGCGTGGTACTACGAGGACGGCGCCGACCGGGGCAGCGACGGCAAGCCCGACTTCTACGGTCGGGTCGGCGCACCGGACCTGCGCGAATTCGGCCTGAACGACCACGTGTGGTCGGTGTGGAACCGGACCGGCGAGGTGTGGTGCACCTACCCCGACATCAACTACGCGGACCTGAACGGCGGCACGTCCCCCAACCCTTGGGCGGTGGGCAACTGGCGGGGCAACACCCGCCAGTACAACATGCAGAACGTCATCAGCTCCCTCAGGCGGGGGTCGTGCTGACGACCCCAGGCCAGTCACCCGTGACGGCATAGGGGGAGCGCTGCGGGGTGACACCAAGGCGAGGCCCGGCACACCTGGTGCCGGGCCTCGCCCCCGGTGGGTCCAGGCACGTGGGCGCCGGTGCGGGTGAGCCGGCCGGCCGGACGATTCCGCCGTGAGCGACACCTCGTTCGTGATCGTGGGCGCGGTCGCCGGCCTCTGCGGCGTGGAGTCGCTGCACGAACTCGACGCCGTTCACGCCGCTTACCGCCCGGGCCTCGATCCCGTCACTGTCGAGAGCGCCTATCGGGCGGCGGTCGACCAGCGACTGGCGCCGCACGGACTCGCGATCGACGGCCGGGACCGCGAGAGGGCGCTGTGGCCGCTGTCCGACGACTTCGACGTTGGCACCCTGGTCCGAGCCGCGTTGGACGTCTCCGACCCGGCGGGCACCACCGGACTGCACAGCGCCGGTTCAAGCGCGTCCGAGGTTCCCCGGCACCCGGCGGGCGGGTGAACGAGGACGCGCGCACATCCACCGCTCGGGTTGCGTCGTGAGCGTCGTGACGAAGGCCTACCGTTTGACACGGGCACGAATGGCAAGTGCCGAAGTCGCCGGCGCCCGGTTCGTCTCTGGCGTCCTCGCGGGCCCTGCACAGCGACCGGCACAACACGGCCAGCCGGGCCTAGCTGACCGGGTGTCGACCGCCGCAGTCGAACCGGTCGGCACCCAGCATGGTTTCGGCGTCGAGCCGTAGGACCAACTCCTCCAAGCGCGACGTCGGCCGGTGTGAGGTGGTGGCCGGGGCGGACGCGGTAGGTCGGTATGTCGTCGTAGCCGGTGTCGGCCCCGGCGCGGACCTGGTGCACGGCAGGCACGGTCGCGAGGTGGTCCAGCCAGTCGATGATCCAGCGGGGAGTCGCGGTCGTGGGGCAGTGCGGTCGGCTTCACCTCGCCGCAGTGGCGCAGGAACCACCGCATCGCCGTGGCCGGGTCGTCGCGCAGCGAGGTGGGCAGCGACCCGACGAGGTGCACGAGGGTGCGACTCACGACACCTCTATTCCTCTACGAGTGGAATCGGCCACCAACACGAGATGCGCACAGTCCCATATGGACGGTCGTCGAGTCCGTCCACGCGATCTTGTGACCGCCTCACACCACCATGTCGGATCAGCGAACGCGGGGGACGGACCGCGCGAGGCGACCGGCGACGTCGGCCACCTCGTCGGCCAGTTCGCGACAACGCCGGCACCGGCCGAGGTGTGCGCGCACGACGTCGTCGTGCGCGTCGCCGACAGCACCGCGAAGCCAGGAACCGAATCGATCCACAATGGACTTGCACGCGCCGTCGACCACACCGACGTGTTGCTGCACATAAGCCCGTCTCAGCCCTTCACGGGCGCGGTAGCTCAACGCAGCCACGCCGTTGGCGGTCAGTCCGAGCACAGTAGCCAGGTCCGCGGGCGTGCGCCCGTCGATCTCCGTGTACCGCAACACCGTTCTCCACCCGACGGGCAGCCGGGAGAACGCCTTCACCGCGAACGACTGTTCCAGCCGGTCCACGACGGTGTCCTGGAAGGGCACCGCCGTCGCCTGCGGGGCGACGGTCGCGACGTCGTCCGTGAGCACCACGGCCCTGCCCTCCCGACACTTGTCGTAGGCGGTGTGGCGCAGCACCGTCAACAGGTAGGACCGGAAGCAGCCGTCAAGATCCGGCCCACCACCCCGCCGAAGCACGACCAGGACCTTCATGAAGGTCGCGGAGACCAGGTCGTCGGCGTCGGCCGCGCTCCGGACCAACTGCCGCGCGAGCCGATAGGCCGCCTCCCGGTGCTGCCGGTACAGCGTCCCGAACGCGCCGGAACACCCGCCGCGCACCGCGCCGACGAGCTGACGACCCGATTGATCACATGGTTGTCGTGCCATGGGGGTTGAGCCTTTCGATCGGTACGTGACGGGCACCGACAGCACGTCGGGCAACCCGTACCCGCTCAGCAGAACGCCGCCGCGGTGGACACGCCACTCGGGCGCGCATCCGACAGGTCGACGGGCCTCAGCCTGGCACGCGCGGACGCACTTCGGGGCCCACACCACCGCATCCGGTACGCACGATCCCCCGACCTCGGCATCGCCTTCACGCGAGGAGGATCGATCAACCACCCCGCCTCACACCATCGGGCCGAAGTTCCACACGACGGTGGCCGGACACCAAGGGATCAACGACGTCCACAATGGACTTATGTGTCCTACGGTCGTCGCACTGGAGAGGCCCAGAAGCCACTCCTGCTCACTCGAGCCAGCTCTCGACGTCTTGCACGCTCCAGGTCGACTCGCCTGCCGGTCCACTTCGAACACCCAGTGCCAGTGGCGCGAACCGACCCCGTCCAGTTCGGCGTCGAAGGCGTTGAGCAGCCGGAAACCGCGGTGCAGCCGCACGAGGTCCGCCGCGTCGAGGTAGAGGCGTGGGTGGCTCCTCTCGTCACTCGCCCCGGGCTGGACGAAGGTGTTCGCCGCGACCTCGACGCCCTTTCCGTAGTGCGCGTTGCGTTTCGACAGCATCGTGGACAGGTACAGCCCGCCCGGCCGCAGCACCCGGCGCACCTCGGCCAAGGCGCGTCCGGGGATGTGATCGTCACCACAATGTGCTGCGGAGAAGGCGAGCACGAGGTCGAAGCCGCCGGCCGGGCAGTGCGGGGACGCGATGTCCGCGACGGCGGCGGTGAAGGGCAGGCACCGGTCCGCCGCCTCGGCTCGGACGAACTCGACCGCGGCGCCGCTGCGGTCGAGTTCGTGGACCGCGAACCCCTCCGCGGCCAGCAGCAGCGCGTGCCGGCCCAGCCCGCAGCCGAGGTCGAGCACGTCACGCACCCCACGGTCGAGCAGGCCGTCAACGGCTTGCACCACCCACGGGTGCGGCAGGGACCAGGCGTCCCTTCCACCACGGGTGCGCCACAGACGGTCCCAGTACAGGTGAGCAGTCGTCGGATCACTCCGCCGCGGACCCGGTCCGAAATCACGACAGTCGTCCTGCGCGATCGTGCGGGAGGTTCGCAGCCGATCGCCGTGCCGCACAGTCCAGGAGTCCACGCAGGCTTGTCAACACCGTTGGCGCACAGGGGAATCCGGCGTGTCCACGTGGCAACGACGGCTGGTGGACAGGGGACGCGTGCTGCTCAACCAGGCCCGGACGGCGGCGAGGGGGCGAGGCGCTCCGGCACCAGGTCCAACGCCACCTGCGCGGCGACAAGGGCCTCCCGCGTGGCGAGCGCGTCGCCGTCGATGCCGTGGGTGAAGGCGTTGCGCACCAACCCCCACACCAACGCCAACTGCCCGTTCCGGTCGGCGCTCGCACTCGCCTGCAGGACGTCGCGCACCGGCCACACAACGGTGAGGAAACTGTGGAGCACGGACCTGAGCGACCCCGGGGTGTGCAGGTCGAGCGACCCCGAGTCGAGATCACCCAAGGTCGCGGTGATCGCGGCGCGTAAAGCGCGGACGGCCTCGGGGGTGGCGGGATCCACGGGAAGAGGCGATCTGTCCATGGCGTAGCACATTATTCCAGATGACCTCCAACGGAAGTCGTCGAGCAGAGCACCCACCCAAAGAGTGACATCCGGACCGCCGACCACCGGTATCACCACCGCCGCACGCCACCGTGCTCGCCGCAAACGTGCGGTGAGCGGAATGCGTATTCACCTGGGTGGGCTTCGCGCCGATCACTCGCCATCCACAATGCCGCTGATGAACCGCGCCGCCATGACGATCCCTTCGGACTGCTCGATCACCGCTCGGGCACCAGCACGGCGCGCAGGTGCCCGGTCTGCGGATCTCCGGCAGCCGCTCCCCGCGCTCCAACGTGCGCGACAAGTCGCCCAAGGCCCACGTGACCTCGTCCACCCGCCGCACCACCTCGCCGTCGACGCCGTGGGCCGGTCACGCCGTGCGCCACACCCGGACGACCGACCCGGCGACTCATCGCGCCCAACCCCTCGCGCACGACCGTCGAGGGCCATGAACTGCCCTTCACGCGAGCTCCGACAACACCGGAGCGAATCGCCCGGTCGAAGCATTCTCCTCACCCGAAGTGGTTGCCGCAGGGCGCGCGGCCCGATGAGAGAGCCGCGATAGTTCGCTACACCTATTTTTGCGGACAACGTGCCCAAACACACGTCCACACTTTCGTCTTCGGAGCACGGGTTAGACTCGTCGGGTTGCCGCCTTCAGTGGCCGCGGCCATCCGCGCCACGTTGAGCAGCAGCGGCTAAGGGGAGAGTTGGAACACAGGAAAGCGCTCGTCCTGGGGATCGGTGAGTTCACGGGACGAGTGGCGGCCGGGGAAGAGCCCGCCTTGGACAGCACGTCGTGGCCGCCGTTGAGCTTCGTCGAGACAGTCGTCCCACGCCTCGACGCGGCCTTCCGGAAATTGGACTACGAAGTCCACTCCCTGCGCGACCCGCAACGACCGGCGCTCGTCGACGCCGTGACGCGCGACCTCGGGGAAGCGGGCACCTGCCTGGTCGTGCACACCGTGTCCCACGGCAAGACCGGCGACGACGACACCCGCCTGGACGTCGTCCCCGCCTGCGGCACCACCAGCCTGGGCACCAACGTCAGCGAGTGGATCAGCGCGGCACAGGAGCGCCGAGCGCCCACACTGTTCCTGCTCGACCTGTGCCGCGCCGGGCGCGCGGCCCGACTGCCGTGGCTGACCGCCCGCGCGGGACACGACTCCCGAGCCTGGGTCATCGCCGGCGCGGGCCCGGACGAGGACGCCTTCGACGGGCGGTTCAGCGACGCCGTCGCCTCTGTGCTCGAACAGCTCACGCACGACGGGTTGGGCACCGACCCCTCCGTCGAGTACGTCTCCTTCCAAACCCTGGCCCGCCGCATCGCCGAGCGGGTCGAGGCGGCGCCGGGTATCCCGCAACGCGTGCACGCCACGCCCATCGACCCGTCCCGGAAGGTCCCGGACCTCCCGTTCTTCCGCAACCCGAACTACGTGGACGACCAGCAACTCAAGGCCCGCCAGGCGATCGAGCCGCCACTGCGGTCCTTCCTGGACGAACTCGACGACGTCATGGACGCCGAACACTTCCTCGGCCGCGTAGGGTCCCACTTCGCCGGTCGGCGCCGCCAACTGCGCCGACTCGCCCGGTGGATGGACGGCGAAGTCCCGACCTCCGGGCTCCGCGTGGTCACCGGCAGCCCCGGCACCGGGAAGTCGGCCCTGCTCGGCGCCCTCGTGTGCGCCGCGCACCCTGTCCTGGCCACCGTCGTCCCCCAGGTCCGCGCCCGGTTGCACGCCTCCTGCTGCCCCTCGCGCAACGACCTCCTCGGAGCCGTCCACGCCCGCCAACGGCGCGTCGAAGAGCTGGTCGCCTCGATCGCCCGGCAACTCGGCCTGCCCGAACCCGCCGGCGACGCCCCCGCGACCACGCTGGCCCGGCACCTTGCCGGCCTGCCCGAAACCCCGGTCATCGTCGTCGACGCGGTCGACGAGGCGCTGGACCCCAAACGGGTGGTCGACGACCTGCTGCTGCCGCTGACCCTGGAAACCCACGCCAACGGCGCCCCGGTGTGCCGCCTGCTCGTCGGCGTGCGGCCACTGCCCGAATTCGCCAGGCTCCGCGACCTGGCCGCCCGCTCCGGCGAACTGCTCGACCTCGACAAGGTCAACGCCGACGAGCTGCGCTCCGACCTCAGGCAGTACCTCGTGGCCAGGTTGGCGGACATGCCCGGCTACGCGTCGGCGGCCCAACGCCCGGTGCGCCAGGCACTGGCCACCACCATCGCCGACCGCCTGGTCGTGGAAGGCCGCCGCGAGAACGCGGCGCGCAGCTACTGGGCCGCGCGGTTGGGGCGAACCCCGGCACGCCCACCCGAATGGGGCGCTTTCCTGGTCGCCGGGATGTTCGTCGCCTACCTCGACAGCGTCGTCCCCGTCACCGAACCGAAGGCCGCCGCACTGCTCGGCGCGACCGTACCCCGCAGCCTGCCCGCGGTGCTCGAACTCGAACTCGGCGTGCGACCCGACCGCGAACGCCTGCGGGCCACCCTCGCCGCACTGGCCCACGCCAAGGGCGAGGGCATGCCCGCCGACGTGGTGGGCCTCGTCGCGGCCGGGTTCTCCGCCACGGCGCACGGCGACGACGTCGACGCGCTGGTCAACGCCGGCCGCTTCTACCTCCGCACCACCGTCGAACGCGACGGGACGACCCTCTACCGGCTGCTGCACCAAAGCCTCGCGGACCACCTGCGCCGCTCCCCCACCGGTGTGCGAGCGCACGCCGCCACCGTCGACACCTCCGCCGTGCCGGCCTCGGCGACCGTCGTGTTCGACCGCCTGCTCGCAGCCGTGCGCGGAGGGGCTTGGGGCAGGTGGTCCTCGGCACCGCCCTACCTCCTGCGCCACGCGATCCACCACGCCACCGAGGTCGGCCGTGTCGACGAACTCCTCACCGACGTCGAGTTCCTCCTGCACGCAGACCGCGCGACCCTACTCTCCGAGCTGCACCGTGCATCCTCGGACGACGCCCGCACCAGCGCCGAGGTGTACCGGCGAGCCGCCCACCTGTGGTCCTCCAGACACACCTACGACGTGGAAAGCCGGCGCTGGACGCTTGCCCTCGAAGCGGCCCGGATGGGCAAACCCGAACTCGGACAGCGCATCGCCACCGGACCCGCGCCCGGCGGATGGCGCCCACGGTGGTCCACCGCGTTCCCGTTCGGAGGTCCCGGCCGAGTCACCGCCGCGACCTGCGCCGACTCCGACACCGGCACCGTGGTGGTCGCCGCAGGCACCACCGGGACAGTGGTGCGGCTGCGAACCCTGGACGGCACACCCGTCGGACAGCCACTGGCGGGGCACGCCGGGCACCTGTCAGCGGTCGAAGCCGCCCGCGTCGACGGTCGCAACCTCGTGTTCGCCGGCGGCGCAGACGGGCACCTCCGGCTCTGGGACGCCGACTCCGGCCACCTGGTGGACACCTTCCCGGCGCGCTGCGGCTGGATCAACGCCATAGCGGCGGCCCGACGCGGCGATTCGGTCCTGGCGATCACCTGCGGCGACGAGGCCGTCCGACTCTGGAACCCCCTGGGCACGCCACCCGTCCCCCCGGTGGTCAGCCACCGCTGGGGGCGAGCTGTCGCCGTCACGGAGATCGAACAGCGGCTCCACGTCATCACCGTGGCCAACGACCACGGGGTCCGCGTGTGGGACCTCGCCGACGGCACCCTGCGCTACCCGCCCATGAGAGCGCACCGGGACCGCGTCTACTCGGTCGCGTGCACCACCCTCAACGGCGACCCCATCGCGGTGACCGGTGGCGACGACGACGCGCTGCGGGTGTGGGACCTCGCCGACGGCTCCCCCATCGGCGACCCGCTGCTCGGCCACACCACGGCGATAGCGGCGGTCGCGTGCACGACCGTCGACGGGCGGCCCACAGTCTTCAGCGGAGGGCTCGACCACACCATCCGCCTGTGGGACCTGCCCAGCGGGACCTGCAGGGAGACGCTGCAGATGCCGGCGGCCGTGACCGCGCTCGCCGTCGCCCCGGACGGCGGCCTCGTCGTGGCCACGGAGTCCGACGTCATGATCTTGGAACGCTCCCCAGGAGGACGCGCGTGAACGGCATCGTCGGAGTCCACGGAGTGGGCAACTACCGGCCGGGCGAAACCCCGGAGGCGGCGTCCAGGCAACTGTCCGCCACCTGGCACCACAACCTCAGCATGAACGTGCCGGATCCGAGCCGCCTCGACGTCGCCTACTACGCCGACCTCCTCCGGCAGCCGGGACGGCAGGGGCAAGGCGACAGCCTCGACGCCCTGTCCCCGGAAGCCGAGACGATGCTTCGGGTGTGGCTGACGTCAGTCGGCGTTCCCGAGGCGGTCAGCCAGGGATGGGGGACGTGGCCCATGCGGCAAGCTCTCGCCTGGGTCGCGGAACGAAAGCGCGTCGCGCCCCGCCTGCTCGAACTATTCGTCTCCACGTTCTTCCGCGAGGTTTCGACCTATCTCGGACCGGCCGACTCCGCGCGGACGGCGGCTCGCGACCGCGTCGTCAACCTGATCCGCGACCGGAAGCCCCGGACCGTGATCGCGCACTCGCTCGGCTCGGTGGTCGCGTACGAAGCGTTGTGGGCGTGCCCCGACGAGCCCGTGGACCTGCTGATCACGCTGGGCTCCCCCTTGGCGATGCCCCACGTCGTCTTTCCGCGACTGGACCCGCGCCCCGCCGACGAGCGCGGCGCGCGGCCCCCAGGCGTGGCGCGATGGGTCAACCTGGCCGACCCCGGCGACCTGATCGCCCTACCGCCAGGCGGGCTCTCCCGACGATTCACCGGCGTGGACACAGACGACCACGACGTCGTGCACGCGTTCGACTTCCACCTCGCCGCCAACTACCTGCGCTGCGAGCGGCTGGCCAAAGAACTGCTGCCGAATGCTTGACGACCGCCCGGTCGCGTGGACGACGTCGAGACCGCCCGTACCGGTACCGTCCCGCCGTCGGGAGTCAACCGATCGGAGACATGGTCGTAGGCGGCATGGGACGAACAAGGTGGCTGGTGCCCAAGGCGCCGGAGAGGTGTTGGCCAGCCGCCCCCAGCCGTTTCGTGGTAAGCGATTCGGCTTGTGGCGGAAGCCGACGGACCGAGCACGACCGACGGCACGACGACCGCCACCGTGGCGGCCAGCCGCATCCATTCGCGCTTCTCTCCTTCGGTGGAGCCCGTCAGGCCTCTCACCCGGTTCGTCGTTGCGCACGCTCGACTTCGGCGGTTCCCTGCTCCCGTCAAATGCCGTTGAGAGCCAACGACGTCCGCAGCAACCCGGTCGGGTCGTCCGCCGTGTTCCCCCAGTCCGCCCACGCGAAGTAGGTGTACGTCCGCTCGTCCTCTTCGTGCACTCGCCCACTCCCCTTCGCCTCCACGTCTCCGGGCGCTCGGCGCGAGCTTAGCGGAGGCGGAAGGAGACAGACTTCAGTCAACACTGAAGTTATCGTGAGAAATGTGCGATACGCGTCGGCACCCGGCCACCGGCAGCAGGCTTCATCAGCTGATGACGCCGGGGGCTCCCGTCACGCGCACGGGTTCACCGGGTCCACCCCCAGCGGTAGTCGGTCCACTTCGGACGGGGTGTAGTCGCGGCCCGCGGTGGCGCACAGGGTGGTGAACCACTGGGACGGGTCGAGGTCCAGGGACACCGGGCCGCGGTTGTTCGCGCCGATCAGCCGGGAACCGACGACCACCGGTCGGACCGTGTTCTTGGGCAGCCGGAATTCGCCGAGCAGGCGGGACTCCCCCGGGTCCCACACCTGGACGACTTCGGCCTTGCCGGACGCGACCAGCTTCCCGTCGGGGGTCAGCCCGACGGGAGCCACCTGCGTGGTGAGTGGGATCGCCGCCGAGGTGGTGCCGGACCCCAGGTCGTGGACGTAGGCACGGCCGGACGCGTACTGGATCGCGACGTGCGGCAGGCGTGACGCGGTGGCGAGCATGGCGGGGTCCTGCTCGGGTGCGAGCGGATCGCCTTTGGCACGCGTGCGCAGGTCCCACCACCGCTGCTCACGCGATGTGTTGACCAGCACCCGGTCGCGGTCGGGCGTGCGCAGGACCCTGCCCCGTTCCGCCACCTCCAGCAGGTCGCGCGCGGTGTCGCCGACCCGCAGGGGTTCGCCGACCGGTGCGCCGCTGTCGAGGTTCCACCGGGCGAGCACCCCGGCGTGCAGGGTGACAACGGTCCTGTTGTCCACCACGGCCACCGTGCTCAGGAAGTAGCGGTCGTCCTGCCCGTCGAGTTCGGGCGGTCGGGGCAGCCGGATACGTCGCGACTCGGCCAGGTCGCGGGTGTCCAGCACCACCAGCTCGGAGCCGTCGACCAGCAGCAGCCGCGCGTTGTCCGGGGTGAACTGCAGGGACAGCCTGCCCGGCGGCAGCAGGTCGGGCACGGTGGCCAGCCGCCGCCGCGTCCTGGTGTCGATCAGGGACAGCCCGCGCGGGCCGTCCAGACCACCGCCGTCCAGCACGGCCATCAGCGTCCCGTCGTCGCTGTACGCCGGGTTGGCCAGGTCGTTGCTGCCGGCGTACGGCGAGTGCTGGGAGCCGACCTCCTCGACGGGTCGGGGCGCGCGCATGCGGATCATCGCCTGCCCGCGCACGTGGCGGATGTCGGGCGTGCCGTCCCCCGAGCGCAGCACGACCGTGCCGGCGCCGACGGGCTGGTCCGCGACCAGCTCGGAAGTGGGCACCGAGGACTGGTAGGCCCGCCCGTCCCGCGAGTCGAGGTAGGTCACCAGGCCGAAGTCGCCCGTTTCGCGGTCCGGCTCCAGCACCACGTACCGGCCGGTGAGGTCGGTGGCGGCACCGAGGCAGTCCGGCGCGTCCCGGCGGATCACCTCGGCGCCGCTGAACACGTCCACCGCGGTGAGCACGTCGAACGCGCACCGCAGGACCAGGCGACCCTGGCGGGTGACGTTGGGCATGCCGGGTGTCGAGCGGACCTCCGCCCCCGTGTCGAGCCTGCGCACGGCGTGCACCATGGTGTTCTCCCGCGCCTCGAACAACGCCACGGTGCCGCTCTCGTCGTCCAGCGCGGCGACCCCCATCACCACCGCCGTCGCCCGCGGGGGCGGCACGAACCCCGTCACCCGGGATCGCCGCGCCAGGTCCCACACCTCCACCGACTCGTCATCGACCAGGACGAGGTGCTTGCCCGACGGCGAGATCTGCATGGCGGCGTCGTCCAGCGGCTCCGGGTCGGAGTCCGGGGCGCCGGGCCGCACCAGGACCGGGTCGCCGCGCTCGCGCAGGTTCCACACCCGGATCGCCGCCGTGTCGTCGGCGACCGCGACCGTGGTTCCGTCTTCGCTCACCCGGATGATCCGCGCGCCCTCGACCGAGCCCAACGACCACGACCGCGGCGCGTCGCCCCACGGGTCGCGCCACGCGGTGAGCGCCCCCGCCGCGGTGGCGGACACGGCGACGTCGCCGGTCGGTGTCGTGGCGACCACGTCCATCGGCGCGGCGAACCGGTCCACGTCCACCTCGGCGACGTCGTGGAACGCCGCTTGCTGCCGCAGCAGCGCGCCGTAGCCGACCGCCGGGTCCTGCCGCCACGACGCGAGCGCGAACTGCAACGCGCTCGTCGTGGAGATCCCGGACTCCCGCTCGGCGAGGTCGCGGAGCAGTTGCGCGGCCTGGTGCCGCACGGTGGCGTCCAGCTCCTGGTTCGCCGCGACCGTGCGCGCGGTGAGCAGGGCCGACACCAGCAGCAGCACGGCCATCACCGCCACCGCCGCCCGCCGCGTCCGGGTGGACCGGCGCCGCACCGCCTCCCCGGCGGCCACGAAGTCGTGCTCGCGCCGGTCGACGTCGGCCGGGCGCCGGTCGAGCCACTGGCGCGCGGTGGCGAGCTGCCCGCCGCGCAGCACCAGGCTCCGGTCGCGGCCCTCGCGCTCCCACTGCTCGGCGCGTTCGCGCACCTGGGCGTGCCAGGCCAGGAACTCGCGGTCGGCCTCCAGCCAGCCGCGCAGGGTCTTCCAGTTGTGCAGCAGGGCCTCGTGGGCAAGCGCCAGCACCCGCGGCTGGCCCGGGTCCTCGCGGACGACGAGCAGCCGGGCGCCCAGCAGCACGTCGACCACCCGCCGCAGGTCCTCGGGCACCTCGTCGGCCCGCATCGGGCGCAACGCGAAACCGTCCTCGACGGGCCGGGCCAGGCGCACCAGCAGCCGCCGCACCGGCTCCCGCTCGGCCGGGGCGAGGCCGCGGTGGAACCGTTCGGCGTGGCCCGCCAGCGCGCCCGCGACGCCGCCGAGCCGGGCGTAGGCGCGCAGGGTGAGAAGGCCCGCCTCGCGCGCCCGCCACAGCTCGGTGAGGGTGAACTCGACCAGCGGCAGCAGGCCCGTGCCCGCCTGCGCGTCGGCCAGCACCCGGTCGACCACCCCGTCCTGGTAGGCCACGCCGGGGGTGAGCGCCACGGGCCGTTCCACGGCCTGGCGCAGCCGGTCGCCGGTGAGCGGTTCGAGGAACACCGTCGCGTCGTCCAGCGCTGGCACGCCGCCCGTGGCCAGCAGCCCGTCCAGGGAGCCCGCCCGCAGCGTGAGCACGACCCGCGGCCCGTCCGGCGCGGCGGTCAGCTCGTCCAGCAGGCGCAGCACGTCGCGTGCCGTGCCGGGATCGCCGGTGACGACCTCCTCGAACTGGTCGATCACCAGCACCGCGCCGGGCGCGGCGGCCGGGCGCAGCACGGCCAGCAGCTCGTCGGCCGACTGGCCGGGGGCCGGCCGCACGACCGCCACCGGTGTGCCCGCCGCCTCCAGCCGGGGCCGCAGACCGGCGTCCACCAGCGACGACTTGCCGCACCCGGACGGACCGACCACCAGCACGACGCGCCGCCGCGCCACCCGCTCGGCGAGCCGGTCGATGTCGTCGTCGCGGCCGAAGAAGTACCGCGCGTCCGCGGCCCGGAACGCCCGCAGGCCGCGGAACGGGCACGGCGGCGCGAGCTCGTCCGCGACCTCGACCAGCGCCTCGGACGGGATCAGGTAGGCGGCGCCGGAGGAGCGTTGGGCGGCCACCGTCATGCCGATCACCGCGTCGAGGTCCTCGCTCCACACCGGGGAGCCGCTGAAGCCGCGCGCGATCCGCGGCCCGTCGTCGGCCTGCATCTGCACCCACCCGGTGCCCTGCCGCTCCCGCAGGCTGCCGCCGACCCACACGCCGTCCTCACCGCCGGCCGGGAACCCCGGCACGCGGAACCGCTGACCCCACGGGTTGGCCGCCGCCCCGAGCACCAACGCCGAGGCGCCCTCCGGCGGCGGCTCGACCAACCGCAGCAGCGCGACGTCGCCGCGCCCGTCCTTCCCGACCGGCCGCCACACCTGCACGCGCGCCGTGCGGGCCGGCACCCCCGGCAGCATCGGGAAGTCCAGGCGCACCGGCTCCGACGGCGGTTGCGCGCCGGCGCCCACCACGTGCGCGCACGTGCACACCAGGTCCGGCGCGACCAGGAAACCCGCGCCCACCACCGATCCCCGACGGTCGCGCACCCGCACGACAGCCGACGGCAAAGCCCTTGCTGACCCCATGTGGCGCTCCCCCGAACCGCGCGACGACCCCTGGTCCATTCTTCCGAACGGGAGCCGTCGAATGCCACGCACGATCGGGTGATCTTGAGCGACCCCGGGCCGCGCTGTCCCCGGTGGGTCCGCCCGGCTGCGCGTCCGACCGGAGCCCGGTCGGACGCGCAGCCCGTCAACGCCCGGACAACACCAACTTCGAAGCCACATAAGGGACTTCGGTGCTCGCGGTGTCACCGCCGCGGATCGTGCGGACCCACACGCGGATCGCGTCCACCAGCACGATCACCACCAGCAACGCGAAGATGGCCGCCAGCACACCATCCACAGTGGAGTTGGTGATGATGGACTGCATCTGGTCGGCGTTCTTCGCCGGCGCCAGCACCTGGCCGTTCTCCAACGCCGCGGCGTACTTCTCGCGCTGCGCGAAGAACCCGAGCTTCGGGTCCGCGCTGAACACCTTCTGCCAGCTCGCGGTCAGCGTCACCGCCGCGTCCCACGCCAGCGGCACCGCCGTCACCCACACCCACTTCAGCCGGCCACTCTTGATCAGCAACGTCGTGCACACCGTCAACGCGATGGCCGCCAGCAACTGGTTCGCGATGCCGAACAGCGGGAACAGCTGGTTGATGCCACCCAGCGGGTCGCTCACGCCCGCGTACAGGAAGTAGCCCCACGCCAGCACCACCAGCGCGCTGGTGATCCACAGGCCCGGCCGCCACGACACGCGGGCGAACGGCTTCCACACGTTGCCCAGCGCGTCCTGTAGCATGAACCGGCCCACCCGCGTGCCCGCGTCCACCGTGGTCAGGATGAACAGCGCCTCGAACATGATCGCGAAGTGGTACCAGAACGCCTTCATCGCGTCACCGCCGATCATGCCGGAGAAGATCTCCGACATGCCCACCGCGAACGTCGGCGCGCCACCGGTCCGGGCCACCAGGGTCGATTCCTGCACGGCCGCCGCCGCGGACTGCAACTGCTCGGGCGTGATCGTGAAGCCCAGCTGCCCCACGGCCGCCGACGCCGACTGCACGGTCGTGCCGACCACCCCGGCGGGCGAGTTCATCGCGAAGTACAGGCCCGGGTCGAGCAGGCACGCCGCGATCAGGGCCATGACCGCGACGAACGACTCGGCCAGCATCGCCCCGTAGCCGATGAGCCGGACCTGCGACTCCTTCTGGATCAGCTTCGGCGTCGTGCCGGAGGCGACCAGCGAGTGGAAGCCCGACAGCGCGCCGCAGGCGATCGTGATGAACACGAACGGGAACAGCGACCCGGCGAACACCGGCCCGGTGCCGCTGAACGCGAACTCCGTGAACGCCGGCGTCCTGAGCACCGGCGTCGTCACCAGCACACCGACCGCGAGCAGCACGATCGTGCCGACCTTCATGAACGTCGACAGGTAGTCGCGCGGCGCGAGCAGCATCCACACCGGCAGCACCGACGCGACGAAGCCGTACCCCACCAACCACAGCACGAGCGTCTTGGGCTCCAGCGTGAAGAACGCCGCCCAGCTCGACGACTGCACCCAGCCGCCCGCCACGATCGCGACCAGCAGCAGCGCCACGCCGATCACGCTGGTCTCCAGCACCCGGCCGGGCCGGACCACCCGCTGGTAGAAGCCCATGAACAACGCGATCGGGATGGTCATCGCGATGGAGAACGTGCCCCACGGCGACTTCGCCAGCGCGTTCACCACCACCAGCGCCAGCACCGCCAGCAGGATGATCATGATGGCGAACACGCCGACCAGCGCCGCCGCGCCGCCCACCGGGCCGATCTCGTCGCGGGCCATCTGCCCGAGGCTGCGGCCGTCGCGCCGCATCGAGAAGAACAGCGTCACCATGTCCTGCACGGCACCGGCGAAGATCACGCCGACGATGATCCAGATCGTGCCGGGCAGGTACCCCATCTGGGCGGCCAGCACCGGCCCGACCAGGGGACCGGCGCCGGCGATCGCGGCGAAGTGGTGTCCGAACAGGACCCGCCGGTCGGTGGGCTGGTAGTCGACGCCGTCGTCCAGCCGTTCGGCGGGCGTGGCGCGCGTGTCGTCCACGCGCAGCACGCGCCGCGCGATGAACCGGGCGTAGAAGCGGTAGGCGATCGCGTAGGAGCCCAGGGCCGCGGCGACCAACCAGACCGCGGACACCTCCTCCCCCCGCGACAGCGCCAGCACCGCCCAGGCGACGGCGCCGACGATCGCGACCGCGGACCACACCGCGATCTTCTTCACGTTCATGGATCTCCTTCTACAGGGCGGAAAAGGGCGTGCGTCATCGCGCCGACCGTCCACAGGCGACGGTCGGTGTCCGGGTGGGGCTAGGCCAGTCGGCCCATGCAGGCGCGCAGGCCCGCGTCGGGTGGCAGGTCGGTGGTGAACCAGCGGATCGGGCCGACCCGCCGGCAGCGCACCGCCACGTCGCGCCCGGCCAGGTGCGCGGCGGCGGTCGGGTGGGCGTAGACCGCGCCGGCCGGGGTCGCGGCCAGCGGGCGCGCCCGCGCGGGCAGGCGGGCCCGGCGCAGCGCGCGCACCGAGAACTCGCCGGAGTCCGCGCAGCACAGGCCCGTCACGTGCCAGTCGACGAGCACCACCTCGTCCGGGCGCAGGGCCTCGCGCGCCGAAGTGTCCAGTCGGAAGGTCACAACGCCCCCTGTCGGGGCACTGCCTGGTGCACCGTCGCACCTCCTGCTCGTAGGCCTGCGTCACCCATGAGTTGCGCAGCTCACTCGTTCGGTTTACACACATGCCCAAATTCGTGTCGCGTATGTTGTCGGCCCGTGCGCCGTGCGACCCCGGAGGATCGGCCGTGACCGGACTCGACGTGCCCGCGCTGCTCGGCTTCGCGGCCGTGCTCGTGCTGGCCTCGGCGCTGGCCGTGACCGCCCGCTGGTTCCGCCGCGCCGACGTGCTGCCCACGCCGACGGAGTGGGCGCTGGCCGGCCGCCGGTTCGGCACGGTCACGACGTGGTTCCTGATGGGCGGCACGATCTACACCGCTTACACGTTCCTGGCCGTGCCCGGCGTGGTTTACGCGCAAGGAGCCATCGGTTTCTTCGCCCTTCCGTACACGGTCATCGTCTACCCGCTGGCGTTCTGGCTGCTGCCCAGGCTGTGGCGGGAGGCGCGGGACGTGGGCGCGGTGACGATCGCCGACGTGGTGCGCGTGCGCTACGACTCTCCCGGGCTCGCGCTGGCCGTCGCGCTGACCGGCATCCTGGTCACGATGCCGTACGTGGCGCTGCAACTGCTGGGCATCCGCACGGTGCTGGTCGTGCTCGGCGTCTACCCGGCGGGCGTGGTCGGCGACCTGTTGCTGGCGTTGGTGTTCGCCGTCCTGGCGGTGGCGACCTACCGCAACGGGCTGCGCGCCGCGGCCGTGATCGCGTTCTTCAAGGGCGTGCTGGTGTTCGCGGCGATCGTGGTGGTCATGGTGCTGCTGGGCGACCCGGCCGACGTGTTCGGCGAGGCCGAGCGGCGGGCCGGCGGGCCGCAGGACGTCGTGGCGGGCGTGGACGGCGGTGTCGTCACCACCCACCTCGGACCGGGGCTGTCCAGCGCGTACGTGAGCCTGGCGGTCGGGTCCGCGCTGGCGCTGCTGGTGTACCCGCACGTGCTGACCGCCGCGTTCGCCGCCCGCGGTGAGGGGGTGCTGCGACGCAACTCGATGGCGCTGCTCGGGTGGACCGCGGTGCTGGGCCTGTTCGCGCTGCTGGGCGTAGCCGCGCACGGCATGGGGATCGTGGCCGGGGAGGGCCGGGCCGAGTTGGCCGTGCCCATGCTGGTCGAGCGGCTGATGCCGGGGTGGGCGGCCGGGCTGGTCTTCGGCGCGCTGGCGATCGGGGCGCTGGTGCCGGCGTCGGTCATGTCGGTGGCGGCGGCCATGCTGTTCACCCGCAACGTCTACGTCGAATACGTCAACCCCAACACCACCCCGAAAGCGCAGAACGGGATCGCCCGGGTCGTGTCGCTGCTGGTCAAGTTCGGGGCGCTGAGCTTCGCGGTGCTGCTGCCCGCGCAGGACACGATCAACCTGCAACTGCTGGGCGGGGTGTGGGTGCTGCAGACCTTCGCCGCCGTCGCGCTCGGCCCGGTGGGGCGGCTGCTGACCGCGCCCGGCCTGCTCGCGGGCTGGGCGGTGGGGATGCTGTCGGGCACGCTGCTGGTGACCACCGGCGGCTTCTCGGCCGTGGTGGTGATCGGCGGCTTCCAGGTGTACGCGGCGCTGGTCGCGCTGGCCGCCAACCTCGTCGTCGCCGTCGCGGTGAGCGCCCTGGCCGACCGGGCCCGGCGCAGTGGCTGACCCGCGCGAGCCCGACACCGTCGAGACCCTGGCGGCGCGCGACGCCGACCGGGAGGCCGCGCTGTCGGAGGTGTTCCACCGCCACCACCTGGAACTGGTGCGGCTGGCGACACTGCTGGGCGCGGAGTCCGAGGCCGAGGACGTGGTCGCCGACGCGTTCTGCGAGCTGCACCGCAACTGGCGCAAGCTCCGATCGACGCAATCGGCGCTACCCTACTTGCGAGCGGTCATCGTCAACCTGGTCCGCATGCGGGTGCGCCACCTCCAGGTGGTGCGCAAGCACGTGGAGTGGGTGCGCGAGGACGTCGACTCGGCCGAGGCGCAGGCCCTGGACCGGGACGACCAGCGGGCCCTGCTCGACGCGCTGCGCGAGCTGCCCGCCCGCCAGCGCGAAGCGCTGGTGCTGCGGTACTGGCTGGGGCTGAAGGAGGCGGAGATCGCCGAGGCGATGGGCATCAGCGCCGGCGCGGTGAAGGCCCACACCGCGCGGGGCATGGCGAAGCTGGGCGCGCTGCTGGAGGCCGACGGTGGGCACTGACGGCGAGCAGAGGCTCGCGGACGCGCTGCGCTGCGCGGCCGACGAGGTCACCACCTCCCCCGACGCCTACCGCGAGGTCCGCGCCCGCTGGCGCCGCAGGGAACGCCGCCGCCGCCTGGTGGTCGCCGTGCTGGCCTCCGCGGTGGTCGTGACGGCCAACGGCATCGCCCTGTGGGCCCTCAGCGACGCCTCCCCGACCCAACACGTCATCTTCGAGGACCCCGCCCGACGCTGACCCACCGGTGATCGGAAAACCGACAGCGCCACCACGGTCCACCGGCTAGATTGCGGTCGCCACCGCTGATCCGGAAAAGGACCATGTCGGATCCATTCGAGAAGTTCGCGCCCCAAGAACCGGATCTGACACCGGAGAAGCGCTCCTCCGGCATCCTGCGCACGGTGCTCGGGGTGCTCGCCGTGCTCGTCGTCGTCACGGGCTTCGTCCTCTACTACCAGGCGACCGCGCCCAAGGCCGACCACGCTGCCGACACCCGACCGGCCTCGACCCCCGTGAGCCGCGCCCCGGACCCGGACGAACCGGCCGTCGGCGACTGCGCGCTGCTGACCGGCACGGCCCTGGACGTGCGGTACACCAGGGCCGACTGCGCCGCGGGCACCCACAACTACGTCGTCGGCAGCCAACAGCGCAAGGGCGAGGACTGCGGGTCCGCCACCGGCACGAGCAAGGAGCAGTACGCGCGGTACCGGTGGACCGGTGCGCTCGGCCTGTGCCTGGTGCCGGTGTTCGCCGACGGGCAGTGCTACCGGATCCAGATGTTCCAGGCGGAGATGCCGGTCGGCGAGTGCGCCAGGCCGAACCTGCGGGTGCGGGTGCTCGCGGGCACCGTCGACCGGACGGCGTGCGAGGACGAAGCGTTGAAGGTGCTCGTGTACCCGGAGATCAGGACCACCTACTGCTTCGAGGCGCCCTGAGCCTCACTCCAGGCGCAGCACCGTCTCCTCGATCTCGGCGTCGCGGGCGTTGGCGTAGGAGACCTCTGTGCCGATGGTGGCGAAGCCCGCCTTCCGCAGGACCGTCAGCGACCCGGCGTTGTCGCTGGCGGCGCGGGCGTACAACGGCCGGACCGGGACCAGGTCCAGGAACTGGCCCAAGGCCTGGCCGGCGATGCCCTGACCCCACGCGGAACGGTCGATCCAGAAGGTGACCTCGGTGTCGCCTTCCACGACGAAGCAGCCGATGCTGCCGACCAGGCGGCCACGGTGGGTCACCGCGCGCGTGGTGATGTCCGGTGATGTCCGCAACTTCACCATGTGGCGGTCGAACGCCTCGCGGTCGTCGGGGTCCTTTGCGGTGAAGGCGGCCATCCGCACCGCCTCGGGATCACGCATCTGCTCGAACAGCGCGTCGAGGTCCGCGTCCTCGATCGGTCGCAGCGCCACGTCGGTCATCGGCCCACCCCTTGATCATGTCCGGTTGGGCGCCGAACGTATCAGCGGGGTACGACAAAGTCGCAAGTTCCGGTACGACCTGCGTCGTCCCTGGTCATCGCTGTCTGCGGCGGCCAGGTGTAGCCCGGTTCGACCGGTAGCGGCCGTTCGGCGCTTCCGCGGGAACACGGGTTGGCTGCTGTTGTCCACTCTTGGCCGCTTGTGGCCGTTCGGGAACGGTGACACTGCCAGCCCTCGTCAAACTCGCGGATGGCGTGGTTTCGGCGCCGTGAGACGTACCGGCCGGGACCGGCACCTCGGCGGGCTACTGAGACGCCGTGGGGTACCAGGCGGGTGGTGTCCGCCAGGTGGGAGCGGTCGGCCGTTGCCCGTCCGTGGCCAGGTACTCGTGTGCCGCCTGACGCACTACGTCCAGCGGGATCTCGGAGTCCGCCGGGTACTCCGTGTCCGAGTTCATGTAGTAGTACAGGACTCGTTCGTCCGGATCGGTGTCCGTGTCGGTCGTGGTCTTGCTGAACCACACGCCATCCGGTGATGTGTAAACGAGTGCGCCCCGGCCGGCGTTGCCGTGCACGCCTACGTCCAGCGTCTTTCGGCGCATGCTCTTGTCCACGGGCCGGGCCGGCTTCAGGTGCACGATGATCCGGCCATCCCATGCGGCCACGGCGTCCAACACGGCGTTCAGCTCGGCCGGGGTGCGGACGGCCACGGCGTCGTCCTGTTCCTCGTCGTACCAAGCCTCTAGGTCCACCACGGTTGGGCTCCTCCTGTGTAGCGGGTGCGGGTTCGGGTGCCGCTGGCGGTTTGTCCGTGCACGGTCAACGTGGACCCTTCCGGAAGAAGGATCGGAACGAGGTGTCACAGGAATCGTCGCGTCCACGACACGGCCGGTGGTTGATGATCAGTGTCGCGTGCTTGATTCCGTTCGCCACCATGTGCGCGGCCAACTTCTGTTCCACGTCTCCGGATCGGCCGGAGCCTTCCGGAAGTCCCATCCGCGCTAGTTGGCTCTGTACCAGTGCGGAACTCTGGTCGAACCCGCTTTGAATCGGTTCGGCGGTGCCGTCAGGGCCGATCCACCGGCCCACGGTTTTCTGTCCGCTGTTGGGCACTACGGGCGGAGGTAGCTCGCGGCGCAGTTCCTCGACCCGTTCCGGCGGGATCACGGGCGGTCCGCTCGGTTCGGCCTGGCGGGCCGGTGGTGTCAGCGTGGCACAGAGGCACGACAGTCACCGGAGCGACACGGACCGTGGCGACTTGCCTACTTCCCCACGTGTACGGACGCGGGCAACTCGCGGCATCGCCCACTTGCTCACTTACGCGGCCGGGGAGAGGTGAACCGGCGGCCCCTTGCTCCGGCCCGGGTACGCGAAGCCACATACCGTTTCGCGATCTCCCCGAACGTCGGCCCTCGGTTACCTGGTCACCGGCTGTCCCCACGAACGTACGACAGTTCCGGCGCCTTCGCGGGGGAACGCGCGGCGGTAGTCGCTGGGCGAGACGCCGATCTGCTTGAGGAAGTGGTGGCGCAGGTTGTTCGCCGTGCCCAGGCCGCTGAGTTCCGCCACCTTCTCCACCGACAGGTCGGTGGACTCCAGCAGGGTCTGCGCGCGTCCGAGGCGCTGGTTGAGCAGCCATTGCAGGGGCGTGGTGCCGGTGGTCTCGTGCAGTCGCCGGTAGAACGTGCGCGGGCTGACGGCCGCGCGGCGGGCCAGGTCCTCGATGGTCAGCGGCCGGTCCAGGTTGGCCCGCGCCCACTCCAGCACGGGCGCCAACCCGCGTTCGTCGCTCGCCGGCACCGACAGGTCGATGAACTGCGCCTGACCGCCCGGTCGGTGGGCCGGCACGACCATGCGGCGCGCCAGCTGGTTGGCCACGTGCGGACCCAGGTCGCGACGCACCAGGTGCAGGCACAGGTCCAGGCCCGCGGTCATGCCCGCGCTGGTGAGCACGTCGCCGTCGTCCACGTACAGCACCGAGTCGTCCACTTCCACCTTCGGGTACCGCTCGGCCAGCGCGGCGGTGTGCATCCAGTGCGCGGTCGCGCGGCGGCCGTCGAGCAACCCCGCCTCGGCCAGGGCGAACGCGCCGGTGCACAGCGACACCATCCGCGCGCCCGCGTCGTACGCCCGGCGCAACGCGGTGACCAGCGCCTCCGGCACCGGGGCCGCCGCGTCGACGCACAGCTCCGGCACCGACGCCACGATGACGGTGTCCGCGCCGACCAGGTCGTCCAGGCCGTACGGGGTGCGCAGCCCGAAGCCGGGCCCCGCGCCGCCGGAACGCTCACCGCTCCCGCACAGCCGCAGCTCGTACCAGGGGTCGGCCAGGTCGGGCTGGGGCTTGCCGAAGACCGTGGCGGGGATGCTCAACTCGTAGAGGTCCCAGGACACGAGGTCGATCTCGTCGGGCACGACCAGGGCGACGATTCCCGCGCTCATGCCACCGATCCTATGGCAAGAATTTGGTGGTGGCCGTCATCAGTGCCACTGGCCGAGGCGGGCCCGCGTTGCGAGGGTGGAGGCAGTTGATCACCCCCGCCTCGACGCGGGACTCATCCGGGAGACACCGACATGACCTCTGTTCCCCCGTCCGTGACCGTCCTCGGGACCGGGGCGATGGGCACGGCGCTGGCGGGCGCCCTGCTCGACCGCGGCCACCGCACGACGGTGTGGAACCGCACCGCCGCCAAGGCGCGACCGCTGGTCGAGCGGGGCGCGCTGCTCGCCCCGACGCCGGGCGCGGCGATCGCGGCGAGCCCCCTCGTCATCGCCTGCGTCCTGGACTACGACGCCCTCTACACCGCGCTGGACGGGTCCACGGACCTGCTGGAAGGCAAGGCGTTCGTCAACCTCACCTCCGGCAGCGCCGAGCAGGCGCGCGTGGCCCGGGACCGGTTCGCCGGCCACGGCGCGGACTACCTCGACGGCGCGATCATGACCACACCACCGGGTGTCGGCAGCCGCGAGGTGATGGTCCTCTACAGCGGCCCGCGCACCGCGTTCGACGCCCACCACGCCGCGCTGGAGACGCTGGGCGACCCCGTGCACCTCGGCGAGGACCCCGGTCTGGCCGCCCTCTACGACTCCGCGCTGCTCGGCCTGATGTGGTCCACCATGACCGGGTGGCTGCACGGCACCGCGCTCGTCGGCGCGGAAGGGACGCCGGCGACCGCGTTCACGCCGGTGGCGATCCGGTGGCTGGCCACCGTGAACAGCTTCCTCACCCGGTACGCGTCCCAGGTGGACGCCGGCCACTACCCCGGCGACGACGCCACCATCGACGTGCAGATCGCCGCCATCGGGCACCTCCTGCACGCGGCGGCCGACCGCGGCCTGGACAACGCGCTGCCCGAACTGCTCAAGTCCACGATGGAACGCGCGCGGGCCGCCGGGCACGGCTCGTCCAGCTTCGCGGGCGTCATCGAGGTCCTGCGCGCGGAGGTGACCGCGTGAACGCCCCGGTGAGCGTGATCGGGCTCGGCAACCTGGGCCGTGCGGCGACCCGGACCTTCCTGCGCGCCGGTCACCCGACGACCGTGTGGAACCGGTCGCAGGGCAAGGCGGCGGACCTGGTCTCCGCCGGCGCGACGCCCGCGGCCACGGCGGCCGACGCGTTCACCGCGAGCCCGCTGGTGGTCGTCGCCCTGCTGGACCCCTCGGTCGTGCGCGACGTGCTGGCGGACGTGGGCGAGGCGGCACGGGGCCGAGCGGTGGTGAACCTGACCTCGGGCGGACCAGAGGACGCGCGGGCGCACGCCGACTGGGCGGCCGAGCACGGTGCGGACTACCTCCACGGAGCCGTCTACGCCGTGCCGCAGACGCTCGGCACCGACGACTCGTCGGTGCGCTACAGCGGTTCCGCGCGCGTCCACGAGGACTGGCGCGCCGCGCTGGACCTGCTGGGCAAGGGAACGTTCCTGGGCGCGGACGCCGGGCGGGCGTCGGCGTTGGACGTGGCCGTCCTCGCCGGGATGTACGGGATGCTGGGCGGGTTCCTGCACGCGGCGGCGATGGGCAGGGCCGCCGGGATCGACGCGGCTGGGCTGACGCCCGCGCTGGTGTCGTGGCTGACCGGCCTGTTCCCGGCGCTGCACGGGTTCGCCGACGAGATCGACCGCGGCGACTACACGACCGAGGAGTCCGGGTTGGCCATGAACCGGGCCGGCCTGGCCACGATCCTGCGCGCCGGCGAGTCGCTGGGCGTCGCGGCGCCCACGCTGCGACCGTTGAAGGACCTGGTGGACCGGCAGGTGGCCGAGGGCCACGGCGCGGCGAGCCTCGCCCGCGTGGTCGAGTCGTTCGGCGGTGCCGCATGACCGAGGTCGTCCCGAGCTTCGCCGACCTGCGAGCGGAGTTCGACGCCTACGTCGGGGCGATCAGGTACGCCACGATGGTGACCGTGGACGCGCGCAACCGCCCCCGGACCAGGGTGCTGATCCCGGTGTGGGAGGTGGTGGACGGCGAGCCGCTCGGGTGGCTCGCCACGTACCGGACGCCGGTCAAGGCCGCGCACCTGGCCCGCAACCCGCACACCAGCTTCTCGTACTGGGCGCCGGGCAACGACTCCGTCGCGATCGAGGCCACCGCCCGGTGGGACAACGCGTTGCCGACCAAGGAGCACGTGTGGGAGCTGTACCGGCGGACCAGTCCGCGCGGCGCGGGCTACCACCTCGGCAACTTCTGGACCGCGCCGTCGGACCCGCGGCTGCACGTGCTGCGGCTGACACCGTGGCGCGTCCAGGTCATCCGCGGCGCGGACCTGCGCAGCCGGATCTGGCGGGGTGACCCGGAGCGGGACTCCGGACCGGGAGAAGGCTGAACCGCGGCAAGCTCCCCGGGGAACCACGCTCCAGGTGCGAGCTACCGACCGGCGCGCGGCAGCACCTTCCCCAGCACCTCCCGGATGTGGTCGGGGTCGGCCTCGTGGCCGCCGAGGAGGATGGCGGTGCACAGGCCGTCGGCCATGGCGACGAACGCCTCGACCGCGCCGGGGTCGTCGGTCAGTGTCCGGGCCAGCTCGGCGACGTTGTCGCGCCAGCGTCGGGCGATCGGCCGCAGGGCGGGTCGGCGTGCCGCCAGGGTGGACAGCTCCCGCTCGGCCAGCGCCCGCTCGCGACCGGGTCCGGAGGACTCGGCGATGAGTTCGGCGAGGCCGCCGAGCGGGTCGTCCCCGGTGTCGATCAGCCGGCGGATCCGGTCGGTGTAGGCGTCGGTGACGCTGGTCAGCGCGGCGATCAGCAGGTCGTCCAGGGTGGCGAAGTAGTAGAGGGTCAGGCTGGTGGTGATCCCGGCCTCCTTGGCGACGGTGCGGTGGGTGACACCGGTCGCGCCGTCGCGGCGGACGATCGTGAGCGTCGCCTCGATGATCTGGGCGCGGCGGCGCCGGCCGCGCGGCGTGCGCCCGTCGACCTCGTCCTGCTCGCCCGCCATCGCTTCACCTGTCATCGCCGCTCCCGGACGTGGGAATTATCGGCTCCGCCTCACCTTCGCCGTCGCCCAGGGGGCGGAGGTGCCGCAACATCACGAAACAGGCCAGCGAAGCGACCGCGATCGCGGCGCCGGCGACGAGGGAAGCCGCGTTGAGGCCGCTGGTGAACACGTCTCGGGCGTGTTCGAGCGCACCGGCTGGGAGGTGGTCCGCGAGGGACGACGCGCCGGCGAGGCTGTCGCCGTAGGTCTCGGTTTCCGACGCCGGCAACCCGGAAGGAGCCTCGACGCCGCCGCGGTAGAGCGCGGTGGTGAGGCTGCCCAGGAGGGCGACACCGGCGGCGATGCCGAGCTCTTGGACGGTCTCCGACAGCGCGGCGGCCGATCCGGACTTCTCCGGCGGCGCCGCGCCCACGACGATGTCGGTGCCCAGCGCGGCGATGACCCCGAGTCCGAGGTAGACGAGGGCGAACCCGGCGACGACGGCGTGCACGCCGTCGGTGCCGGCGCTCGCCAGCAGGACGTACCCGCCCAGCGACAGCGCCAGGGTGGCCGCCATGACGACGCCGGGTGCGACGCGACGGGCCACCAGGGGCGCGCCGACGGCCCCGATCAGCATGGCCAGGGCGGGTGGACCCATCCACAGCCCGGCCGTCGTCGGCGACAGGCCCGCGACGAGCTGGAGGTACTGGGTGACCAGGAACATCACACCGCCGAAGCCGACCAGACCGACCAGCAACACCGACAACGCCGCCGAGAAACCCCTGTCGCCGAACAGCTTCATGTCGAGCAGCGGTTCCGCCAGGCTGAGCTGACGGCGGACGAACGCGACGCCGGCGCCACCACCGACCAGGACCGCGACCACGACCTGGGCGCCGATGCCGTCAGCGGCGGCGTGCTTGATCGCGTAGACGATCGGCAGCATCGCCGCCAGGGACAGCCCGACGCTGAGCACGTCGAGCCGACCGGCGCGCGTGCGGTGCTCCGGCAGCAGCGCCGGCGCGCCGACCAGCACGAGCGCCGCGACGGGGACCGCGAGGAGGAAGACCGCGCCCCACCAGAAGCGGGCCACCAGCACGCCGCCCACGACCGGACCGGCGGCCATCCCCAGGGCGAACATCGTGGCCCACACGCCGATGGCCAACGCCCGTCGCCGGGGATCGGGGAACAGGGCCCTGATCAGCGACAACGTCGAGGGCATCAGCGTCGCACCCGCCACGCCGAGCAGCGCCCGCGCCGCGATCAGCCACAGCGCGTCGGGGGCGAACGCCGCGAAGACCGAGGCCGCGGCGAACGCCACCGACCCGACCACCAGCAACCGGCGCCGCCCGATCCGGTCGTTCAAGGTCCCCATGGTGATCAGGAACCCCGCGATGAAGAAGCCGTAGGCGTCCATGATCCACAGCGTCTCGGTGGCGGTCGGCCCCAGGTCCGCGGACAGCGCCGGGACGACCAGGTAGAGCGCCGTCACGTCCAGTCCCAGCAGCATGGTCGGCAACGCCAGCAGGGCCAGCCCGCCCCATTCACGGCATCCGGCCGATCGTCTTGCCATCATCCCGCCCCCAGACCGAAATTGAACGAACGTACAAGTTGTACTATCGTTCAAAAGGGCAAGTCAAGGCCCACGAACTCCTGATCAGTCCGCCTTCAAGTTGCCTGAAGCTTGCGCTAAGCTTCAGGCAACTTGAAGGCTTCGGATCGAATCAGGCAGGTGTGATGGACCTCGAACTCCCGACGACCGACGTCGCCCAGGCCGCCATCCGCTTCGCGCGGGCAGCGGAGGCACCGGCGATCTTCAACCACAGCGTCCGCACGTACCTGTACGGGCGCTTCCTGGGCGAGCGCGGCGGTCTGCGCCCCGACGCCGACTACGACGACGAACTGCTGTTCCTCGGCTGCGTCCTGCACGACATCGGCCTGAGCGAGCAGGGCGACGGCGACCAGACCTTCGAGGTGGACGGCGCGGACCTCGCCGCCGGCTTCCTCACCGACCAGGGCGTGGCGGCCGACCGGGTCGAGGTCGTGTGGGACGCCATCGCCCTGCACCTGACCTTCGGCGTCGCCACCCGCAAACGCCCGGAGATCGCCCTGGTCACCCTCGGCGCGGGCTACGACCTCACCCCGAACGCGGCCCACCCGCTACCCCAGGGCTACGCCGACCGCGTCCACGCCACCTACCCCAGACTGGGCGGCACGGCCGCGCTCGCGGAGGCGGTCGTGGCACAGGCGCTGCCCAAGCCGCACAAGGCCCCGCCGTTCAGCCTGCCCGGCGAGCTGGTGCGACAGACCACCGGGCGACCGTGGCCGACGTGGCGCGAACTGGCCGAGCGCGAACCGAGCTGGCACGACTACCAGGACTGACCGGTGAGGTGCCCCCGCCGCCCGGACAGCGGCGGGGTCAGACGATCCCACCGACCGCGCTCACGGGCGGTGTTGGCCGCGGGTCCACGAGTCCAGGGCGATCAGGGTCTTGGTGCCGGTCACCTGGTGGTGGCGGCGGATCTCGTCGATCGTGCGCTGGAGGTGGGCCATGTCGCGCACGCGCAGCCAGACCAGGGCGTCCGGGTCGCCCGCGATGGTGAACACCGCCTGCGCCTCCCGCATCCGGGTGGTCGTGTTGAGGATCTCGGCGACCTTCGTCGTGCCGGCGAAGCGCAGCTCGGTGAACGCCTCGATCCCCCACCCCAGCTTCGCGTGGTCGATCTGCACGGTGAACCCGGTGATCACACCGATCTGCTGGAGCCGGTCGATGCGCCGCTTCACCGCCGCCGTGGACAGCGTGACCCGGGTCGCGATGTCGGACAGCGTGCGGCGGGCGTCCTCGCGGAGCAGGGCGAGGATCTCGTGGTCGATGTCGTCCACCAGCTCTTCCGGCATCCGCCCAGGGTAAGCCCCCACGCAACGGATTCGCTCGCTTGCGCCAGAATGCTCCCGTTCTTTGCGTCGCGACGGCCAATTCGGGGCCCGTTGTTGCATCGCGGGAGCGTTGCGTGTGGTGTGACCCGCACCGCAGGGCGATTCGAGTGGAGAGGTTGGCGGCGTGGAGGCGTTCACGTTGGAGGACCGGTACCTCCGGGAGGACGGCATCGTCCACCTGACCGGGGTGCAGGCGCTGGTGCGGGTCCTGTTCGACCGGGTCCGGCACGACCGGGACTCCGGTCTGGACACCGCCGTGTTCGTCTCCGGCTACGAGGGGTCGCCGCTGGCCGGCTACGACCTGGAGCTGGCGCGCCGCTCGACGCTGCTGGACAAGCACAACGTCGTCCACCGGCCCGGCCTCAACGAGGAACTCGGCGCGACCGCCGTCATGGGCAGCCAGCTCACCGCGACGCTGCCCGGCCGGCGCTACGACGGCGTCACCGGCGTCTGGTACGGCAAGGCCCCCGGCCTCGACCGCGCGACCGACGCCCTGCGGCACGCGAACATGGCCGGCACCGACCCCCGCGGCGGCGCGGTCGCGTTCGTGGGCGACGACCCCAACGCCAAGTCCTCCACCGTGCCGTGCGCCTCCGAACTGGCGCTGGCCGACCTGGCGATGCCGATCTTCTTCCCCGCCGACTCGCACGACGTGCTCGACCACGGGCTGCACGCGGTGGAGCTGTCCCGCGCGGCCGGCGTGTGGTCCTCGATCAAGGTCGTCGCGAACGTCGCCGACGCGTCCAGCACCGCGCGCGTGCGCCGCGAGTGGACCGCGCCCGCGATGCCGGACCACGCCTACCGCCACCGCCCCACGTCACGCCTGCTCGGCAAGGAACTCGCCGCGCTGGAACGCGGCCTGTACGAGGTGCGGCTGCCGCTGGCGCTGGAGTACGTGCGCGCGTCGGGCGTGAACCGGATCGTGCGGCGGGGTCCGGGCGACCGCATCGGCATCGTCACCGCCGGCAAGTCGCACCTGGACCTGATGCAGGCGCTGGACCGGCTCGGGCTGGACGAAGCCGCGTTGGCGCTGCACGGCGTCCGGCTGCTCAAGCTCGGCGTCATCCACCCCGTCGAGCCGGGCATCGTGCGCGAGTTCGCCGACGGGCTGCGGCAGATCGTCGTCGTGGAGGAGAAGCGGTCCTTCGTCGAGACCGCCGTCAAGGAACTGCTGTACGGGCGGGCCGACGCGCCCGCGGTGCACGGCAAGACCGGGCCGGACGGGCGCACGCTGTTCACCGAGATCGGCGAGCACGACCCGGACACGATCGCCGCCGGCCTGGCCAAGGTGCTCGCGCCGCTGGAGATCCCCTCGGTGCGGGCCTGGCGGAACCGGGGCCGGCGGGAACGCATCGCCGTGCCGCTGCTGGCGCGCACCCCGTACTTCTGCTCCGGCTGCCCGCACAACTCCTCCACCAAGGTCCCCGAGGGCACGATCGTGGGCGGCGGCATCGGCTGCCACACCATGAGCCTGTTCATGGAGCCCGAACAGGTCGGGTCCGTGGTCGGCGTGACCCAGATGGGCGGCGAGGGCACCCAGTGGATCGGCATCGCGCCGTTCGTCGAGTCGCGGCACTTCACCCAGAACATCGGTGACGGCACGTTCACCCACTCCGGCAGCCTCGCGGTGCGCGCGGCGGTCGCGGCGGGAGTGAACGTGACCTACAAGCTGCTGCACAACTCCGCGGTCGCGATGACCGGCGGCCAGGACGCCGTCGGCGGGCTGCCCGTGGAGAAGATCGCCGCGCTGCTGCTGCTCGAAGGCGTGAAGAAGGTCATCGTGACCAGCGACGCGCCCCGCACCCTGCGCAAGCGGTCCTTCCCGGCCGGTGTCGAGGTGCTCGACCGGTCCGAGCTGCTGCGCGCGCAGGAGGAGCTGGCCGCGATCCCCGGCGTCACGGTCCTGATCCACGACCAGGAGTGCGCGGCGGAGAAGCGGCGCAAGCGGCGGCGCGGCAAGCAGGAGGCGCCGGCCACCAGGGTCGTGATCAACGAGCGGGTGTGCGAGGGCTGCGGCGACTGCGGCGTGAAGTCCAACTGCCTGTCCGTGCAGCCGGTCGCCACCGAGTTCGGGCGCAAGACCGCGATCCACCAGTCCTCGTGCAACGTCGACTACTCGTGCCTGGACGGCGACTGCCCGTCGTTCCTCACCGTCGTGCCCGGTGGCGCGAAGCCGCGCCGGGAGGCCGTCGAGCTGGCGTTCGACGACTCGCCCGAGCCGGAGACGACCGGCACCGACTTCACCGTGCGGATCACCGGCATCGGCGGCACCGGCGTGGTCACGGTCGGGCAGATCCTGGCCACGGCGGCGGTGCTGGACGGGCGGCACGTGCGCACCCTCGACCAGACCGGGCTGGCGCAGAAGGGCGGCGCGGTCGTGTCCGACCTGAAGGTCACCGCCGAGCCCACCGACCGCGCGCCCAAGCTGGCCACCGGCGAGTGCGACCTCTACCTGGCCTGCGACCCCCTGGTCGGTGCGGACCCGACGAACCTCGCCGTCGCCGACGCCACGCGCACCACGGCCGTGGTGTCCTCCACCGAGGTCCCCACCGGGCGGATGGTGATCGACACGTCCGTGACGTTCCCCGCGCCCGGCCAGGTCCGGTCGGCGCTGGAAGCCGCGATGGCGCGGACGGTCGTGCTCGACGCGCGGGCCGTCGCCGAGGAGCTGTTCGGGGACGGGCAGTTCGCCAACATCCTCCAGCTCGGCGTCGCCTACCAGACCGGCGCGCTGCCGCTGCCCGCGTCGGCGGTGGAACGGGCGATCGAGCTCAACGGCGTCGCGGTGGCGCGCAACATCCAGGCGTTCCGCCACGGCCGACGGCTGGCCGTGCAGCCCTTCGAGGCTCCCGCCCCGGTCCCCGCCGCGCTGCCGTCGTTCCCGGCCATCCGGGCGCTGGTGCAGGCGTCGCCGGACTCGGAGCTGGGCCGTCTGCTCGACATCCGGATCCCGGAGCTGGTGGCGTACCAGGACGAGCGCTACGCGCGCGAGTACGCCGAGTTCGTCGAGCGGGTCCGCGTGCTGGAGGACGGTCCGACCACCGTGACCGAGGAGGTCGCGCGCAACCTCCACAAGCTGATGGCCTACAAGGACGAGTACGAGGTGGCCCGGCTGTCCCTGGACCCGACCGTCGCCGCCCGGGTCAAGGCGGAGTTCGGCGACGCGGCGAAGGTGGCCTTCCGCCTGCACCCGCCGGTGCTCAAGGCGTTGGGGCTGAAGCGGAAGATCGCCCTGGGCCCGTGGTTCCGGCCGGTCCTGCGGGGGCTGTACGGGATGCGGCGGCTGCGCGGGACCGCGCTGGACGTGTTCGGCTACGCCGGCGTGCGGCGGGTCGAGCGGGCGCTGGTGGCGGAGTACCGGACCGCGGTGGTGACGGCGCTGACGACGCCGGACGTGGACCGGTCGGCGGTGGCCGAACTGGCGGCACTGCCCGACGTGGTGCGCGGCTACGAGGACGTGAAGCTCGGCAACGTCCGCCGCTACCGCGAGCAGCAGGCGGCGATCCTGGCCCGCCTGTCGGAGGCACCGGCGACGTCCGCCTCCTGACCCGTCTTCCGGGAGCGGGCCCGACAACGGGGTCCGCTCCCGGCGTCCGTGCGATTCACGCCGCCCGCACCGCTGCTTGCCCGGTCCGTACCCGTCACCCACACTCCCGGTATTCGTTGGTCGCTCAAGCGGGGATCTACGTGGGTCCGCACGGCGTGAAGATCCACCACGCGCTCAAACGCCCCGAAGTGGTGCCATGGAAGGACATCGTGCGGTTCGAGGCGCAGCCGGTGCACGCCCCGCACATGCCGGTCGTCGTGGGCGCCACCATCGTCCTGGTCGGCACCCGCAGCTACCCGACGCCCGTCAAGCTGAGCCGCAGCCGGCGCTTCGACACCGGCGTCTATCGCGGCTATGACATCATCCTGAGCGACGACGAATCCCGCGGCGCCATCACCAGGCTCAACCGCGCCATCCGCCCACCGTGGCCAACTTCGCGTTGACGAGGATCTTCGTCGGGCTGTCGCGGTTGGCTTCGGCGTTCTTCGCCGCGTCGACGAAATCCAGTTCGACGCCGGGCCGGAAGACCAGGCAGTGGGACGAGCCGCCGTACCGGAACTCCCCCAGCCGCTGGCCCTTGACCACGCCGGCGCCAGGCTTGATCTTGTCGTCGAGCTTGCACGACGACACCTCCGCCATGCCGATGGCGACGAAGCACAGGACTCCGATCCTCGGGTTGGCGGCCTCGATGAAGATCAACGCCCGGGTGGCGACATGGGCGATGTACCCCTGGGAGATGTCCGGCGCCGCCGGATCGCATAGCGCCGCGGGCGCCTCGGAGTAGTACGAGCCCGGGACGATCCGGGTCGCGACCACCTTCCCGTCGACCGGGCTGTGCCACTGGTGGTAGTTGAGCGCGGCGAGGAACCCCTGGTAGACCGTGCCGCCGACGAAGTCCCCCACGTCCGGCTCGGCGTCCGCCTTGTGGGCGGTGTCGAGCAGGTGCGCGAGTGAGTACGGCTGCCCCTTGACCGAGAAGTGCTCGTACCGCTCGACGTTCTTGCGAATGCGGTAGGGCGCTGCCTCGCACGCGCTCGCGATGACCTCGTCCCCCGTGGCGACCGGCCGGTCTCGTGTCACGTTTCGGAAGGACCGGGTGAAGAAGTGGTTCCAGGACGTGAAGCCGAGGTACTCGTCGTCGGGGTCGCAGTCGAACAGCTCCGTGAACGGCCTGCCCGGGTCGGACATCGCTTCCAGCGCCCGGGGCGACAGCCAGTTCCCGTCCTTCATCGGTTTCCGCGAGTCGGGTGACTCCAGGAACCTCCCCCACCCGTCCAGCACGACCTTGAGGTGCTGGTTCACCTCCTTGTTCAGGAAGGCCGCGAAACCCGCCTGGGTGCCCATCGCCCAGTTGAGGATGACGTTGATCGGGAACCCGACCAGGCCGGAGGAGTTGAACACCGGGACCGTCCGGACCACCTTGTCCACCAGTTCCAGCATCTGCTCGAACGACCTGACCTGCGGGTACCCCGTCGGGGTCACCTTCTGCGACAGCTGTTCGAACATGTCGGTGAACAGCACGTACACCTCGGCGTTGGCGTAGACGAACTCGCGGAACCGCGCCAGCGAGTCGTCCAGCTCCATCGGCAGGGTCGCCACGCGCTTCTGCTCGTCCACCTCCTTGACCAACTCGTCGAGCCAGTGGGCCAGGAACACCTGATCGGTGGGCAGCCAGTCACCGGCCTGCACCGCAATGTCCGCCGACATCGATCCACTCTCCCCACTCCCCTCCGGCCGTCACCGGCACGGAATCGTTCAGAACGTCGGTGCGCCCGCGGGCCGGTCGACCGACCCCGAGTGCTTCGGCGGGTCCACCACGAGGTTGTGGGCGCCCCGCGTCCCGGTCAGCTGCTTGACGTGGTCCGGAACCGGCACCGTCACCGGCACGTGCGGCGCCCTGATCGGTGGGCCGTAGACCTGGCGCACCGGCACGACCCCCTCCCACAGCGTCGCGGGGTCGCCCTTCACGCTGGACGGGCCGTTGTTGCGGACCTTCGCCGAAACGTGCTCGAAGTCGATCCGGATGACGCCGACGTGGTCGAGTTCGATCTCATCCGGATGACGGGAGCCGTCGGCGTAGCCGGGCATGATGTGGTTCGCGATGGTCCGCAACGCCCGGCGCTTCTCCCCCGACTCGTCCTCGACCACCACGCGGGCCTTGCCGTAGATCACCACCGACCGGTAGGACAGGACGGCGTTCGCGGCGGCACGCGCCGGGACCAGGGCGTCCACTATGGCCACGTTCACGCAGACGTCCTTGACCTTGCCGTGCTGCACCAGCCGGTACAACCGGGAGCCGTGGATGAACTGCTCCTCGACGGGCGGTTCCACGGGCGGCGCGATCTCCAGTGCCCCGGGACCGTGCACGTACAGCGCGTTCCCGCTCCTGGAGCGGCCGTACTGGCGAGGCACCATCCGCACCGCCTTCTCTTCGGGGTCGGAGTAGGCGATGTGGCAGTAGAAGGTGTCGTCGAGGATGGACTCCACCAACGCCTTGTCGTAGGACACCTTGCCCGCGGAGTAGTTGTCGGTCGGCGTGGTCAGACGGTGCTTCCGGTACGGGTCCGGTTCGGCCGTCGGCATGGGTTCCTCCACGTGCTCGTCCGTCCACTCCCGACAGGGAAGCGCCGTGTTCCCAGGAGTACACGACTCACCGGCGGTGTTGGCCGGGGCGCAAGCGGCCCACCCGACCGGGACGACCGACTCATCGTGTGGCCCACACCGTCTTCACCGGTCCGCAGTCGTTGCCGCCTCATGGAGTGACTCTCCCGGGCTTGCCGAGTGGCCAGGACAGCGGCGACCACCTCCCGTGACCGGACGGCGCGAGCCACCCCGGTCGGGCGCGACGCGACGGTCCCCACGTGCCACGGCCGGGGCACCGAACCGCCGGTAATCCCGCCAATTGCGGTCACCCTCCGTCGGATCGGACGGCGAACCGCTCCCGGTCGAGTGGCCGTCGGTGGCGAAGCGGGTGGCGCTCCGCTCGGCACGACACGCCGGCGGCCGCGGTCTCTACTCTCGGCCGTGGTTCGCGACGCCGCGCCGCTTCCTCCCGGCCCGGACTCCAGCGGCGGCCCGATCGAGGAGAACCCGATGACCGAGACCTTGTCCACCCGCGGAATCGACTTCGCGACCGCCACGCTCACCGACTTCCTGAAGGTCGATCCGTCCGCGCAGGACAAGCAGTGGCTCCAACAAGCGTTGAAGGCCGCGATCGAGATCGAGATCGCGACCATCCCGCCGTACCTGTGCGCCTACTGGTCCATCAAGGACGAGAAGCAGCCGGACAGCAAGCACGCCGTCGAAGTCCTGCGACGGATCGCGACGGAGGAGATGTACCACGTCGGACACGCGTGCAACCTGCTGGTCGCCTTCGGCGGGACACCGGACCTCCCGGCCGCCGCTCCCGGCTACCCGGGCAAGCTCCCGCGCGGCATCGCCGGAGACCTGGTGGTCGAACTGGAGTGCCTGTCCAAGGACTACGTCGAGAAGACCTTCATGGTGATCGAGGAACCGGACATCCCCATCGCCCTGCAGGAAGGCGAGGAGGCCACCACCATCGGCGAGTTCTACGACGAGATCAAGCGGGCGATCCTGCGCCTGCAACCGGAAGTCACCGAGGCTGACCGCAAGCGGCAGGTCGACTTCGACCCGCTGTTCCGCATCGGCCACTGGGCCACCGCCATCGGCGTCATCGAACTGGTCAAGGAAGAAGGCGAGGGCAACAGCGCCAACCCGCTCGGCCCCAACGGGGAGAAAGCGCACTACTACGCCTTCGCCGAACTCGTCAAAGGCAAGACCTTGATCTGGCAGGACGGGAAGTGGGAGTACGCGGGCAAGCCGATTGCGTTCCCGAAAGACGTGTTCCCGATGGCCCGGGTGCCCAAAGGCGGCTGGCAGAACGCCACGAACCGGCCCAGAGAACTCCTCGACACCTTCAACGACCTCTACGCGACCCTGCTGAAGAAGCTGCAAGCCGCGTGGTCCAGCCCGAAGCACGGCAACCCGATGGAGGAGGCGATCGCGGCGATGCTCAAGCTCGCCACCCCGGCACGCGAGCTGATGACGATCACGGTCGAGGGCGGCCGGGGCACCTACGGACCCGACTTCCGGCCCAAGCAGAAGAGCTGACAACCCCCGCATCCCACCACTCGACACAGATCGGCAAGGGGCATGAACGTCGACGAGTACTGCAAGATCACCACGGTCAAGGTGCACCCCGCCATCGGGATCGCCAGGGTGGGCAACAGTCCCGACGGCTACTTCATCGGCCCGGAGCGCCGCTGGCAGACCGTGACCGCGACCGGCGGCTTCAAGGACGCGAGCGGACGCATCAAACGGCAGGCGGCCAGGTTCCGGCTGTACGGCTACGACGCGTCGGGCAAACCGCTCGGCGAGATCACCGCCCGCAACGGGGTCAGCATCACCTGGAAGGTGCGACTGGCCAACCGCAAGGCGTCACTGATCCAAAGCGACTTCAACCACGGTGAGGACCCGACCGCGCTGTCGATCACGCCGAGCGCGCGCGAGATCACCGTGACCGGGACCGGCGCGGGCCCGAAACAGCTCTTCGACGACGGCAGGATCGCCTTCAAGAACCGGGCGCCCGTCGTCGTGCCGCTGGGCGAGATCCGCGCCGAGGCGAAGGGCCGCCTGCTGGTGCTGGGCGGGTTCGGCCGGGCCGGGACCCCCACCGGCGCGGGCACGGGTGGTATCCGGTCGGCGGGCTGGTACGACGACATCTCCGACGGCCCGGTCACCGCCGTGGTGACGCTGCCCGGCCAGATCACGCCGATCGCGGCGGTGGGCGGATGGGTCGTCGTCGGCCCGCCCCACTACGCGCCGGACCTCAAGCTGCCGATCACCCTGTTCGACCGGGTCTTCGAGGAGGTCTGCGTCAAGAACGGGGCCAAGCGCGACCACGACTGGCCGACCGGCGCCGAGGGCAAGGTGCCGTCCTACACCCGGCACGTCTACCCGATCCTGGAGAGCGCCCGGCACATCAAATGGGTCTTCGCGGACGCCGACGGGAACCACCCCAGGCCCGGCGACCCGTACTCGGCCTGGGGGAAGGACCCGGTGTACCGCCAGAACGCCGCGAAGCACGTGCTGCGCTGGCTGCGCCCCACGAGCGGGCCGTTCGAGGGCACCAAGATGCCCTACCTCGCCGAAACCGGCGAACAACTCGCCCGACCGACGACGACCCAGCACGAGATCATCCAGAAGTGGTCGGAAGGCAGGTTCGCGAAGGACTGGACCACCCGCCCGGTGCCCTCGACCTCACCGGACCCCGCCGACCCCGACGCCATCGCCGACCCGGAGGAGATCGACCGCGCGGCGCTGGACGCCTGCATCGGCGCCGCGTTCTACCCGGGGATCGAGGCGGGCGCCTTCCCCGACGCCTGGAACAGCACCCACTGGCCAGGCAGGAAAGTCGTGCCCGTCATCGATCCCGACAACTTCCACAAGCCCGACCACCCGACGAGCCTCACCGACTTCCTCCGGATCAAGGACACCGTCAAGCCCGGCGGGATCACGATGGGGATGGGTGTGCCGTGGCAGGTCGACTTCGGCGCCTGCGGCGGCAACTGGTGGCCCGTCCCACGCCCGGACCAGGTGCGGACGGCCGCGGAACCCGGGGTCTACAAACTCTGGGCGCGAGACCACAGCGGCGACGGCATGCTGTACTACTGGGGCACCGCGGGCATCGTGGTCAAGGACGGCGACTCCTACCTGGAGAAGTGGCACGTCGCTCCGCCGAGCGTGCACCTCGTGACGCGGTTCCTCGACTTCACGGTGCAGGCGCCGAAACACAATGCCCGGCAGCAGGTGCGGTTCACGGTGAAGAACCCCGACCGCGAGGTCAGGCTGGAAGCCAGGCTGGACACCAAGATCCCCAACCGGCTCAAGGTGCAGTCGGCGAAGGTCACGGTGCCGGCGGGCCCGGAGGAGAAGAACGTCGACTTCACCGTGTCCTACACCGGCGGCAGCCGGGCGGAGAAGACCACCGCGACGCTGCGGATCACCGACACCGACACGAACAACCAGTGGGTCGTCCCCATCACCGCGAAGACCAAGGCCCACGCGCGGGTCGCGACCACGCTGGTGTTGACCACGCGAGGGCCCGCGGACGAGAACACCGCGGACGCGGCCTCGGTGTTCGTGGAACTGATGCGCGGCCGGGGCGATCTCGCCGTCGTCGGCGTCGGTCGTGATGGCGACGGCTACACCCCCACCGCACTCCCCCCGGGGTCCATGGCCGACGACGCCGACCGTGAGCGCGCGCTGGGCGCGATCGACCGGTTGACCCTGGCACCGCCCGGTCGGGGAGCCTCGGTGGCCGACGGCGTCGCGGTGGCCGAACAACTCCTGAGCGCCCTGGACGAGGAAGACCACGCCGGCACGGCCGTGGTGGTGATCGCCGACGGGGCGAGCTCCTTCGACGTCACCGACCGGGTCCTGCCCTTCCACCACCCCACGTACGTCATCGACGTCGCACCCGGACCGGGGGCCGGCACCGCCCGGTGGCAGAGCAGCACCGGCAACAGCGGCGGCGCACTGATGGCCACCGAGCGCACCGGACCGTCACGCAGGTTCGCGATCTCCCGGCGGTTGGCGCAGGTGCTGGCCGAGGTGGACGGCTCCCAGGTGTCGGCGGACGTGGAAGGGCTCCTCCTCGGCCCCGACGAGCAGTCCACACCGTTCCTGCTGACCGAGGACGACACCTCGGCCGAGATCATCGTCCTGGCGGACGAACCGGTCGGGCTGCGGCTGCGGAGCCCCAACGGCTTCCTGCTCGACCCCGACCACCCCGCGCTGACCCGCCGGTCCGCGGCCGGCGTCACCGTCGTGACCATCGCGCTGCCCGCCCCGACGCTCTACGAGCGCGTCGAACACCACGGACGGTGGCACGCCGTCGTGTCCGCGGCCCCCGGCACCGCGGACGACGAACCCGTTCCGTACGCCATCCGGGTCCACACCCGGTCGGCCGTCGCCACCTCCGTGCACGTCGAGCAGTCGTCCCACCAGACGGGGACTGCGGTGCCGATCCACGTCGCCGTCACCGACGGCGGCTTGCCCGCGGCCCTGGACACCGCCGCGGTGGTGGAGGTGACCAGGCCGGACGGCTCGACCGACGTGGTGGCGCTGGAGGAAGCCGAGCCGGGCCGGTTCACCGGGCTGCTCCCGACCACCATCAGCGGCACCTACCAGTACCGGGTGCGGATCACCGGCGAGAGCGCGCTCGGCTGCCCGTTCGAACGGTTCCACCTCGCGTCGGCCGGCGTGTGGCGAGGCGCCGACCGGGACGCCGCGCCGCCGCTCGCCGTCGCCGTCCCCCGCCAGACGGTGCGGACCACCACGATCGCACCCGTCACCGCACGACGATGACCCGAGCGGACTACGACGTCGTGGTCGCCGGCGGCGGACCCGCCGGCGCCACGGCGGCTCTCGGCCTGGCCCGCGCCGGGCACCGCGTCCTGCTCGTCGACAACTCCCGCTACGCCGGGACGAGACTGGGCGACGCCCTCTCCCCCGCGGCGACCGCGTTGCTGCACCGCCTGGGTCTCGCGGAGGCCACCCGTGGCTGTTCGATCCCGTCCACCGGCATCAGCAGCGCCTGGGGAGCAGCCGAACCACGCTCCCGGTCGTTCCTGTTCAGCCCGCACGGCGAGGGCCTGCACGTCGAGCGGCGGCGGTTCGACCGCAACCTGGCCGACGCCGCCGCGCACGCGGGCGCCCGCCTGGTCGACGCCCGCGTCACCGCGTGCACGCCCGACGGCACCGGATGGCGGCTCGCGGTGACCGGCCTTCCCGTCGTGACCGCCCGCGCCGTCATCGACGCGACCGGCCGCAACGCCGCGCTGTCCCGGGCGTGCGGTGCCCGCCGCGTCCGGCACGACCGGCTCGTCGCCATCGCCACCGAGTACCGCGGCCGCGCGACCCACCAGGGCCACGTCCTGATCGAAGCGAGCCCCGACGGGTGGTGGTACGGCGCGCCCGTGCCGCCCGACCGGCTCATCGTGATGTTCCTGACCGACACCGACCTCTGCCGCGAACACCGCTACACCACCACCCGAACCTGGGTGACCCACCTCCGCCGAACCCGGCACGTCCACCACCTGACCGCGGGGCACACCCCCATCCGGGAGCCACAGGCCCGATCCGCCGCCGGTGGCCACCTGGACCCCGGCACCACGTCCAACCCCTGGCTGGCCGTGGGCGACGCCGCCCTCACCATGGACCCCCTGTCCGGCGGCGGCCTGGAACTCGCGCTCGACACCGGCCACACCGGCGCGCAGGCCGTGGCCGCCCTGCTCACCGGCTCACCCCGCCCGGCACACGACTACCAGCGCGACCTCACCACCCGCCTCGCGGACTACCTGACGCAACGCACCGCCCACTACCGCCTGGAACAGCGCTGGCCCGAATCGGCCTTCTGGAGCCGTCGGCACCAGGCGGCGGTGGGCGACCGGGCCCGGTAGCGCCAGGTTTCCGGCGTGGGACCCTTCAGGCGTGGGATGCGGTCAGTGCGCGGCCCACCGCGACGACCAGCTTCTCCAACAGCAGCACGACGATGTTGGCCACGACCGCGGCCAGGAAGTCACCCATGCCGACCACCTCCGGTGTGCTGGGCGTCTTCCGACGGTAGGGCTGGCGCGTGGTCGGCCCGCGAGCGGCAGGTGTACCGGCGGTGACGGTGTCGTGAACTCACCGCGCGGCGGCGAGGGTCGCCACCGCCGCGGCACCCAGGGCGATGAGCCACTGGTGCGGCAGGAGCGGGTGGCAGCCGAGGAACTCGCTCAAGCCCGGGGTCTGGACGGCGACCGCCAGCGCGGCCAGCGAACCGAGCGCGGCGGCGACCACGAGCGGGGTGCGGCCCCGCACCGCGAGGGTCTGGCCCAGTTGAGCGCCGACCAGGGCGACGAGGGCGGTGGTGGACGCCTGGAACGGGGGTCCGGTGCGGCGGGCCAGCTGCCAGGCGACGAGCCCGGCGGCGGCGGTGGCGACGGCGCGGGCGCGGATCTGCCGGTCGAGCGCCTCCCCCAGGGACGGGTCGGGGCCTTCGGCGAGCAGGGACGCCGCGGTGCGGTCGGCGGGTGGGCGGGTGGCGACGGCCATCGCCGGCAGGGCGTCGGTGAGCAGGTTGACCAGCAGCAGTTGTCGGACGTTGAGCGTCTCCCGCGCGCCGGCCACGCCGGTGGCGACGGCGAAGGCGATCTCGCCGAGGTTGCCGCCGAGCAGGATGGCCAGGCCGTCGCGCACCGACGCCCACATGGCGCGGCCCTCGGCGACCGCGTCGGCGATGGTCTCGACGCGGTCGTCGGTGATGACGACGTCGGCGGCCTCTCGGGCGGCGGTGGTCGCGTGCTCGCCCAGCGCCATGCCGACGTCGGCCAGGCGGATGGCGGGCGCGTCGTTGGCGCCGTCGCCGGTGACCGCGACGACGTGGCCGCGGCGCTGGAACGCCGCGACGATCCGCGCCTTCTGCGCGGGGGTGACGCGGGCGAAGACCGCCGTGCCGGGCAGCCGCGCGTCCAGTTCGAGGTCGGTGAGGGCGGCCAACTCCGGGCCGGTGAGCACACCACGTCCGCCCAGCGCGTCGAGCTCGTCGGCGATCGCCGCGGCGGTGGCGTGGTGGTCGCCGGTGACCATGACGACCTGGATCCCGGCGTCGCGCAACGTCCGCACGGCCTGTCGGGCCGAGCCGCGCAGCGGGTCGGCCAGGGCCAGCAGCCCGACCAGGCACAGCCGGTCCACGTGGTCGTCGTGGAGCGCGGCCCGCGCGCTCGTGGTCCGCTCGGCCACGGCGAGCAGCCGGTAGCCATGGGAGGCCAGGCGGCGGACCTCGGCGTCCACCTCGGCCCGCGCGGCCTCGTCCAGCGGCACGACCGTCCCGCCCCGCCGCCACGTGGCGCACCGGGCGAGGATCACCTCGGGCGCCCCTTTCACCGCCAGCGAGCAGCCCTCCGGGGCCCGGCCCAGCACGGCGTGGAAGCCGCGCGAGGGTTCGAACGGCAGGGTCGTCGCCACGTCCCAGTCGCGGCGCACACCGAGCAGTTCCGCGCCGTCGTGCACGGCTCGGTCGGTCAGGTGCGCCAACCGCTCGCGACCGCCACCGCGGGGTGTGGCGCGCAGGGCCGTGGTGACGACCGGGCGCATCCGGTCGGGCAGCTCCTCGACCGGGGCGTCGGTTCGTCCGTCCGAGACGCGACGCAGCGCGATGCGGCCCTCGGTGAGGGTGCCGGTCTTGTCGAAGCACAGCACGTCCACCCGGCCCAACGCCTCGACGGTCGCCGAATCGCGCACCAGCGCGCCGCGGCGCGACAGCCGCTTGGCCGCCGCCAACTCGGCCACGGTGGCCACGAACGGCAGACCCTCGGGGACGGCCGCCACCGCGAGCCCGACACCGCGCACCACCGAACGACCCAGGGGCCGCCCGCGCAGCAGGTCCACGCCGGCCAGCAGCACGCCCGCACCGATCGACAACGGGATCGTCGTCCGCGCCAACGCGCGCATCCGGTCGGTCACCCCGCTGGGTCGCGCGCGGCGCTGCGCGTCACCCCCGGCGCGGCCCAGTTCCGTGTCACCGCCGACCGCCACGACCACGCCGCGCGCCCGTCCCGCGGCCACCGACGTGCCCTGGTAGGACATGCACGTCCGGTCCGCCACCCCGGCTTCCGGCGTCGGCGCCGCGTCCTTGCGCACCGGGACCGACTCGCCGGTCAAGCCGGACTCGTCCAGTTCGAGCCCTTCCGCGGCCAACAACCGGCAGTCGGCGGGGACGACGTCACCGGCTTGCAGCTCCACCACGTCCCCGCGCACCAGCCGGTCGGCGGGCAGGTCGGCCGCGGCCCCGTCGCGCAGCACCCGCGCGCGGACCGCCGTGGACTGCACCAACGCCTTGAGCGCGCCGGCTGCGCGCATCCGCTGGGCGCCACCGAGCACCGCGTTCGCGGCGAGCACACTGATGATCAATCCTGCGTCGACGACCGAGCCGACCGTGGCCGACACCGCCGCGCTGATCGCCAACGCCGGGGTCAGCGGGGTGTCCAACTCCGCCAGCGACGCGCGCAGCAGCGTCTCGCGCGCCGCGACGCGTCGCGTGCCGCGGCCTGCCCGGCGTCGTGCGGCCTCGGCGTCGTCCACGCCGTCCGGCGAGGATCCCAGCCGGTGGAGCACCGTGGCCACCGACAGCGCGTGCCAGGCGGTGCGGTCGACGGGAACGGGGTCCGGGCGGTGCGCGGCGTCCCGGGCGGCCCAGGCGCCGGCGGCGATCGCCAGCACCGTGGCCGCGTTGACCGGCCACGCCACCCGCCCCAGTGCCCGACCCGCCGGCGAGACGACGGCCAGCAGGGCGGCGCACGCCGCGCCGACCACCGCCAACCGCGCCGAGCGCACGGCGGCGTGCCGGGCGCAGACCGCCGCCTCCAGCACCACGCACACGGTCGCGTGCTTGTGGCAGACGACGTCGGCCGTGGGCAAGGGGCCCAGGCCAATGCCCACGTCGGCCACGGCGAGGGCATCGCGGTCGTCGCGCGAGACGACCGCGACCACCCTCCCGGCCCGCTGCAACGACCGCACCGCCGCCACGAGCGTCGGACCGTCGGCCACGGCGTCGCCCGCCAGCCTGCGGTCGGCTGCGGACAGGACCACCAGCCCGACCTTGCGGGCGCTCGCGACCACGGCGTCGGCCAGCGGGTGCAGCTCCTCGGCCAGGGTGACCTCCGCGACCGTGACGGCCCTCCGCCGCAGTGCCAGCAGGACCGGGTCGGTCGGGTGCGGCGCCAGCGTCCAGTCCCCGTCGGGATCGCCGGCATCCACGAGTTCGTGCGCGTGCCGGCGCAGTTCGGCGACATCGGGCGCGTGGCCGTTGCCGGTCACCGGGCGCACCTCGTCCACGACGAGCCGGCCGGTGTACGCGACCGCCGTGTCCACGACCACCACGTCCACGCGGTCGAGCCGGGTCAGCGCGTCGAGGTCGCGCACCGCGACCCTCCGGCCGGCCAACATCCTGCTCAGCTCGGTGACGAACACGTCCCGTCCGGCCCGAGCGGGTTTCGGGGCGCAGGCCGCCAACGCCGCCGACGCCCGAGTGCGGTCCCCGGACGTCAGCAGCGTGCCGCCCACCAACGGCACGGCCAGCGCGGCCACCCGGTCGGCGGTGCGCTCGACCGGCCCCGGCGGCACCGGGACCGGTCGGCCCGGCGCGTCCGCCGCCCGGTGCCGCCCGGAGGTGGACCGGTGCTGAGCGCGGGTTTCCGCCGTCCGGCTCAGCGCGCGGCACGTGTCGGCCAGTAGGCCGAGCGGGCGCTGCGCCAGCACTTGGGCCGCCGTGCCACCGACGGTGAACAGCAACTCCGCGTTGGCCGCACCCAACCGCTCCCCCACCGCGGCGCGCAACCGCGGAGTCGCGTCCACAAAGGACACCACATCGGCGGCCGAGGTGAGCAGCCGTGGCACCCGGAGCACGCTCGCCGTGGCGGCCCACGCGAACCCGGTCGCCGTGAGCCCTACTTCGAACAAGCCCTTGAGCGCCGCCGAAGGACGAATCGACACCGTGCGGTCACTCCGGGATCGGTTCGCCGGACTCGCGCTGCGGCGGCGGTTTGCGGCTCATGCGCTCCGCCACCAGGGTGCCGGTCCCGATGGCCAACGCGACCGGCCACTCCACGACCCCGAACACGGCCAACAGCCCCAGCCCCGCGAAGTACATCGCGTGCTCCGGCGACGGCAACAACGACCCTCGCCCGCCCTCGTCGGACCTTTCCCGCCGTTCCTGCCGTCCAGCAGGAGCATCCTGCTCTTCCTGGTGCCCGGCAGGCGTCTTCCGCGGCTCCGCTTTCGTCGCCATGTGGACTCCCGACCCTCGGGGACATGCGGTTCCGCCCCGATCGTAGGCTCCGCCGCGCCGGCGCGAAGGGGGCCACTTTCGCGCCGGCGAGGAACCCGTGAGGCAGGTCACCTGGTCGAACACGCCAATGGCCGATGCCCGACCACCAGCGCCGGCAGTACTTTCTCGTTCCGGCCCGCAGTCGTGCCCGTCCACCGCGACGCCGGGCAACTCGTCACACGAGCAGCACCTCCGGCGTCGCGGATCAACCTCACGCTCGATCTCGACCTGGAGGCACCTCCGCATGCCCGTCAACACCGTCCGCCGACGCCGGGTTCCGCACCTCCTCCTGCCGCTGATCGCGCTCGTCGCCGCAGGACTGGTGCCCGCACCCGCCGCACACGCCGACCCGGTCCCCAGCGAGCCCCCGCCGAACTGTGTGGCCTACACCAGCGGGATCCGGTACACGTTCGTGAGCAACCACTGTGCGGACACCTACGACATCCAGTTGCGCTACACCGACGGCTCGGTGAGCGTCTGCCGCACCTCCACCCCGGACAGCACCATCACGTTCCCCGGCTACGGTTTCGACCACAACTACGTGGTCGCGATCGAGGGCTGCGACAACGTCGCCGTCGAACAACTGGTGCAGTTCAACGGACACGTCACGACCCACTGGGGCCAGCACGTCCACGTCGTCGGCTCCATCCCCGCCCTCGGCTCCTGGGACCCGGACCGGGCACCGCGCCTGTCCCCCACCGACTACCCGGTGTGGACCACCTCGGTCTACCTGCCCGCGAACACGACGTTCGAGTACAAGTACTTCACCCGGAACCCGGACAACACGGTCACCTGGATGAGCGGCGACAACTTCATCTACACGACCAAGGGCTCCGATCCCGTGGTCCTGCACGACTTCTGGAGGTGAACAGCAACACCGGCACGGTGCCGATCGGGCGTCATGGGAGGCGGTTTCCGGGTGTCCGTTCGGTGGGACAGCGGTGCCACACGACCGGCCGGACGGCAATGGGAGTTCCGGTGTTGGCGCGCGGTCGGTGGTTCCGCTGTCCCTCCCTCGCCGCGAACCGCGCAGGTGACCAGGACAAGACGGCGCGCTCGGAGGAGCGTCAGCCGCCGGACGTCGAGGCCGCTCGGGGTTCATCAGCCGCGCCGGCCGGATGCGGTCGCGCACCACGGGGTTCTTCGGTGCGTGGCCGGTCGGTCCGGTCACCGCGTTGCTTGTCCGGCTTGCCTTCCGGCTCCGAACGCACCGGAGCGCGGGGCGAGGGTCGGGGCAGCGTGGTGATCGGTGGCACGGCCGTGCTCCGTCGCTTCGCTTCGCCGGGAGCGGCGGGTGGTGCGGAGCGGGTGGTCGTGGTGACTACGGCGTCCGTTCGGTCGGCCCTCGTCGTGCGGGCGGCGCGGGTCGTTCTCGCGATGGCCTCGTCCGACCCGGGAGGGTGCTCCACGCCGGACGCCGGGCGGCGACTGGCGCAGGCCTGGTGTTCCGGGGTGACGTTCGTCGCGGGACCCGAATCGCCGCGCCCGGTCGCCACCAGGATGGTCAGCAGGGCGCCGGCCGCCGCCACGCCGACCAGGTGCGGCTGGACGCGGCGCGGACCGCGGGACGTGACGGCGGCGCGCGCGTCGAGGGGGTTCAGCCGCCCGACGGCCCAGTGGCCCGGGTTGGACAGGGCCGCACGGCACCTGCGACAGACCTTGAGGTGCCGGTCCACCGTGGACCCGCGCTTGCCGGTGAGGCGTTCGACGGTGTCGGGGTTCACCTTGCCCAGGGCGCGTCGGCAGCGGGGGTCTTCGGTCGTGCGCAGGTGGGCGTGGACGCGGGCGGCCATGAGCCGCCGGCGGGCCTGGCCGGCGCAGGTGGTCACGGATCCGGTCGACATCCCCAGCTCCGCGGCGACGACCGCCGGATGCTCGCCGTCGATGTCGATGCGCCACAGGATCATCTGCGCGCGGGGCTCCAAAGTGGACATGGCGAGCGCCAGGACGTCCTCTCCCGTGGCGGCGGCGGGACGCCGACCTCCTGGAGCGGGGTGGGTGGGTGCGGCGTGCCGGTCCCGGTAGGCCGCGTTCGCGATGTTCGCCCGGATCGCGGACAACAGCGCAGCCTGGAACGACACCGGACGCCACCCGGCCACCAGTTGCCCGAAGACGCGTTCGAACGATGCCCCCACCACTCGGGTGATCACCGCTTCGGGAGCGCCCGAGTCGCGAGCGAACCGAAGCGCGCCCTCGACGTGCCGGTCGTGGAGCGCACCGATGGCGGTCGCCGAACCCGCACGGGCCGCGTCGACCAGTTCGTCGTCGGACAGCCCGCCACCGGGGACCGCGGTCATCCCCGTCGCCCCCGGCCGTCGGCCGCGCTCGCGGGGCGGCGACGTGCGCGCCGGGGCGCGGACCGCGTCGTGATCGTGTGCTCCATGACCGTCACCTCAGGCGAAACCAGGGCCGCCCGGAGGCAGCCCGTCACCATGCCTTGCTGTACCAACGACGGCGTTCGCCAGCGGTTACGCCGATTGAACCACTCAGCGGGAACTGTTCCTCGCCACTCGCGACCCACGCCGGGGAAACGTCGTCATCGCCACGACCAGGACGACGCGTGCCGCCACGTGATTGACACCTTCGTGTGAACTGCTCCTCGGCGGTGCCCATTCAGGACACACCGAGAGTGGTGCAACCGTACCGATGCGGTATCGACGTGCCGGCCGCTATCGAGGGTCGTGGTGCTCGTGGTCGAGGAAGTCCGCCGCCTGCCACCGCACGTCCCCGACGCGGTGCAGGGGGAAGCTGTGCAGGGCCATCGCTTCACCCTGCCGCACGTCCTCGACCCAGCGGGCGATGACCCGGTTGGCGCGACGGTGGTAGAGCACCGCCCTCCGCACCCGGAGGACCAGAAACACGACGACCACAGCGACCGCGAGTCCCATCGTCAATGCGTCCATGTAGGACCGACAGGCGACCCCTCGTCGTTATGACGCGCTCGACCCGCGTCAGCGCGGCGCGTCGGCCGGGTGCAACAGGGCGGTGGCGAGTTCCGGGCAGATCGACAGCAGCCACTTGATCAACGCGGGCAGCACGTCCGGCTCGGGCAGCTCGTGCACCACGCACTCGGTCACGGCTACCGCGGCCCGCACCGCGCGCTCCAGTTCCGCGCGCCGCTCCGGGTCGTCCACGACGGCCGCCAGCGTCGACTCACCCAGGAAAGCGGCCGCGTCGCGCCTGCCCAGCAGCGGCCGGACGGCACCGGCGAGGTTCATCCGCGAGGCGACCTTGCGCCACGGCCCGCCCTCGACAGCCCACCGGCACACCCACAGCTCGTCGCAGCGCAGCCGGCGGCCACCCCGGGGCGTCCACAGGGTGGCGACGAGCCCGGCCGGCGAGTCCAACCCGGTGAACGGGTCGACCAGGCTCGACTCCAGCGCGGTGGCCGCGGTCGCCACGCGGAACCCCTCCAACGCGTGGGTGAGCAGGCGGGCCGTCCGGTCCGCGCCGTCGTCACCCCACGCCCTGGCCAGCGCCCGGACGTCGAACTCCAGTTCGGCGGGACCGGTGCCGGCGAGCCCGCGCTGGTAGCCCAGCTCGAACAGGACCCGGTCGACGGGCTGACCGGACACCGCCGACTCCGCGACCCGGACCACCTCCGGGATCTTCCACACCAGCGACACGCTCCAGCCCTCGAAGCTCGCCAGTTGTTCCCATCGCGCGAGGAACCGGTCGACCGCGGCCGGCAGGCCCGCCGGGACGGCGGTTCGGGACGCTGAGAGCCGACCTTCGTCACCGTCGGTCACTGCCCACCTCCTCGGCTCGGCGGCCGGTTGACCCGCGGAAGCCGGTCGGTCGAGCCGGGGGTGGGAGGACCCCCCGGTTCCCACCGACCGGGCGCGGCACGGCAATCGACAGCATCCGAGGATCGCACAGCTCCCCGGCCGACGGCACACGGCTCTCACCCACGCGGAGGAACTCGTTCACCTCGTGACCTCTCGTACCCGGGTGTGGTGGACCGCCGGTCCACCGTGTCGAAGGGTGGTCGTACCGGCGCGGGCCGTGCCCACGCGGAAGGCCCGGAGGCGTGGAGCGCGCGAACCGCCGGTTCGACCGCGTCCCACGCCGTCCGGACCTCCCTCGTGGCCACCGGTCAGAAACTGCTGCTGTACGTGCTGGTCAGCGAGTCGCTGGCGATCGTCGCGGCGGCGATCTCCGACTCGTTGGCGATGGTGCGGTCCAACGCGTACACGGTCAGGACGTAGTTGTGGTCCGTCCCGTCGGGCGGCGGGCACGGTCCGCCGTAGCCGGGCTCGTTGAAGTCGTTGTCCAGCTCCTGCGCGGGCGCGGGGATGCTGCCGGACGCGCCGTCGGCGAACGAGGTCGTGGCGACCGGGATGTTGATGACGGTCCAGTGCCGGAAGTTGCCGGCCGTCGTGTCGACGATCGTCACGGCGAAGGCCACCGTGCCCTCCGGGGCGTCGGCCCACGAGACTCCCGGTGAGGTGCCGCTACCGGGGTCGATGGGGCTGGTGCACGCGTACTGGGCGGCGATGACGCCGTCGTCCCAGGCGTCGGACGCGATCGCGAACTGCGCCGGGGCGGTGATCGGGGTGGTCGTCACGGCCGGAGCGGCCGGTCCGCCGGGCGTGTCGGAGTCGACCGAGTTCACCAGGCTGCTGTCCCCGGTCACCGGGTCGTCGACGGTCACCTGGTAGGTGATCGTCGCACTGGCGCCCCCGGCCAGGTCACCGGTCCACGTCAGCGTTTGGGCGGCCGGGTCGACGGTGGCGTTGCCCGAGTCGGCCGACACCCCGCCGACCGTGCCGTCGTCCATGACCCCGGAGAGGTCGTCGCTCAGGTCCAGACCCGTGATGGTCGTGAAGCCGCTGTTCTGCACGGTGATCGTGTACGTCACCACGTCACCGGGGGCGGCCGATTGCACGTCCACGCTCTTGCTGAAGGTGAACGGCGCCGCCGGGCGCGTCGTGGTCGTCGTGGTGGTGGTGGTGGTTGTGGTCGTCGTGGTCGGGCCCGTGGTCGTCGTGGTCGGACCCGTAGTGGTGGTTGTTGTCGGACCCGTGGTCGTCGTGGTCGGACCCGTAGTGGTGGTTGTTGTCGGACCCGTGGTGGTTGTCGTCGGGCCTGTAGTGGTGGTTGTCGTCGGGCCCGTGGTGGTTGTGGTCGGGCCCGCGGTTGTCGTCGTGGTCGTCGTGGACGTGGTGGTGCCCGATGCCGTGGTGGACGTCGTCGGCGCGGTGGTCGTCGGCGGGGTCGTCGCGGTGGTCGAGGTCGTCGGGTTGCCCGGGACCGACCCGCTGGGCGGGCAGACGCTTTGGGCGTTCGCGGCACCCACCATCCCGAGGGCGAAGAACGACCCCAGCGCTATCAGGACCGCAGCGCAGACCGCCGCCTTCCTCGACCGGCGCGCCAGCCGGAACAGCAGCACGCCGGCCACGATGAGCAGAGCGGCTGTCAGCACCATGCCGCCGACGTAGGGGGTACCGGTATCCGGCAGACACCACATCTCCGACTCCCATCACAGTCGAGAACCACTTCCCGCCGCGCGAGGGGTCCCCGGGAGGTGTGGACCGCGGTACCGGCGGGCGCACCTGCCTGGTGCAGGGGCCGTTTCACCGACTGACCGGCCCGGCGCCCCGACGATGACGGCACCGCTCGGAATCGTTCCGGCGATCGCGCGGCCGGGTGGAAGGCTCAGCCGACCGGCGTGGGATCGGGAGTTCCGGTGACTTCTTCCGCCTGTTGGGGGCACTCGGGCGCCGCGGACTCCGGACCCGGGGAGTCGCCGTCGGCCGGCCGCGGCGCGGGTTCCCCGCCGCCATCGACCGGTTGCCCGTGCGGCGAGGTCGCCGGAGTCTGGCACGTGCCGTGCTCCTGCTCGGGCGGTTCGACCGTGCCGCTCGTCGGTGTGTCCGAAGGGGACGGTGGCAGCGGTTGCCGGGTCGGGTCGATGTGCGCCTCGCTCGGTTCCGGCTCGTCGACGGGTGGCGTGGGCGCTTCGACTTCGGGCGTGGTGGCGGCGAACGAGGTCCGCGGCGGCGCGGGTGTCGGCGGGAGGAGGGGTTCCGCCGACCGCTCGACGGGATCCGGGGTGGAGGCCTCCGGCGCGGTGGTCGAACCGGCCGGCGGGCGGTCGACCGGCGACGGGTCCCCCACCGTCGCCGTGACCGCCCGCCCGCCCGAACCCGCCGGCCCGAGGCGGCCGTCGGGGAGGTCGGGGCCGCGGGACGGGCGCATCGTCGCCAACGCGGTCACGATCACCAGGAGCACCAGCACGGCGGCACCACCGGCCACGGGGCTGCCGTGACGACCACGCCTGCCCGGCCGACCCGACGCGTGGGCGGCGCGGTTCAGGGTGGCCGCCAGGTCGGCCAGTTCGGCCACGGCGGTCGAGCACCGCGGACAGCCGCGCACGTGCGCCTCGACCACGCGGTGCTCCGCCGCGGGCAGGCGGCGGCGCAACCACGGGCTCAGCTTCGGGACGTACGCGGCGCACGCGGGGTCGCCGTTCTCGTGCAGGTGCGCCTGGAGGTAGGCGGCACGCAGTCCCTCCCGGGCGCGGTACGTCAGCGCGGCGACCGCGTTCGCGGTCATGCCCAGCGGCTGCGCGAGCGACGCCGCGGTCCGGCCTTCCACCTCCACCTGCCACAGGACGTTCTGCCAGCGCCGCGGGAGCGTGGCGAAGGCACGCGCCAGCATCATCGACTCCAGCAGTTCGCCGACCGGTTCGTCGACGTCCTCGGAGTGGACGTGGTCGGCCGGGTCCTCGGCGAGGTCCTGCCGGTGGTCCCGGTGCACGGCGTTGCACAGGTTCGCCCGCACCGCGGAGAACACGTACGAGCGGAACGCGGCGGTCGGGCCACGACCGCGCACGAGCTGGACGAAGACCCGCGTGAACGACTCGGCCACGACGTCCTGGGCGATCTCGGGCTGGGCGCCCAGGTAGCGCGCGAACCTCAGGCACGCGGCGAGGTGCCGGTCGTAGAGGACCGCGAAGGCTCCCGTGTCACCGGCGCGGACCGCGTCGGCCAACGCCTCGTCGGACTGTGCCGGCCCGACGGCCGCGCTGGGCCCCGAGAGGGCTGCTGTCGTCATGGCTGCCACCTCTCGACGGGGGTCGGGTGGCGTGCACTGGCAGCCACGACGCCGATCCTGCCAACAGCTGGAGTACCGCGACGAACGCCGGAACGCGTGCGCCGCATGCACTTTCGGGGACGGGGGAAGTGTCAACCGTACGCCGCCCGTCACGGTCCGATGTGGACCGCTGAATCGTGACAGGACCAAAGCCTCTGCCGCCGAACCCACCCAGCCCTCACGGGTCCCTGCCGGGTTCACCCGACCGGGGTACCCGGGACATGCGATCCCGTCCACCCGGGTGATCGCGGGCGCGCGTCGAACGAACGGTCCGACGATCCGGTCCACTCAGGACATCCACGCGCGCACAGGTCACCGACACCGACACTCTCGCCTTCGTCGCACCCATGCGCCGCTTCCTTCCGGGCCCGGCCAACCGACCACCCGGAGGACCGTCCGGCACGCGCGATCATGACGCCGACAACCCCGCGTCTTCGGCACGTCATCGTCGGTGCTCGTCGGTTGTCCATCGACAGCGGACCACGTGATCCGTCGAGGGCGACGTCCGTGGGTCGAGGATTCGCGGCCCACGGGCTTCCCAGGCGGTGGCCGGGGTCGGATGACCGGCTCCGGCCACCGCGAGGTCCTCCCGGCGCGGCCGGCGGGCCGGTGGTCGGATCGCCGCGATCGGCCCTGTCTCACGTGCCCGGCCGGTCCTCCGGCGCTTCGGCCCCGGCCGCACCGTCCCGCCGTCGTTCCACCGACCCGCCGGCGCCCGGGGCGCTCGTCCTGGACCACACGGCCTCCTGGGCCAGTGCCACCAGTTGCCGCAACCTGCGCGCGACGGTGCTCGGGCTGACCGGCGGCACGAGCCGCCCCGCCAGGATCGACAGGGGCTCCTCCGGGTGACGCAGTCTCAGCGCACCGACCAGGCGGAGTTCCTCGGGCGCGGCGGAGCCCAGCACGCGCAACGCCACCTCGACGTCGGCCGTCGCCGCGAACCGCTCCCGGTGGAACGCGGTGGGCAGCACGCTCACCGGGGACCGGGCCCGCGGGACCCGGTCGGCGGCGCACCCCGGCGCTCCGATCGCGGCGAGCAGTGCCCGGGCCCCGGCCGGGTCGCCGAACCGCAGCGAAGCCCCGGACAGTTCGACCCCGCCGTCCGCCCCGAGCCGCCGAGCCAGGGCGCGCAGCTCCTCCGCCGCGCCCCGCCCGGGGCAGCGGACCTCGACCACCTGCCCGGCCGCGACCCAGCGCAACCTGCCCCGGACGAGGAAGGCGCCCCGCCACCACGACCGGGCGTCGCACAGCGCCACCTCGCCGCGCTCCTGGCGCAGCAGCCCCTCCCCGGAGCGCAGCAGGCGGTAGAAGTCCGCCGGCCGACGAGCCGGGCAGGAGATGCCGACGACGTAACGCCGCCGCGCCGAGGGGCTCGTGCCCGGCGGCTGGGGCTCCAGCCGGGCAGGCAGGTCCCGCCCCGCCATGGTGACGAGCCGCTCCGCCAACCACATCCGGTCCAGGTCCACCCGGATCGAGGGCAGGTCGCCCGTGCGACCGACCACCCCCGCGAACCGGACCGCGGCCGCCAGTTCGGCGCGCCGGCAGCACCGGGCGACCACCGGTTGCTCGGTCAACTCGACCAGCACGTCATGAGTGGTGGTCACCGGTTCTCCTCCGCGTCGCCGATCACCCGGACGGCCACCCCGTCCGGTTCACAGACAACCCCGGAGCGCGCGCTCTGACGATCGCGGCCGCCGGCGACGGCGGAAGCGATCCGCCCCGGCTCCGGCAGTTGGCGGATACGTCGCCCCGACCGGCCGCGTCAGACTGGTGCCGCCGTTCCGGCCGCCTCGCAGGCCGGAGCGGCCCCGGCGCCGTTCGCGCGCCCTCGGCGTCATCTCCTCTCCCCGGAACGGTCTGTTGGGCAAGCACCTCCGCCGCGCAGAGCCGGGTGACCGCACATGTGGCCGGGTGTTCGGGGTCCGTGGGCGAAGGGGCGACGATGATCGAGGTCCATTTCCCGGCCGAGCCGTTGCGCGGGACACGAACCGCTTGCGTGCCACCGCATCCCGACCTGCCGGGTGGTGCCTCGGCGCGGCACGGCACCACCGCCCGGTCCCGGCGACCGGTCTTCCACGGGCTCGGTGGCCGCGAGCCGTTCGTGAACGTGGTCTCGCTGCGGCGGGTGCTCCGGTACCCCAGGCTCTGGCGCCGGCGATGAGGTGGCGGTGGCGCGCGGCCGATCCGCGGGCGGAGAGCCGGCGGTCGCGGTTGGCGGAGCTGCTCGAACTGCCCGCGCTGGCGTGCGCGTTCGCGGCCCTGCCCCCGGGGTGGCGGCTCGTGCTGTGGCGGGTCGAGGTGGAAGGGCTCACGGTCGCGTCGCTCGCCGAGACGTTCGGTCTGCCGCCGAGCACGGCCGTCGCGTTGCTCTACCGCGCCCGGGAAGGCCTGCGCATCGCCTACCTGGACGAGGTCGAGAACCCCAGCGGCGGCCCGGAGTGCGACGACGTGCTGCCGAAGGTCGACGCGTGGCGCCGGCGGCGACTGTCCGAAGCGGACGGTCTCGCGGTCGGGTCGCACCTGTCGACGTGCCCGCGCTGCCGGTTCGTGTGGGACGCGCTGCAGGAGGTCGCGGGGACCGGGACGCGAGGACGCGCGCCGTCCCGCCGCTACCGGCGGCGCCACTGCACCTACCCCTGACGGGAACGATCCGCCACCCGCGTCAGCGCGGGACCTCCTCCGGTGTCTGCCCCTTCGAACGTGCCGTGTGACGGCAGGGCGGAAGCAGCCCGCGCGCGACAAGCGCGGCGGAAGGAGAGCGTCATGCCAAGGTCGGTCGTCGCACGGCTGGTGTTGTGGACCCTCATCGTACTGTCGGCCGCGCTGGTCACCCCCGCGTCGGCGGACGTGGGAACCGTGCACGGTGCCGACAGTCCGAACGCGATCGAGGGCAGCTACCTCGTGCAGCTCACCAAGGACGCCGCGACACCCCACACCGTCGACCGGACCGCCGCCGCGGTGGCTGCCGAGTACGGCGGCACCGTCCAGGCGGTCTTCCGCGCGGCCTTGCTGGGATTCGCCGTGGACATGGGCGGACAACAGGCCCAGCGGCTGGCGGCCGACCGACGGGTCCGCCTGGTCGCGCAGAACCAGCGGGTGACGCTGTCCGCCACCCAACTGAACCCGCCGAACTGGGGGCTGGACCGCATCGACCAGCGGGCGCTGCCGCTGGACGACTCCTACACCTACCCGACCACGGCGCCCGCGGTGCACGCCTACGTGCTCGACACCGGGGTCCGGGCCACGCACCAGAGCTTCGGCGGACGGGTGCGGGCGGGGTTCGACGCGATCACCCCCGGCGGAACCGCCGACGACTGCCGAGGCCACGGCACCCACGTCGCGGGCATCATCGGTGCCACCGAATTCGGTGTGGCCAAGGAGGTCCTGCTGCACTCGGTGCGCGTGCTGGGCTGCGACGGGGTCGGCTCGACCCTGGACATCGCCGAGGGCGTCGACTGGGTCACCACCAACGCCATCCACCCCGCGGTGGCGAACATGAGCCTCGGCGGCGCCGTAGACCCGTTCATGGAGAACGCGATCCAGGGGTCGATCGACAGCGGCATCACCTACGTCACCGCCGCCGGCAACGGCGACGACGCCGGCGTCCCGCAGGACGCCTGCAACAACTCGCCCGGCCGCATGCCCGCCGTGATCAACGTCGCCGCCACCGAGGCCGACGACGACAAGGCGAGCTTCTCCGACTTCGGCACCTGCGTCGACCTCTTCGCCCCGGGCGTGTTCATCCGATCGACCACGCACTCCGACGACACGGCGACCGGGTTCTCCAGCGGCACCTCCATGGCGGCCCCGCACGTCGCGGGCGCCGCCGCGCTGTTCCTCTCAGCGAACCCGACCGCCACGCCGGCCGAGGTCACCGCCAAGATCCTCGCCGACGCGACGCCGGACGTCGTGGTCAACCCGGGCGCGGGTTCCCCCAACCGGCTGCTGTTCGTCGGCGCCCTGCCGGAGCTGCAAATCGTCAAGACCGTCGACCGGACCGTGGTCCCGGCGGGCGGCACGGTGATCTACCGGGTGACCGCGACCAACATCGGCACCGCCGACTACACCGCCGCCGACCCGGCGTCCTTCCAGGACGACCTGACCGCCGTGCTCGACGACGCCACCTACAACAACGACGCCACCGCGACGAGCGGCGCCGTCGTCACCGGCGCCCTGCCGATCCTGTCCTGGAGCGGCCCCCTGACCGCCGGCGCCTCGGTGACGGTCACCTACTCCGTGACCGTCCCCAACCCGAGCACCGGCGACGACGTCCTGGACAACGCCGTCACCTCCACCGCCACCAACGCCCAACCCGAGACCGACACCGTCCGCACCCTGGTGTCGAGCATGTCGGTGAGCAAGACCGTGGACCGCGCCGCCGCGGCACCGGGCGACACCGTCACCTACACGATCACCGCGATCAACACGGGCGCGGTCGCGCTCACCGGCGCGCAGCTCTCCGACAACCTCGCCGGTGTCCTGGACAACGCCCAGTTCGGCACGGTCACCGCCACCGCGGGCACCGCCACCTTCGACGCCCCCAACCAGAAGCTCGACTGGACCGGCGACCTGCCCGTCGGCGGCAACGCCGTCATCACCTACACCGTCACCGTCGACAACCCCACCACCGGCGACGGCAACCTGGTCAACACCGTCACGTCGGCGACACCCGGCGCGTTCGTCGACCCCGGCACCACGACCACACCGCTGACCAACCTGGCGATCGACAAGACCGTGGACCGCACGACCGCCGCAGCCGGCGACACCGTCACCTACCGGATCACCGCATCCAACGCCGGCACCACACCGCTGACCGGCGCGCAACTCTCCGACAACCTCGCCGGTGTGCTGGACGACGCCGGATTCGGCACCGTCACCGCCACCACGGGCACCGCCACCTTCGACGCCCCCAACCAGAAGCTCGACTGGACCGGCGACCTGCCCGTCGGCGGCAACGCCGTCATCACCTACACCGTCACCGTCGACAACCCCACCACCGGCGACCGCTTCCTCGACAACAGCGTCAGCACCCCGTCGCCCGCCGGCCCGGTGGTCCGGAAGACGACTCGGACGCCCGTCCAGGCGTTCACGATCACCAAGGCGGCGGACCGCGCCCAGGCGGGCGCTGGCGACACCGTCACCTACACGATCACCGTGACCAACACCGGCACCGCGCCGATCACCGCCGCGATGGTGTCCGACGACCTCGCCGGGGTGCTCGACGACGCCCGGTTCGGCACGGCGACCTCCACCACCGGCACCACAACCTTCGACGCACCCGGCCAAGAACTCGACTGGACCGGCGACCTGCCCGTCGGCGGCAACGCCGTCATCACCTACACCGTCGACGTCAACAACCCCGTCACCGGAGACCGTGCACTGCGCAACACGGTCACCTCCACCACCGCCGGCGGACCGACCGGCCCGGCCACCACCGACACCCCGGTGACGACCCTGTCGATCGGCAAGTCCGTCGACCGGACGGTGGCGGCGGCCGGCGACACCGTGACCTACACGATCACCGTGACCAACACCAGCACCACCGCGATCACCGGGGCCACGATCACCGACAACCTGGCCGGAGTGCTGGACGACGCCGCGTTCGGCACCTCCAGCGCGAGCACCGGCACCACGAGCGTGGCCTCGCCCGGCTTGACGTGGACGGGCGACCTGGCCGTCGGCCAAGCGGCGACCATCACCTACACCGTGCTGGTGAACAACCCCACCACCGGCGACCACGACCTGGCCAACTCCGTCACCGGCGGCCCCGGCGGGCCGACCACGCCGGTCACGACGTCCACGCCCGTCCAAGGCCTGGACGTGGACGTCACCGCGGCACCGTCGCCGGCCGCCCCTGGTAGCACCGTGACCTTCACCGTCACCGTCACCAACAGCGGTGCCACCACGATCACCGGCGCGGACGTGGCCGTGGACCTCGCCGGACTGCTCGACGACGCCCTGCTCGGCACCACGAACGCCACCTCGGGCACCGTCACGGTCAACGGCCAGACCCTGTCCTGGACGGGCGACCTCGCCGCCGGGAGCACCGCGACCATCACCTTCACCGCGACCGTGCACGACCCCGTCGGCGGTGACGGCAGCCTCGCCGCCACGGCCACCTCCACCACGCCGGGCGGACCGCCCGCCCCGGTCACGCTCGCCGTCCAGGTCGCGGTCCCCCAGCCCGGCATGGCGATCACCAAGACGGTGGACCGGAGGTCCGCGGCACCGGGCGACACGGTCACCTACACCGTCACCGCCACCAACACCGGCGCCACCGCCCTGGTCGGCGCGCGGTTCACCGACGACATGTCCGGTGTCCTGGACGACGCGGCCTTCGGCACCGTCACGACCAGCTCCGGCACGGCCGACTTCCTCTCCCCCACCCTCACGTGGACCGGCGACCTGGACATCGGCCAGTCCGCCACCACCACCTACACGGTGACCGTCGGCGCCGCACACGCCGGCGACGGCGACCTGGTCAACAGCGTGACCACCACGACGCCCGGCGGACCGGGCACGCCGACCACCACCAGCACCGCGGTCACCGACCCGGCGGCCGGTGACCTGCCCGACACCGGCGGGAGGATGGCGTTCGCCCTCGGGGCCGCCGGCCTGCTGCTGCTCGCGGGCATCGCCGTCCTGGTCGCGGCCCGGCACCGCCGCCCCCCGCGCGACTGACCGGGTGTGACGCCGACGTCGGAGGCGACTTCCCCGCCAAGTGACCGATGTCCACGGCCCCGCCACTTCTGCATGGTGAGCGCGCACGTGGAGTTCCGTCGTCAGTGACGCGCCGCGTGCCTGCCGAAAGGAACTCACCGTGACCCGATCACCACGACAACGGCGCGTCGCGCGGGCCGCGGCGGTGGTGGCGCTGGCGGTCGTCGCACCGCTGACGACACCGACGACACCCGCCGCGGCACAGCCGGACGACGTCCCCGCACCGATCCCCGAACGACCGGTCCCGGTGGGACAGCGGCTCGACATCCGCGCCGCCGACGGCCCCCTGACCGACGTGCTGGTCGTCTCGCCGGGCATCGCGGTCCAGCTCCCCGGCCCCACCGACCTCGACTCGGCCCGGTTCTCGACGGAGATCACCCGCCTGATCACCAAGATGAGGACCACGCCGACCGGGCGCAACGCGCTCGACGCGGCGAGGATGGCGCCGCTGCCCGACCTGGCCGGCACCACCGGACCCCACCAGTTCGTGGACGCGACGGGAAAGCCGGTCGGCATCCACGTCGTGATCACCCCGCCGGAGCCGGGCAACCCCAACCCCTACGCGCAGACCCCGCTCAACCCGACGCGCGGCACCAACGGGCTGGGCACCGTCTCGAAGATCGTCTTCGACACGACCGGGTCACTCCCGCGGTTCCACACCGAGGCCGGGGCACCGTACGCGCCCGCCCCGGACGTGATCCTGCTGCACGAGCTGACCCACGCCACGCGCGCGCTCGGCGGCTTCCAGGTCGATCGCCACGTGACCGCCGACGTCGTCGTGACCAACCCCGACGGCTCCCCGGTCGTCCTCACCACGCCGGTCGAGGAACTGCGCACGCTCGGCGGGCCGCGCAACCTCGCGGCGACCAACGGTCTCCTGCCCGGCGGCACCGACATCGCCGCCGACCCCGGACAGGTCGCCGCCCTCGGGGAAACCGTCCGCGCGCTCCACGCCATCGACGCCGCACCGCGGCTCACCGCCGAGGCGAAGGCCGCGCTGCACGTCCAGGTCACCCAGACCCACCTGCTGCGCGGCTCGTTCAACTCCAACGAGGTCGCGTACTCGGCGGAGATCGGCCACGTCGTCCGCGGCACCTACGACAGGCTCCCGCACGAGCCCTACGGGGAGTGGGAGGTGGTCGCCGACGACCGCGCCACCCTGACCGCGGAGGACTTCAACGAACCGGCCAAGTCCCGCCGCCTGCGCATGACCGAGAAGATGGACGGCGCCGACTGCATCGGCAACTTCCTGTCGTGCGGGCACACCGGCGAAACCCGCGAGCCGACGGACGCCGAGGTGAAGGCCAAGCAGGACCTCGACGCCTCCCTCAAGGCCGGCGAGGTGGACCAGCGCCTGGCCTGGGAGGACCCCGCCCTGCGGGAACTGCGGCTCGACACGGCCGAACGCGCCACCTCCGCCCGCCTCCAGGTCGAGGACATGCTGCGGTCCGACCGCGAGTTCGCGCCGTCATTGCGGGCGGTGCTGGACAAGCCGGGCAAGGTCCTGCTCACCGGCCCCAGGACGGCCGAGCGGCTCAACTCCGCCGTCCGGTCGCTGAGGGAAGTCGGACGAGGAGTCGTCACCGACCCGGCGGTGGTCATCGCGATGGTCGCGGGCATCGGCGAGGCGTTCACCGAGGACTCGTCCTCGCTGGACAAGGCCACCGCCGTGCTCATGCCGCTGCCCGTGCTCGGCCCGCTGCTGGGCATCGTCCAGGACGCGGTGGAAGGCGGGTCCGGGGTGGACATCGCCGCCAACGCCATCAACCTGCTCGCGGGCGTGGCGATGGTGGCGGGTCAACCCGAGCTGTCCATGCTGTTCGCGGTCGCCTCGGTGTTCGTGACGATCATCGGCCAGATCGTCGCCGCGGCCAAGGGCGGCTTCTCCGCCGAGAAGGAGCGCCGCGACGAGGGGTGGTCCAAATACATGCCGGCCCACCTGCGCGACGTCGTCGTCCCGGCGTTGGTGAAGTCGGTCGACAGCCTGTTCCAGCGCGTCCAACGCGGCTGGCTCAACGACGCGTTGCTGGCCCGCGCCGTCATCGACGCGACCACCGCCGCGCGGCCCGACGACGCGGCGCTGCGGAGGGCCGCCGCCGACGCCAAGGCGAAACTGCGGGAGTCGTTCAACCGCAACATCACCACGCTGCGCGCCAACTTCATCGCGGGCATCGAACCGATGATCAAGAAGACCGTCGACACGGTGAACACCGACGAGTCGATCAAGAAGTTCGACCAGGAGTACATGAACGCCAACCACGACCGGATCTACACGGCCGCCTGGAACGCCCAGCACCAGTGCTCCAACATGGTGACCAAGTCCGGCATCTCACCGTGCCCGGGCGATGTCGCCGAAGGCGCCCGGAAGGAAGTCGACCGGACCCACCGGTACCTCGACCAACACAAACCGCCCCGGATCGACGCGGCACCCCTGACCGCGCGGGTGCCCACGCTGATCGCCGAGGGCAGGTACTTCGCGCCGCTACAGCTGAACGACTCGACCACCGAGCCCTTCAGCGCCCGAACCCTGCTCTCGCCCGCCGCCCGCCACTTCCTCGATGCCCAGGGCGCCGACGAGCACGGCGTCCTGCACGGCAGGGGCAGGGCCCAGACCCTGACCCGAGCGGTGACCGGGCACCGCCTCACCGACACCAACGAAGCGCTGTGGAGGTGGGACCACCGCGGCCCCGACGTCGTCTTCCACCACGGGTTCGGCGGGTACAACAACTGGTGGGGCACCCACCCGTTCCGCGACGCGACCTGGAGCCTGCTCGACTACACCCACACCGGACGCCCACAGCAGCCCGGACAGAACCGGCACATGTTCTTCGGCGCGTCACGGTCGGTGATCACGGACGGCGTCGAAACCGTGTGGACACCGGACGACCCCGGCGACAAGTGGCTTTACGAGTTCCACGCCCCGGGCGGCGTCGACTACCGGGCCGCGATGGCCGAACGACCGATCACCCAGGACCGCAACGAGATCATCTTCACCTTCGTGCCGACCAAGCAGTTCATCCGCTCGGGCAGACTGATCGGCGCGGACGGCACGCTGAAGAAGATCGTGACCAACCCCCACTTCGTCCAGGTGAACGTGGAAGGGGAGTTCCTCCCCGACCTCCAGTGCGGCACCACGGCACCGGTCGAGCAGTGGGACGGCACTTGGTCCGACGACGGCATGTTCGACGTCGAGCACTACCTCGTCTCGACCGGGTCGATGAAGCCGGTCGCCGGTGGCTGCGGCTTCACGGCCGATCCGAACCCGTCGGCGCCGGTGGACTCCACCACATCACCACGCTGAAGTCGCTCGATCGACCCGGTGGCGCACTCCGGGGCCCGGCCTCGCACCGGGGCCCCGGTCTGCGCCACCACCGGTCAGAACAGTGACGCCCCTTCCCTACCGGCCGCCGTGCAGCCGTAATGCACCCACGTGGCACCCCATTCGAGTGCCTTGCAGTCGGCGGTCACCTCGATCCCGCCGTACGCCGCCAACGCGTCCTGCGCCTCGTAGTAGCCGCCGAACCGCCTGCCCTGCAACACATGGGCGGCCTCGTGCAGCATCACCGACCGCAAGTGCACCAGCGGCGTCCTGCGGGCGATGTAGACCGTGCCCGAGCTGAGTTGCGTCGCACCCCACATCCCCTTGTCCTCCACCAAGTAGTAGCCCGGCAGGCTCCCGGCCATCTCGTTGAACACCGCCATCCAGTCGTCGACCTCGGGCTCGACCGGCGCAGGCTCGGGCGGCGCCTCGTACTCCGGCGCCGGGGGCGGTTCGGCGGGCGCCTGCTCCGGCGCGGGCGGGTTGACCGGCTCGGGTTCGGTCGACGCGGGTTCCCGGGGCTCCTGCGAGGCGGGCGCGGCCGTGGCGGTCGTGCGGTCGGCGAGTCCGTCGGGTGTGCTGCCGCCGAACTCGTGCCGGTCGAACGGCGCCCTCACCAGCCGGACCGCCGAGCCGTCGGCGGCGACCGAGCGGCCCGCGACCGGCGACCGGGCGCCGAGCAAATGCGGTGTCACAGCCACGCCCGCGAGCACCACCGCCACCGCGACGATCACGCCACGGCGGCCGGAACGTCCTTGCATGGTCCCACCTCCGATTCGGTCGCCTGAGCGGACACCCGGCATCGGCGGGGGATGACGCCGACCGCCGCGTCATCACGGCGGCACCCCGGCTGTCTTCTCCGCGCGTACCCACGGCGGGAGGCGGACGTGGCCCTGGTCGAGCACCGATCACGATGGCGAACGGCGGCGAACGTGACCGGCGACGTGCTGGTGACGCTCGGACTCGTCCTGGCGCTGTTCGTCGCCTACGAGGTGTGGGGCAAGACCGGTGTCATCAAGGAACACCAGGGCGCGCTGGACCGGGAGCTGGTCCGGGCGTGGACGCCGCCACCGGCCGAGCCCGCGATCCCCCGGGACCCCGCCGCCGTCACCACGAGCGCCGAGCCGCCACCCGTCGAGGACACGACACCGCCGGCGCCGCGACGCACCGCGCTCGGACGCCTGTCCCTGCCCAGGCTCGGTCTGCGGTGGGTGCTCGTCGAGGGTGTCACCCAGGACCTGCTGGAACACGCGCCCGGCCACTACCCCGGGTCGGCGATGCCCGGCGAACTGGGCAACTTCGCCGTCGCCGGGCACCGCAACCCCGGCCTGTTCTGGGACCTCGACCTGGTGCGCGAGGGTGACTTCGCGGTCGTGGAAACCTCGGACACGTGGTTCGTGTACCGCGTGTACCGGATCCACGTCGTGGCGCCGACGGCCGTCGAGGTCGTCGCCGCGGAACCGGGCCGGCCGCGCGCCGCCCCCACCAAGGCGCGCATGACCCTGACCACCTGCAACCCCAAGCTGAACAACTACGAACGGCTGGTCGTGCACGCCGAACTGGACCACTCGCTGCCCAAGGCGTCCGGAACGCCGCGAGAGCTGGAGGGATGACCGTGTACGCATGGATCTGGCGCCACCTCCCGGGCCCCGTCCCCGTTCGGGCGCTCACCGCCCTCCTGCTGGCGGCGGGGTTCGCGGCGCTGCTGTGGTACGGCCTGTTCCCCGTCCTGGACCGGCACTTCTTCGGGTCGGACGGCACCGTGACCACCGGATGACCGCGACCAGGACAGGGAGGTGCCGGTGGCCACGACCTCACCGCTGTGGGTCGGCGTGCGCGTCGTCGGCGACGTGCTGATGAACGTCGGCCTGGCCATGGTCCTGTTCGTCGCCTACGAGACCTGGGGCAAGGTCGGCGAGGTCGACGCCGGCCAACACTCCCTCGAACAGCGCCTGGAACAGGCCTGGACCCCGCCGGGATCACCGCCGACCGACGCCGACCCGTACCCCGCGGGGGCGGGGCAGCCGCCGATCGTCGGCCGACTCCACCTGCCCGCGCTCGGCCTGCGGTTGGTCGTGGTCGACGGCGTGTCCACAGCGGACCTGCGGTTCGCGCCCGGCCACTACCCGGACTCCGCGATGCCGGGCGAGGTCGGCAACATGGCCGTGGCCGGGCACCGCACCCCGGGGATCTTCTGGGACCTCGACCGGCTCGAACCCGGCGACGTGGCCGTGGTGGAGACCGCGGACAGGTGGTACGTCCACCGCGTCACCGGGGTCCGGGTCGTCGCACCCACCGCGGCCGAGGTCGTGGCGCCGGTACCCGATCGGCCGGGCGCCGCGCCGACGGTGGCGATGCTGACGCTGACCACCTGCAACCCCAAGTGGGACAACTACGAACGGCTCGTCGTGCACGCCCGCCTGGACCGCGTCTCGGACAAGACCGGCGGGAAGCCGGACGAACTGACGTGACCCGGCTCCGCGCCGGATCACGACGTGGCGGACCCACCGGGGCGACGGGCGCGGTGGGCCACGGCGAGCTCGACCCGGGACCGGAGGTCGAGCTTGGCCAGCACGTGGGAAACGTGCGTCTGCACCGTTCGGCGGGAGATGAACAGCCGACTCGCGATCGCGGGGTTGGACAGACCCTCCGCCACGAGCGCGGCGACCTCGCGCTCGGTCGGCGTGAGGCTGGCCCAGCCGGACCTGGCCCGGCGTTCGGTGCGGTTGACGCCCTTGCGGATGCCCAGATCGCGGGCACCCGCGTGCAGGTCCGCGGCGTCCCAGGACGCGCCCAGCACGGCGTACGACGCCAACGCCCGGTTGAGCAGGCGGAGAACCTCCGACCGGGGCTCACTCCCCGCCGCCAGCAGCGCCACGTCGGCCTGGAACCCCGCGCGGAACAACGCCCACACCGACCGGTCGTAGTACGCGGCGGCCTCGGCCATCGCGGCCTGGTCCCGGTGCGCCAAGCCCCGGCAGTGCGCCGCCACGGCGCGCAACCACGGCGGAGCCGAATCCCCCAGCCACGCCCGCAGGTCCGCGAGCACGTCACGCACCACGTCCTGCCTGCCGGCGCGCAGGGCCAAACGCACGGTTTCGGGCGCCAGCCGGATCAGCGACGGCCGTTGCGCGGCGTTCACCGGATCCGCACCCGGGCCCGTCCACCCGGCGAAGATCCGCACCGCCTCGTCGATCCGCCCGTGCGCCTGGTGCAGCGACGCCCGCGCCCAGTCGGAGATCCACTCGTAGAACGGGGCTATCGCGCGGACGTCCCCCGTGCGCTCACCCTCGGCCAGGTGCGCCTCGGCGGCCGGCACGTCCAGCCGGTGCACGTGGATCAACGCGGCCAGGCTGTGCAGGAACCGGGCCATCCAGTCCGGGCGCTGGCGCTGCTCCACGGTCAACCCCGCCTCGACCTCGGCCAGCGCGTCGTCCCAGCGGCCGTCGGCGAACATGACGAACGCGCGGGAGAACGCGCAGTGCCGGCTGTAGAAACCCCACTTCCGGTCGGCCAACGCCTGGGCGGCGGCCATCGCGTCGTCGGCCTCGGCGCTCAGGTCGAGGTCGAGCAGGCAGTGACCGTGGATCTGGTGCAGCACGATCACCCGGTCCCACGACGCGTGCGCGGCGAGCGCGCTGCGGATCGCGCGGTGGGCCAGGTCGCGGCCCGCGTCCGGCTCGCACCGCAGGTACCGGACGACGGACAGCGTCTGGTAAGCGTGGGCGAGCGCGCCCACCTCGTCGAGCTCCACCGCCGTCTCGGCCGCCCAGGTCGCGATGGACTCGGCTCGGTCGAGGTCGCCGACGGTGAACCGGGCGACCGAGCCGAACGCCTGGAACCGCACCTCGTCGTGCGCGTCGAGGTCGGAGAACACCAGCGCCTGCTCCACCTCCGCCGCGGCCAGGTCCGCGCGACCCGCCACGTACAACGCCTGCGCCAAGAGCCACCGCAGACTGCTCCCCTCGACCCGGCCGGGGTGGTCCGCCAACGCCTGCCGCGCCTCCAGTTCGGCTTCCTCCAGCAGACCCGAGCGCAGCATCGCGCCGACCAGCAGGACCCGCGCGGCCCCGCGGCGCGGGTCGGCCGGGCTGCCGAGGGCGACGGCGCGCTGGAGCAGGACCAGGGCCGTGTCGGGGACCCGGACCAGCAGCCCCGGTCCGTGCGCCACCAGCCAGCGCACGACCTCCGGCGAGCCGCTGGGCGAGCCCAGGGCGAGGTGCTCGGCGGTCCGCTCGGGCGGCGCGCCCGACGCCGCCAGCTTCATCGCGGCGTCCAGGTGCATGGCCTCCCGCACGAGCCGCGGCAGCGCGCCGTACACGACCTCGCGCACGACGTCGTGCTGGAACACCAGCCGCTCCTGCCGTTCGGCCAGCACGCCGATCGCGATGGCGCGGAGCACGGCGTCGGTCACCTCCGGGACCGACCGGGAGGTGACCGAGGCGATCTCGGGGATGGTGTGCCCGGAGCCCAACACCGCCACGGCGCGCAGGACGTCGAGGGTGTCGCCGGGCACCTGGCGCAACCTGCGGGCCACGACCTCCCCCAACGACGCCGACACCTGGTCGGCGACCGCCTCCGCCACGCCCTGCTCGACGCGGACGACCCCGCGGTCGCGGAGGTCGTGGACCAGTTCCAGCACGTACAGCGGGTTGCCGCCGGTGCCCTCCAGCGCCCGCCGCAGCACCGGGCCCGGCCGCCCGCCCAACAACCCGGCCGCGAGGTCGTCCACCGCGTCGGCCCCCAGGGGTCCCGGCGTGATCAGCGCCGCGCCGCGCCGCGCCAGGCTCCGGCGCAGGGGGCGCAGCTCGCCGGAGGTCCTCGCGGCGAGGACGATCAACAGCGGCAACTGGTGCAGCGCCTTGCCCAACTGGTGGATGACCACCCGGCTGGCGTCGTCGGCCCAGTGGAGGTCGTCCACCACCAGCACCACGGGCCCGGCGGCGCACAGGTCGTCCACGACGGCGAGCAGCGCCTCCACCGCCGAGATCTCGGCGTCGGCCCGACTGGCTTCGAGCTGGGCCGCGTCCCTGATCCGCTCGGCGGTCCGCGCCGACTCGGGATTCGCCGACGCGGGGTCCACGCCCAGACAACCGCAGATCGCGGCGAAGGGCACGTTGCGCTCCAGTTCCTCGGCCGCCCACACCCACACCCGCAGACCTCGTGCGCGCGCGTCCTGCTCGACCGCCCGGAGCAGGGCCGACTTGCCGATCCCGGGCGCACCCTCGACCAGCACGGCGCGACCGACACCGGTCGAGACGTCCCGCACGGCCTCGGCCAGCCGAGCCGACTCGGCGGCGCGGCCGACCAGCGGCGCGACGTCGTCCTCCACGGCCTGTCCCCCTCCCGCACCCGGTCGAAGTGGTGTCCAGTCCGACACCGGGGCGCCCGCGGGAATGACGGGGAGCGGACCCGGTCCGCCGCGCCGGGCGGATCGACGAGGTGAAGCGCCGTCACCATGACACCGGGTGACATGTCATTGCCTACATGGAGATCCGGCCGTCCTTGCCCCGAGACGTCGCGGCCGCCCGCCGTCTCGCGCTCGTGCTGACGTCCTCGGACTGGATGGCCGAGGAGATCGCGGTGCGCGCCGTGCGGCGCGCCGAGCACAGCCGTGACACCGGCCCCGTGTGCCCCTTCCGGGTGCGGGTCCTGCTGTGCGTGCCGGGGGAGGTCGCCGAAGTGCGCCACGCGCTCGGGTTGGCCGCCGACGACGGCCAGGACACATCGATGCCGACCGCGGGGTTGCTCGACCGGTGGTCCGAGATGTACTTCCGGCTCCCGGTCACCGACCAGGCGGTGCTGTGGCACCGCTACGTCGAGGGGGAGGACGAGGCCACCGCCGCCCTGTCGGCCGGCATCACCGCGGACGCCGTCACGCCGCGCGTCGCGCAAGCCGAAGCGGCCCTGTGCGCCCTGTTCATGGCGCAGGCGGCCGCGTCGGCGGGCAGTCGGGACTGCCGGCTGTCCTCCACCGCAACGCCGGCCGAGGACCACCTCGCCCGCTGTGCCCGGTGCGCGGCCGTCGCCGAGGCGCGGTCCACGCTCACCACCGTCGTGATGCGGCGCGCGGTGGCGGCTGTCGTCGGCAACCGGGTCGCCACCTTCTACTGCCCGGCGCTGTTCGGGAACGAGCTCGCAGTGCGACCCGCGCCGGGCGGACGAGCCTGGCAGGCTCCCCCTCCGCTGCCCGGCCGCGGTCCCGTGTCGCGCTCGCGGCACGTCGGCGGGCAGGCCACGGCCGCGGTGGTGGCCACGGTCCTCGCGGGCGTCACCCTGGCGGGTGCGGCCTCCCTGGTGTGGCGCGACGGCACAGCTCCCGCCGGACCCGTCGCCGCGCCCACCGCCGTCACGACCACGTCACCGCGGCTCTCCCCCACCGCGGGCGTCCTGCAACCCGGCAACCTCGACGTGCTGTCCACCACGCCGACGGCTCCACCGCCCGCCACGACCGTCGCCGCCCCGGTGCGCGCCGAGGGGGTGCTGGCGCTGGAACCGGTGACCATCGACGGCCCGCTGACCGCCGGCGGGACCGTCGGCCTGCACCTCGCGCTCGCCAACGTCGGGCACGGCCCGCTCCGCGACCTGGTGGTCCAGGTGGAGCTGCGTGACGCGTCCCCCGCGGGCCGTCCCCGTGTCCCCGACGACTGGCTGTGCGGCGCCGTGGCGAACGGCTACCGCTGCGAGGCGGTCGAGGTGGCCGCCGGGGCGCTGGTCGTGCTGGAGTTGCCGCTGCGCGCCGACGACTCCGTCGAGACCGTGGTGGTCATCGGCCGGGTGTGGTCCGAAGGCCGCCTCGCGACGACGTCCTATTCCACCTTCACCACGGTGCGACGTCCCACGACGCCCCGTCCCACGCCGTCCTCGACAGCACCGGCGACCACCGCCACCAGCGCCGCCCCCTCGACGAGCCCCCGCTCGACGGTCGTCACGTCCACCAGCCCCGGCTGAGGAGCGCAACCTCCGCCGGCCGGCTGATGCGCGGGCCACCGCAGCCGGCTCAAGCTGGGGCCGGATCAAGCCGGCGCTGAATCAAGCCGGCGCTGAATCCGGCGGCGCCGGCGTCGAAGCGCCGCGTGGCGGGACGGTCCGGCCGACCCGGGCGGCGGGACGGTCCGGCCGGATCCGGGCGGTCGCATCATCTCCGGCCGGTCGGCGCGGTCTACGTAGACGACAGAGGAGGCGTCCGTCATGAGCCGACCCGAGCCGGAGCAGACCCGCGACTACTACCCGCGACTTCGTGCCGCCGCCGCACAGGTCCCGTCCACGCGTGAGCAGCAGGCGTTCCCCGGTTGGGAGCACGCGGACGAGGACGCGGACCGCCCACCCCGGGGGCCGCGGCCCCGCCGCGGCGTGGTCGTCTGGATCTTCCTCGCCCTGCTCCTGGTCCTGGTCCTGGTCGCGGTGGCGCAGCGGCCGGCGCAGCTCAACACGGTGCGGCTCCCCTCCTCCGACGAGCCGGTCATCGAAGCGGTCGGGCGGCACTGGCCGGGGTGGTCGCCCGACGGCGGGAGGTGGCGGGGAGAGCCGGCCCCGGCCGGCCCGTCGGACGCCGGATCCGCACCCGACGCGCACACCCCGGCGCCGGACGAGCCGACCGGGGCCGAACGGGCACCCGCCGTGGTGCTGGGCGGGGCCGCCGCCACCGGTCGAGGCATCCCGGAGGTGGCGCACCTGGCCTACGTCAACGCGGCCGACGTGCTCGGTCGAGACCTGCCCGGCTGCGGACTGCACTGGTCGCTGCTCGCCGCGATCGGGCAGGTCGAGTCCAACCACGGGCGGTTCGGCGGCGGTCAGCTGCGGCCGGACGGCACCAGCACGGTCCGCGTGCTGGGTCCGGCGTTGGACGGGCGGCCCGGGTTCGCGCTGATCACGAACGCCGACGGCTCCTACGTCCGCGCCGTCGGGCCGATGCAGTTCCTGCCCTCCTCCTGGGCTCCGGTGGCCTCCGACGGCAACGGCGACGGCGTCACCGACCCGTTCAACATCTTCGACGCCGCGGTCGGCGCGGGACGGTACCTGTGCGCCTACGGCACCGACCTGAAGTCCTCGGCCGGGTTGCGGTCGGCGGTGTTCCGCTACAACCACTCCGACGAGTACGTGGCCACCGTGCTGGCGTTGGCGACGGCGTACGCGACCGGCACCACCCCGGTGCTGCCCTCGCCGCCGGCCGACAGCCTGCCCGCCGACGACGTGGTCGTCATCATGGACCCGCCGGCGACCGAGCCGAGCACCCCCGCCGAGGAACCCCAGCCGACGCCGGGAACCACCCCGCCCACGCAGGAACCCCCCGACACCACCACACCCCCGGACACCACCACACCCGAGACCACCACACCGCCCGAGACCACGACACCGCCGGACACCACCACGCCCGAGACCACCACACCACCGGAGACCACCACGCCCGGCACCACCACACCGCCGGAGACCACGACACCCGAACCGACCTCGCCGCCCGAGACCACGACGACCAGCGAGCAGGAGCCGACCACGGTCACCCCGTCCGTCGAGACGATCCACTCCCTGGTCGAGACCACGACCTCACCGGTCGACCAGTGGACGGACCCGAGCTGATCCCACCCGGTCAGGACTGGGCGCCGCGCAGCACGGTCGCCGTCAGCTCCGGACAGGTCTCCAACAACCACCCGGTCAACTTCGGCAGCGACCCCAGTCCCGGCACTTCGTGCACCACCGTCTCGGTCACGATGAGGTTCCGGATACCGCTCACCGCGGCCTCGACCGCCGATTGGCGCGCCGGGTCGTCGAAGATCACGGCGATCGCGGAATCGCCCAGGAACACGGCCAGGTCCGGCCCGTCCAGCAGGGCGCGCACCGTCGAGGCGACGATCATCCGCAGCTCGACGGTGCGCCACGTCCCCTCATGGGCCACCCACCGGCACACCCACAGCTCGTCACCGAGGCGGCACCGCCGCCGAGCCGACGACCAGAGCGCGCCGAGCAGCGCGACCGGCGTGTCGAACCCGGTCGACGGATCGACCAGGGCGGCTTCGAGCAGGGTCCCGGCCACCGCGGCGTCCATGCCGCGCGACGCGTGCTCGAACACCTCGGCCGGACGCAGCGCCCGCCCACCGAGGCCGGCGGCTTCGGCCAGGGCCTCCACGTCCGCCCGCAGCTCGGCGGGCCCCGCACCGTCGACGCTGCGCTGGTAACCGAGCGCGAACAGGTGCTCCGCCAAGGGCGAGCCCGCCACCACGGCCTCGGCCACGACGCTGACCTCGGGTGTCCGCCACGCCGGGGAGTCCTCGGGCAGGCGGGCGACAGCCAGGTCCTCCCACGTCGCGAGCAGCCGCTCGCGCTCGGCGTCAGCGGACTCCGGGTCGCGGTCCACCGGTGGGTCGGTCGGCTGCATCGGGGCCTCCAGTCGTCGCCGCCGGCACGGTTACCCGCACCACAGCGACGCCAACCCCGAACGGTTTAACTCGATAGGGGGAACCCCTCCGATCTCGATCAGTCAGCCGATACAACGGCCGCGGCACGCATGGCACCGTGACCGGACGAGCGCCGACGGCCGGCGACCGCATCGGGTTCGACGGCCACGACGCCACCGCGAACGGTTCGCCCCACTCCGGCGATCGCTCCCGGTGCCACCGCCGCCCGCCGTCGCCGCCGGGCCGCCGAGCAACCCCAGTGGAAAGGTTGGTGCGATGGCGCACGCCCGATTCGAGTCACTCGGCGTCCACTTACCGGACACCGTCACCTCGACGGAGGAACTCCTGCGCCGCATGCACCGGCCACCCCGATTCGACCTCGAAGAGCTCACCGGCATCAAGAACCGACGCACCCACGACACCAGGCCCGACTCGTACGAGGACTCCTTCGTGCTCGCCACGAAGGCCGCGTCGCGCTGCCTGCACCGGTCGCGCTACCGCGCCGACGAGCTGGAGGTCCTCATCTGCGCGTCCGTCACCCGGCTGAAGGACGGCAACCGGTTCCACTTCGAACCGTCGTTCGCCTCGATGCTCGCGCGCGCCCTCGGCGCGGACTCGGCCATCCACTTCGACGTGTCCAACGCGTGCGCCGGGATGCTGACCGGCGTGCTCGTGCTGGAGCGGATGATCGCGTCCGGCGCGGTCCGCAACGGGATGGTCGTCAGCGGCGAGCAGATCACGCCGATCGCCGAGACCGCCGCCCGGGAGATCAGGACCGCCCGGGACCCGCAGGTCGCCTCCCTGACGGTCGGCGACTCCGGCGCGGCCGTGATCCTCGACCGCTCCGGCGACCCCATGGACCGCATCCACCACGTCGAACTGGCCACCTTCGCCGACCAGGCGCAGTCGTGCATCGCGATGCCCAGCGAACACAGCCAGGGATTCGCCATGTTCACCGACCACGCGCACCCGCAGAGCCCGGAACGGCTCGACCGGTGGCCGGCGTTCTACGACGCCGTGCTCGAACGATCCGGCACGACGTTCGAGCACGAGAGGTTCGACCACGTCGTCCACCACCAGGTGGGCACCCGGGTCATCGACGCCATGGACCGGGCTGGCGAGGCGTTCTTCGCCACCCCCATGCCCGCCTCGCTCCGCACGGTCGAGGAGCACGGCAACACGTCCTCGACCTCGCACTTCGTCGTCCTCCACGAGCACCTCAAGACGGGGGTGCTGCGGCGGGGCGCGAAGGTGCTGCTCGTCACCGCCGGCTCCGGGGGCGTCACGGGTTGCCTGTCCGCCACCCTCTCCTCGCTGGAGGCGTAGGTGGGAGTGATCATCACAGCGACCGCCGTCGCGGCACCGGGCAGCGAACGCGGTTCGACCCGGCACGCGGCCGCGGCGGCCGCCGCCTGCGTCCGCACCGCCGGGATCACCGCCGACGACGTGGACGTGCTGATCAACACCGGGATCTACCGCGACGCCAACACGGTCGCGCCCGCCGTGGCCGCGCTCGTCCAACGCGAGATCGGCATGCACCTGCGACCCGAGCGGGACCGCGCACGCCCCGCCGCGTTGTCCTTCGACCTGGCCAACGGCGCCTGCGGCCCCCTCAACGCGGTCCAGGTCGCCTCGGCCCTGCTCCACACGCGGGCGACGTACGCGCTTGTCGTGTCCGGCGACGCGCACCCGTCGTGCCGGGCCCCCTTCACCCCGCCGCAGCCCCGATTCCCCTACCTGACAGCCGGTGCCGCGATGCTGCTGGAACGGGTCGACGACCCCGAGGTGGGCTTCGGGCCGCTGTCCACCGCCACCGGCGAGCCCGACTCGCCCCCGATCGTCCGGGGCTACCTCGACGTCTCCCGCATGGGCCGCGCGGGCCGGCACACCGTCACCGTCGAGCAGGACCCCGACCACCTGCCGCACCTGCTCGACCTGGTCAGCCGGACGGCGACCAGCTACGCCGAGTCGCACGGCATCGACCTCGACCGCACGCTCGTCGTGACGGGACATCCCACACCCCTGTTCGGCAGGCGGGTGGCGAGCAGGCTCGGCATCCCCGCCACCGCCGCCGCCACGGCGACCGGGCTCGGCGGCGACCCCCACACCTCCGCGCTGACCATCGCCTACCACCACCACGCGGACCGCGTTCAGCGCGACGGGTTCCGCCACGTCCTGTTCGTCACCGCGGGCGCGGGCCCCTCCGCCGCCTGCGTCGGGTACCGGCCGCCGCGCAGCGCCCGGTGAACCCGGGACCCGCCTGCCGGCTCCGGGCACACGCCCTCGCTCGTCCCGGCCGCGGCGCGCTGGCCGGGCGGGCGTCACAGTCCGGGCGACCGGACTGTCTACCCCGGAGGGGGACATCGCCGCGGCAAGTCCAAGGAGGCACGATGGGCAGCGGTACCCCGGGCTCCCGACTCGGGAAGGTAGCGCGCCTGCTGACCGCGGCCGCGCTGAGCGCACTGGTGGTCAACGGCGAGGCGGACGCGCACCCGTCGTCCCCGCGACAGGCGGCCGGCGGGGCCGACTCCCCGCGCCGGATCGACAACAGCTACATCGTCGTGCTCGACGACAGCCTCGCGGGACCGGTCGACGGCCACGTGGTGCGGTTGACCGCCCGCCACGGAGGTCGCGCCAAATCGACCTTCCGGCACGCGCTGCGCGGCTTCAGCGCCGAACTGACCGACGCGCAGGCGCAGCGGATGGCCGCCGACCCCGGCGTCGCCCACGTGCAGCCGAACTCCGTGGTCCGCGCGACCGCGGTGCAGACCCCCACCGGCTCCTGGGGGATCGACCGCAGCGACCAGCGGGGCCGCCCGCTGGACAACACCTACGGCTACCGCACCACCGCGAGCAACGTCAACGCCTACGTCCTCGACACCGGCGTCCGCCTGACCCACACCGACTTCGGCGGCCGGGCGGTCACCGGGTTCGACGCGATCACCGCCGGCGGGACCGCCACCGACTGCAACGGCCACGGCACCCATGTCGCGGGCACGCTCGGGGGCACGACGTACGGCATGGCCAAGGGAGTGCGCCTGCACTCCGTGCGGGTGCTCGCCTGCAACGGCGAAGGCTCGGACGCCTCCGTCCTCGCCGGACTGGACTGGGTGGTGCGCAACGCGGTCCGGCCCGCCGTGGTCAACATGAGCCTCGGCGGCGACCCGAGCACCGCGATGGACAGCGCGGTGCGGCGGGTCGTGGCCGCCGGCATCCCGGTCGTGGTCGCGGCCGGCAACGGCGACGCCAACCTCAACCCCGTCGACGCGTGCGCGGAATCCCCCGCCCGGGTCGCGGAAGCCATCGTCGTCACCGGCACCGACTCCGGCGATGCGCGGATCTCGTGGGTCAACACCGGCGGCTGCGTCGACCTGTTCGCCCCGGGCCGGTCGATCGTCTCGGCGGCCGACGCGACCGACACCGCGACCCGGACCCTGAGCGGCACGTCGATGGCCGCGCCCCACGTGGCCGGAGCCGTCGCGCTCCACCTCGCCGGCAACACCACCGCGACCTCGGCCCAGGTGCGGGACGCGATCGTGAGCGCGGCGACCCCGGGCATCGTCACCAACCCCGGCGCCGGCACCCCCAACTGGCTGCTCTACAGCTCCCCCACCGGCAGCGCGACGGGCGGCGACCGGATCCTGCGCGGCGAGACGCTCCTGCCCGGGCAGCAGAAGACCTCCGCCAACGGCGCCTACCGGCTCACCCTGCAAACCGACGGCAACCTCGTCCTCTACAACGCGCAGAACCAGGCGCTGTGGCACACCGTCACCTGGGGCACCGACGTCACCCGCGCGATCCTCCAGACCGACGGCAACTTCGTCCTCTACTCCACCGCCGGCGTCGCGCGCTGGCACACCCACACCTGGGGCACCGCCGGCGACCGCTTCATCGTCCAGTCCGATTCCAACGTCGTGCTCTACGGGCACGGCAACCCCTACTTCTGGCACCGCTGGTGACCGCGGCCGCGGGCGGGCACCCGGCACGGCCGGTTCAAGGGCGCGGCGCGGAGCCGCCGGACGACCCGGTCCGGCCCGCCGCGGCCACCGCCACCTCCACCCTGGAACTCAAGCTCAGCTTGACCAACACGCTGGACACGTGGGTCTGGACCGTGCGGCGGGAGATGAACATCCGCGCCGCGATCGCCGGGTTCGACAGCCCCTCGGCCACCAGCGCCGCCACCGTCCGCTCGGTCGGGGTGAGGCTGTCCCACCCCTCCCGCACCCGCGTCGAGGGGCGCCGCACCCCGCGCCGGAACCCGGAGGCACGGGCTCGTGCGTGCAGGTCCGCGACATCGCGCACCGCACCGAGTCGCCCGTAGAGTTCCAAGGCGGCGTTCACCGCGCGCAACGTCCGTGCGCGAGGCTGGTGCTCGACCATCGACAGGGCCAGGTCGGCCTGGTAGTCGGCCCGGAACAACACCCACCGCGACGAGTCGTAGTAGCGCCCGGCGTCGGCCAGGGCGGCGCGATCACCGTCGACCAAGCCGCGGCAGTGCGCCTCGGCCGCCCGCAGCATCGGCGGGGGCTGCCCCATGTCCACCATCGCCGCCCGCACGTTCGCCGCCATCTGCACGGCCAGATCACCTCGCCCGTGCTCCAGCGCGCGACGGACGACCAAGGGCGCCAAACGCACCAGCGACGGCCACTGGGCCGCGATGGTGGACTTCGACAACGGGCCCACCCACTCGGCGTAGAGGTCCAGGGCTTGCTCGGTCTCGCCCCGCACCTCGTGCATGCACGCGCGCGCCCACGTGGACAGCCACGCGTAGAACGGCGCGATGGCGCGGACGTCGCCCGCCGACGCGGCGTGGACCAGGTGGTGCTCGGCCGCGACGTCCTCCATGCGGTGCAGGTGGATCAGCGCGGCGAGGCTGTGCAGCGAACCCTTCATCCAGTCCGGTTGCTGCTGGCGTTCCACCCCGAGGCCCGCGGCGATCTCGGCCAACGCGTCGTCCCAGCGGCCGTCGGCGAACATGATGAACGCCCGCGAGAACAGGCAATGCCGCGTGTGCAGGCCCCAGCGCTGCTCGGCCAGGCGTTGCGCCGCGCGCATCGCCTCGTCGGCTTCGCGGCTGCGGTCCAGCTCCATCAGGCAGTGACCGTGGATCTGGTGCAGCACGATCACCCGGTCCCAGGGGGCGTCGGCGGCCAACGCCACGCGGATGGCGCGTTCGGCGAGTTCACGGCCGGCTTCCGGTTGGCAGCGCAGGTACTTCACCACCGCCTGGGCTTGGTAGGCGTGCGCGAGCGCCCCGGCCTCACCGGTCTCGGTCGCGCCGTCCGCCGCCCACGCGGCGGCCGCCTCGGCCTGGTCGAGGTCGCCGATCGTGAAGCGCGCCACCGCGTCGAACGCGCGGAAGCGGAGTTCGTCCGCCGGCGTGAGACCACCGCCGGTGCGCAACGCCCGCTCGACCTCGATCACCGCCAGGTCCGCTCGGCCCGCCGCGTAGAGCGTCTGCGCGAGCAGCCACCGCAGCGTGCCGGTCACCCCGGGGTCGTCGCTGTCATTCAGCGCTTGCCGGGCGTGGTGCTCGGCGTCGTCGAGCAGGCCGGTCCGTAGCAGCGCGCCGGTGAGCAGGGTCCGGGCGAGCAGCCGGTTGGGGTCGGCCGTGTCGCCGAGCCGCACCGCCCGGGCCAGCAGCGTGGCCGCCGTGTCGGGGGTCCGCACGACCAGGTCCGTGCCGTGCGCGACCAGCCAGGCGGTCACGGCGGGCTGCCCGGTCGGGGTGCCCGCGACGAGGTGCTCGGCGGTGCGTTCCACGGGCGCCGACGCGCCCATGAGGTTGAGTGCGGCGTCCAGGTGCATCGCCTCCCGCACCGGTGTGGGCAACGCCGTGTAGAGGGCTTGGCGGATGAGGTCGTGCTGGAAGTCCAGCCGGCCGCCGGTGTCGGTGAGCACCCCGGTGGAGGTGGCGTGCAGGACCGCCGCGGTCACGTCGGCCGGCGGGCGGCGCGTGACCGCCGCCGTCTCGGCGACCGTGTAACCCGGCCCCAGCAGTGCGACGGCCCGCAGGACCGCCAGTTCGTCCTCGGACAGGAAGTCCAACCGGCCGAGCACCGCGTCGCCCAGCGACGCGGACACCCGCGCGTCCTCGGTGTCCGCGCGTCCGTCACGGACCCGGACCGCGCCTCGTTCCACCAGGTCGTTGACGAACTCGACCACGTACAGCGGATTCCCGCCGGCGCTCTCCAGCGCGCGGCTCAGGTTGTCCCCGATCGGCCGGCCGAGCAGGCCGGCGGCGAGGTCGCCCACCGCCGCGGTCGACAAGGGCGCCAGGGACAGCACGGCGGCGCCGCGGGCGGCCAGGCTGCGCCACAACGGGTCCTGGTCGACCGCGCGCGTCGCGAGGACGATCAGCAGCGGCAACTGCCCGAGGGACTTGCCCAGGCAGTGCAGCGCCAGTCGGCTGGCGGGATCGGCCCACTGCAGGTCGTCCAGCGCCACGACCACCGGCGCCTCGGCGCAGCGTTCGTCGACCCACGACACGACCTTCTCCACGATCGACAGCTCGAAGTCCGCGCGCGTGCGGAACAACTGCGCGGTGTCGCCGATGTCGCGGGCGATCGCGGCGAGCCGCGGGTCCGGCGAACCGGGGTGGATGCCCAGGCACCCGCGCAGCGCCGAGAACGGCAGGTGCCGCTCCATCTGCTCGGCCGTCCCGACCCGCACCAGCGCGCCGAGGTCGCGCGCGTGCCGCGTCGCCGCCCGCAGCAGCGCGGTCTTGCCGATGCCCGGAGGGCCTTGCAGCAGGACCGCACGGCCGGTGCCCGCGATCACCTCATCGACCGCGTGGCGCACCGCCGTCCACTCCTCGCCGCGGCCGATCACGCCCCCCTGCCCGGACATCACCGGCCCCCCGCTCGCGACCGGACCCGCTCGAACGACGGCGAGGGCGAAACCTTGGACATGGGTGCTGTGTCAACCTCGGAAGCTCGGCGCGGGTCGGTGCTGGGTTCGCCGCGGGTTCGGCGGTGGTCAAGGGGGTCGAGGTCGTCGTTCACACGAGGTAGAGCTTGCCCGCACACCCGCCGGCGACGTATCGGCCACCTGACGGAGAAGTGCCCGGGCGGGGAGGCGGCGGCTGTGGCGTCCGCCTCCCCGCCCGGGGGTGTCAGCAGGCCTTGCGCAAGATGGTTCCCGACGTGCCGGGGAGGGTCACCGCGCTGACCTGCGTCCTGGCCTCGTCCAGCAACGTGGTGCCGAGTTGGACGGTGACGCCGGGGCTGCCACTGGGATTGGCGTTGACGACGACCACGCCGCACCCGAAGTCGCGTCGGAACACGTTGGGGGCGACGGACCGGTAGGGCCCCGACGGTGTGCCCATGACCCAGTCGTACGCCGCGTGCTTGGTCGTCGGGTCCCCGTAGGCGTCGGTCGTGCCGATCTCCGAGATGGCCGAACGGGCTCCCGCGGCCATGAAGTAGCTGGCCAGGGCGTAGCGGAACGCCCGCTCGTTGCCGGGTGTGAAGTGCCCCTGCACCCAGGTGATCTTCCCGTTCGCCTCGTTGGCGGCGATCTCCGCGACCTGCCGGCTCCACCCCTCGGGGTACTCGGGCAGCAGGTCGTTGTCGCCGAAGGCGAGCCACCACTCGTCGAACCCTCCGTCGAGGTGGTTCATGTAGGCGTTCCAGACCCCGTTGTGCAGCCGGGCGTTGGACATGTTGGCGACCGTCTTGAGCCCGGCCTCCCGGAACCGGGCGCGGGTGCCGGCGAGCATCGACAGGTAGGCGTTCTGGAACGACGCGTTCGTGGGGTACTTCGCCGGGCACACACCGGAGTGGTAGGTGTCGCAGGCGAACAGCGCGTTGTCCATCAGGACGCCGTCGAACCCGGACGCCTTGCTGGAGCTGATCACGTTGGAGGCCCACGTGTTCTGGTAGTCGACGTCGCCCACGTCCATCTGCCAGTGGCCGCCGTAGCCGCTGTAGGTGAACCGCCGACCGGAGGAGTCGGTCAGGAACCACTCGGGGTGCCGGCTGTCGGCGAAGCAGTAGCCGACGCCGGTCGGGAGTTCCGCGTCGTCACGGCCGTCGCGGCAGGCGTAGCTGCGGGTGGACGACAGGTCCTTGTAGACGAAGACCTGGACGGCGGGGTTCGCGGCCTTCAGCTTGGGGATGAGGCCGCCTTCCCAGGCGTTGAGGACGATGTAGCGGTGCCGTTTCGCCTCCGCGGCCAGCATCGCGTCGCTCGTGGGAGTGCTGTTCAGGTGCAGCCAGAAGGTCTGCGCGTCGGTCGGGAGCCCGGTGGGCGGGGGCGTCGTGCCGGTCGAGGTCGGCGCGGTCGTGGTCGTGGGCGGTGTGGTCGAGGTCGGTCGCGGCGTGGTCGTGGTCGTCGGGGGCGCGGTGGAGGTCGGGGTGGTCGTCGGACGCGTCGTGGTGGTCCACGGCCAGGTCCAGCTCGGGTTCCACGGACCGGGAACACCCGGCGGCCACCACCGGCCGCCGGCCGCCGCGGCCGAGGGTCCGGCGGGGGTTCTGCCCGGCGCGCCGCCGGCCGGCACCACGGCCAGCGCGCAGAGCGCTCCGGCGCTGACCAGCACCGCGGTCCACCGACGTCGGCGGTCGGTTGTGGCGACGCGGATTCCCGGCTCGCCGTGGTCGCGCGGTCCGCCCACGGCGAGCGTGATGCCCGCGGCGGCGATGAGCACCCCGATCACCGCGCCTTCGGGGACTCCGGCGACCAGGCTGAGCACGACGATCCCGCCACCGGCGAGGAGGGCGCCCCACAGACGGGCGGAACGGGTACTGCGCATGACGGCTCCCAGGGGTCAGTCGATGATCCGGCGAATGCTGTTGATCGGCCCGATCGCGGCGATCCGGGCGACCTTGATCGGCTCACCCTCCGTGGCGGCGTGCACGGCCCAGGTCCCGTCGATCGCCATCGCCACGTGCCCGGCGTCCGGCCGGTAGACGACGAGGTCACCCGCCCGGACGTCGTCCAGCGCCACGGGGGTGCCGGCCGAGACCTGCTGCTCGCTGACCCGCGGGATCGTGACGCCCGCCCACCGGTAGGCCATCATCGTGAGCCCGGAGCAGTCGTACTCCAGGGGCCCGACGCCACCCCACTCGTACTCTTTGCCCACTTGGCGCAACGCGAATCGGACGGCGTCGCCGGCCGGTCCGTCGGGCAGCGCGAGATCCGCGACGTCGATGCGCGGCCCCGGGTCGGCCAGCGCCGCGCGTTCGGCGTCGGTCAGGCCGGCGAGCGCGCGCCGGGCCGCGTCGGCACGGGCGCCCAGGGCGATCACGTCCGCCGCCGCCACGGCTTCCGCCGCCGCCGCGGCGTCCACGGCCCGCTGCGCCTCCGCCGCGCCCTCCGCCGCGGACTTCCCGGCCTCCTCGGCGTTCCGGCTGTCCACGGCGGCTCGCGTCGGGGCCTCGTGGGCCGCCGAGGGCGCGACCACGTGCCGCTGGACGGTGCCGGCGACGTCTTCGGCGATGGAGTCGAGCAGGCTCGCGGTACCGAGGAACTCCACCGGGTCACGACTGCTCAGCATCGCCCCCACCAGGTCGAGCCTCAGTCCCAGGTGGGTGGCCTCGACGAACACGTCGACCTCGGCCTGCAGCCGGTCCCGCGCGAGAACCGCCTGCCGCTCGCTCTCCGCCGATGCCGACGCCGCCGCACGCGCCCTGTCCGCGGTTTCCGCCGCCCGGCTGGAGTTCTCGGTCGCCATCGCCAAAGCGGCGCGCGTCCGCTGCACCTCCTCCTGCGCCGCCAACAGCTTCCCGTTGGCGCGCTCGGCGTCCCCGCTCAACTCCCAGTACCGCGCCAGGCCCTCGGACGGCCCGACCGGCTCGGACGGTTGAGCGCCGGCCGGCAACGGGAACAGCGCCGCGAGCACGACAGCGGTCAGTGCCGTGGTCGTCACGAGTGGAACACGGCGTCCAGGTCCGCGAGTGACGTCGTTTCCGCGCGACCCGGCCATCGGTCCACCTCGACATCGACTGTTCGTTCGGGCTGTTGCCGCACTGACCCCGAACGCCGCGCCGCGATGACGAGCCACGGAGAACATCCGGGAAAAACGCGGAATCTCGGCCGGGTGACCGATACGGAAGGGCCACCGCGCCGGCCAAGATCCGGTGAGCCCGACGCGCCGAACACCCGCGTCCCCGGCCACCGCCCGAACACCCGCGTCCGCGGCCACCGCCCGAACGCCCGCGGCCACCGCCAGAGTGCGGTGGCCGCCCTCCCCGCCCGTGCCCGACAGGAAGAACGTGAACCCCTTCAAGGATGTGCTGGACGAACTCACCCGATTCCGGACGCGGGACACCTGCTGCGCCGGGGTGCACGTCGCCACCGTCGTCCGCTTCGCCGGCTCCTGTGCGCGGTCCGGCTCGGCGACGATCGAGGTCGACGACCCGACGATCGCCGCCTGGATCTACGCGGACCTGCACTTCCTGAGCGGAAGGCCGCCGCTGTTCCGTCGCGCCGAGGCGCACGCCGGTCGGGGTGCGGTCCGCTACCACGCGGACCTGTCGCCGCCCGGGTCGGTGGTGCCGGGCACGGACCCGGTCGTGCTCGCCCGGGCCCGACGGCCGCGGGACTGGGTGCAGGACAGGACGTGCTGCGCACGAGCCTTCTGGCGCGCCGCGTTGATCCTGCGGGGACGCAGGCGACGCGCAGGCCACCAAGGTGATCTTGAGGTGAGCTGTCCGGACCACGACGCGGCCGAGGCGCTGCACGCGGCAGCCACGGGGATGAAGGTGGCCACCACGCGGCGGGTGGAACGCGGACGCCCCGTCGTCATCGTGCGATCGGCGGCGAAGGCCGCCCGACTGCTCGACGAACTCGGCGCACCGGACTCCGCCGGTCGCTGGAGGGCCATCGTGCCGCGGACGGTGCGACCGTCCACCACCTCCATCGCGCGGTACAACGTCGAGCGGGCCCGATCGGCGTCCCGCGAACTGTGCGCACGCCTGCGCGAGGCCCTCGACGTCCTGGGCCGCGACGCCCCCGAGGAACTACGCCTCGCCGCGGAACGGCGCCTCGCGCACCCGGACCTGTCCATGGGCCGACTCGCGGCGGAATGCGACCCACCACGGTCCCGCAACACCTTCACCAGGCAGCTGCGACGGCTGCTCGAACTCGCCGACCGCCAACGGTTCCAGTAAGCCCTCGGCACACGCGGTTGACGCGCGATCACGGTGCCGGACGGCGGGACACCACGTGGTCGGGCAACCCGTGATCGGTGCCCTCAAGTCGGTGCCGGACGCCCTCCGCGCGACGCGAACGGCCCGCCGGCAGGACCGCCCGAATGCGGGCCGGGCGCGGACTGCCCATTCCACCCACGTCGTCGTGTGGCCCGAACCTCCGCTTCGTGAGAAGGTACGTCAACGTCCCCGCCGCGCTGGAGCACCGATTTCTGCGGGTTCCCCGGGTCACCCACACCTCTTACGGCTGGCCGCCACCACATGGACCATCGAATACGACTCCGGCCGGCTACAGCACCGCACGGCAAGGGGCAATCGCGGTCCTGATCTGATGAACGACCACAGACTGCTGGCTTTCTCCGGTATAGCCGAGGACCGTCGTGGGTGTCGGAAGAATTCCGGCTCGCCCCGGTCGACCAGTGTGCCGGTGGCGATCGACCCACTATGAGTGAAAGGTTCTGTGATGGCTGTCTTCCGAAGGCTGGCCGTGGCGGTCGGAGGCGCACTGCTGCTCCTCGCCTCGATCGTGCCCGCCGCGTCCGCCGCGGAGTCCGGTTTCGCGTCCGCAGGCAATCCGAGTGCCACCCACAAGGTCGGCAACGATTTCTGCGATGACGACAACCTGTGCTTCTACCAGTACGAACGCTTCCGCGGGAAGATCTGGGACGACGAGTTCCCCGAAGTGGGCCACTGTTACAACCTCCCCCACTTCGCCAAGTCCGTGAAGAACAACCTCAACCTGACGGTGCGCGCCTGGGCGCAGTACGACTGCGGAGAGGGCGGTGGCGACTGGTTCGACATCTCCCCGCGCACACACCTGCCGAAGATGAACCCCCGACGGAGCTTCGAGGTGTTGGAGGCCTAGCGGTCGGTCCGGTGGCGCCGGTCACGGGTCTGCGCAGCCCGTAGGTCGGTAGCGCCGACAGGGTCGTCCGCGTCCCCGAGCCGCGCGGGCGACCCCCGCTCATCCGCTTGGACCCGCCGTGGCCTCGAATCCGAACCGCCGCGACCGCACAGCACCGAGGTGCGACTTCGGTCGGCTGCGGCAGGTCACCCGAGGGGCGACACGGTATTGATGTGATGAATCGTCACGGCCGACCACCCCTTCGCTGTCCGCACCCGAAGCACGGCGGGCGACCGGACGATTTCCGGCCTCGCCCCGGTCAGCATCGACAGGGGCGGTGACGGCCGGTTCGCCTACAGTCGAAAGGTTGTGTGATGTCCGTCTTCCGAAAACTGGCCGTGGTGGCCGCAGGCGCGTTGCTGTTCCTCATCGCGACCGCACCCGCGGTCTCCGCTACGGAATCGAAAGCCGCTTCCAGCGGTACGGGGAACCCCACCCGAACGGTCGAGTCCGACTTCTGCGATTACGACCACCTGTGCTTCTACCGGTACGAACGCTTCCGCTCCAAGTTCTTCGACGACGAGTTCCCCGAAGTGCTGGTGTGTTACAACCTGCCCACGAGCGCGGCTTCCATGAAAAACGGCCTCCAGACGACCGTGCGGACCTTTTCCCGGCCCGACTGCGACGGTGACTCGTTCGACATATCCCCGAGGACGTCCCTGAAGAAAACGAGTCTCCGGTGGAGTTTCATGGTGTTGGAAGACTAGGCGCGACAGCCGTCCCCCGATGGGGTCGTCCGCGGTCGCCGAGGCGAGGGCGGCCCCGTCGGCACATCCCGTGGGAGGTCGGTCCCTGCCGCGCGGCGCGGTCACCAGCGGTGGGGTCGTTGCGCCACGCGAGCTGCCGTGAACACGGTCCGCAGCCCCGGAAGTCGCGGCTGCGCCGGATCAGGGCGGTTGACCCACCCGACCTCGCCGCCCCGCACCCGGCTGGGCGGCAGGGGCACCGTGTGGCGCGACGACAGCAACCGCACTCCCGGCGGAACCGCCGGGCCGACACCGTCGCCGTCCGGCGCGACCAGGAACACCCACAGCAGCTTCGATTCCCCGGGCAGGGACAGGACGGGGCCCAGTGGCGCGGACGCCCACAGCAGGCCGGCGACCTCGCAGGCGAACCCCGCGCGCACCTCCACCGCCCGCACCGCCCCGTCCAGGAACAGGTCCACCGAGTCCCCGTTCAACGCCACGGGCCACCCGAACTCCGAGGCGTAGGTCCGGTGCGCCGCGAGCAGAGCGGTCCGGTCGGCCCCCGCCACCGCACCGGGTCGGAGCACGTGACGAGAGGACATGGCGACCACCCTGTTCTTCCGCGAGAGGTCCCGCTGCGCGCGGCAACCGTCGAGCCCCAGCTTCGGGGGTGCGGCGTCGGGCGCGCATCCGCCACTGTGCGGAGAAGTGGCGGGGTGTCGGAACTCAGGGAGGCGAAGGTCTGCCGGTCACATCGCGACGCTGATGCCCGCCGGCCGATCGGGACCGTCGCCCGACACCGGAAGCGGCGCCGCCACGGTCAGGGCGAGCAGCACGGCCACACCCCCGGCCAACCCCGCGCGGCCACGCCGACGCTCCTTGGCCGGACGCGCCGCGGACCGGGCCGGTCCTTCCAGCGTGTCGGCGAGTTCGGCCAGGTCGGCCACCGCCGCCGCGCAGCGGGCGCAGGCGCCGAGGTGGTCGTCGACGAGTCGGCGTTCCTCCGGGCGCAGGCGGTGCCGCATCCACGCGCTGAGCTTGGGCACGAAGGCGCTGCAACCCGGGTCGTCGCTGTCGTGCAGGTGCGCCTGGAGGTAGGCGGCGCGCAGGCCCTCCCGGGCCCGGTAGGTCAACGCGGCGACGGCGTTCGGGGTCATCCCGAACCGCTGCGCCAACGACGCCGGCGTCTCACCCTCCACCTCCACCCGCCACAGGACCTCCTGCCACCGCGAGGGCAGCGCCGCGAGGGCGCGGGCCAGCACCATCGACTCCAGCAGGTCCCCGACGGGCATCTCGACGTCGCTGATCGACGCCTCGGGATCGCCCGCGAGGTCCTGGCGGTGGTCGCGGTGCACGGCGTTGATGAGGTTGGCGCGCACGGCGGAGAACGCGTAGGACCGGAACGCCACCGTCGGCCCCTTGCCGCGGACCAGCTGGACGAAGATCCGGGTGAAGGACTCGGCCACCACGTCCTCGGCCACCTCCTCGCCCGCGCCCAGGTAGCGCGCGAACCTCAGACAGGCGTCGGCGTGTCTGTCGTAGAGCACGGAGAACGCTCCCAGGTCACCGCCGCGCACCGCCTCCGCGAGCGCGGAGTCGGTCCCGCCGTCGGCCGGCGCGGCCACCAGCGCCAGTGACCGCCCGCCGGGCGGGGCGTCGCCGCGCAGAGGGGGTCGCGCACCGGTCACCCCCACGTCGGGGGTCGTCGCCATCGCGTCGGGAACATTTCGACCGCTCCGGTCCATTACTGCCACCCCCAGGTGCTTTGAGCGAAACAGGGCATCACCGTACGTCAACCGGAGTAATTGACACCACACACAACCCGCCGTTTCTGAATCGTGCAAGGACCAACGGCCCGCCGCTTCGACTCGGACAAAGCCGCAGGTCATGGCGGTCCGCACGCGCTTCGGCAAGTCAAACCTCGCTCACCCATGTGGGTGAGAGCAGCGGGCCGGTGCCACTATCACGCTAGGTGACCGCATGGGTGCGGGGTGGGGGTCGTGACGGCATCGGCGCCGCTCGTCATCCCGACGGGCTGTCGGCGGTCTGCCTCCATGTGCGTCTCGCATCCCACGTGGCGAAGCTGCTCGGCCTGTCCCTGTCGGCCGGGCTGTTGCTGGCCGGAATGGTGTTCCCCGTGATGGGGTCCCTCGCCGTGCTGTCCGGCCGGGTCCTCGACGCCGTCGACGCCCTGTCCGCCGACCTGATCGCGATGGACCTCCCCCTGGCCACCACCGTCACCGACGCCGCGGGCGCGCCGATCGCGTGGATCTACGACCAGTACCGCCTACCCGCCCCGGCCGACCGGATCGCCCCGGTGGTCAAAGCCGCCGTGGTGGCCGCCGAGGACCGGCGGTTCTACGAGCACCGCGGCGTGGACCTGCAGGGCGTGGCGCGCGCCTTGGCGGTCAACCACGCCAACGGGTCGGTGACCCAAGGCGCATCGACCCTGACCCAGCAGTACGTGAAGAACTACCTGACCCACATCGTGTACCGCAACGTCCCCGAGCAGCAACGCGCCGCGCAGGCGCCCACCGTGGAGCGCAAGCTGCGCGAGGCACGGATCGCGATGCGCCTCGAACAGGACATGAGCAAGGACGACATCCTCACCGGCTACCTCAACGTGGTGCCCTACGGCGCCAACGTGTACGGGATCGCGGCGGCGGCCCAGGTCTACTTCGGAACCACGCCGGACGCCTTGTCGATCCCCCAGGCCGCGCTACTGGCCGGGATGCTCAACCGCCCGGCGGCTTTCGACCCCGTCACCCGGCCCGACAGCGCGGTGGCCCGGCGCAACGACGTGCTCGACCGGATGGTCGAGGCGGGCACGGTCACACCCGAGGACGCCGAGTCCTACAAGACCACCCCGCTCGGCGTCCTGGACCCGCCGCGCCAACCACCGGCCGGCTGCGTGGCCGCCGGCCCCGCCGACGGGTTCTTCTGCTCGTACCTGCTCGACCACCTGGCGCGCAGCGGTCTGAACCTCGAACTGCTGCGCACCGGCGGGTTCACGGTCCGGTCCACACTGGACCGCGCGGCCAGCGCCGCGGCCAAGCAGGCCGTGGAGGACCAGGTGCCCAAGGCGACCGAGGGCATCGCCAACACGATGGCGGTCGTCACCCCGGGGCGGGAGCGGCACCGGGTCCAAGCCCTGGTGGCCAACCGCGACCACGGGCTGGACCCGGCCGCCGGCCAGAGCATGTACGACCTGCCCGGCGGCGTGGCGAACAAGTTCGGCGCGGGCTCGATCTTCAAGATCTTCACCGCGGCGGCGGCGCTGGAGCACGGGTTCGGGTTGCACTCCCCCATCCCCACGCCGGCCTCCTACACCTCGACCCGGTTCCGCGACGGCGACCGCCCCTACACCGTGCGCAACAGCGGCACCTACCGCGGCTCGATGACGTTGCAGGACGCGCTCGCGGCATCGCCGAACACGGGATTCCTGTTCCTTGAGGAGAAGGTCGGCGTCGGACCGGTCGTGGAGATGGCCCGCAAGCTCGGCCTGCGCCGCACGCTGGCGAGCACCATCGCGGGCACCGCACCCGACGCCGACGACCCGAACCCCGACCTGAGGGTGTCCCAGGCCGAGCACTTCACCGCGGGCGACGGCAAGCCGTCGTTCACCTTCGGACCGGCGCCGGTGAGCACGCTGGAACTGGCCAACGTCGCGGCGACCCTGGTCAGCGGCGGCGTGTGGTGCTTGCCCACCCCCGTGGACCAGGTGCTCGACCGGTCCGGCGCCCCCGTGGCCCTGTCCGAGGAACCCTGCGCGCAGGTCGTGCCCGAAGCCCTGGCGGCCACCCTCGTCGTCGGCCTGAGCAAGGACACCTCCGGGATCGGCACCGCCGCGGCGGCGGCGGCCCGCGCCGGGTGGTCGCGTCCCATGCTCGGCAAGACCGGCACCACCGAGTCCCACAAGTCGGCGGGGTTCGTCGGTGCCACACCCCAACTCGCCGCCGCCGTCGCCACCTTCAACGACGGCCGCGCGACCGCCCCGATCTGCGACACCGACCCGCCGGCGCTGTGCGCGCACGGCGACATCTTCGGCGGCAAGGTGCCCGCTCGGACGTGGTTCGACGCGATGTCCCGCATCCTCGGCGACTCCCCCGTCCTGCCGCTGCCCTCCCCCGACGACGCCTACCGCCGGGGCCTGTCGGTCGCGGACGTCCCCGACGTGGTGGGCAGGACGTTCGAGGAGGCCTCGGCGATCCTCGCCGCGGCGGGGTTCGGCGTGACCGCCACGCACGGCGACTCGACCACCCCGCCGAACACGGTCACCGACCAGTCCCCGCGCGGCACCGCCCCGCGCGGGTCGCTGGTCACCCTCCACGTGAGCACCGGCCGGGTCGCCGCACCCGCACCACCCCCGCCCGCGACCCCCGCGCCGCAGCGGACCCAACCGCCCCCGCCGCCGCGACCGAACCCGACGGTGCAGCCCCCGAGGAGGACCACGACACGACCGACACCGAAGCCACCCGCCCCGACGACGACGCGGCCGACACCCACGACCACGCGCACCGGCCGGTAGGTGTCGTCGGAGATCGGACACGCGCCCGATCCACCACTGGAACGAAGTGGCGTTGGTCACAGGCCGTGCGCGGCGGCGACGGCGCGAGGGTGAAACCACGTCATGTTCGCGACCGCCGGACGGTCTACTCCCCACTGGCAGGGAGGAGGGCCGATCGGATGGGAGACGGTGGAGCGGGACATCTGCCGGTCCACGCGGTGGACGAGGCGGCACCGGCCGCGTCGACGTCGGCGCGGACACACCGACACGAGGCGCACCGCACGCGCCCGACCCGCGCGACGCGATGTTCGTGAAGTTGCCCAGGTGGGCCACGCCGCGCCGGGCCGAGCCGGAGGCCGTGGTCGGCGGCCTCGCCGACCAACTGCTCGACGTGCCCGGGCTCGCCGAGGCGTTCGACCAGTTGTCGCCGCGGTGGCAGTTCGTCGTCGTGCAGGTGGACCTGCACGGGACGAGCCCCGAGGCGCTGGGCGCGGCGCTGGGCGTGGCACCGGGTGCGGCCGTGGCGCTGAGCTATCACGCGCACGAACGCCTCCGGCTGGCTTACCTCCGGTGGCTGGAGCCGGCGTTGGCCCCGGAGTGCGTCGCGTACTCCGCGCGGTTGGGGGCATGGGTCCGGCGGCGGCTGCCCCGGTCCGAGCGGTCCGCGGTCCAAGCGCACCTGCTGGAATGCGAGCGCTGCGCGCGGACCACGCAGGCGTTGACCCGGGTCGCGCAGCGGTGGGGACGGCCGGCGGCCGGGTCCCGGATCGAGGCCACCCCGGCCCGTCGCCGGCGGTGGTGGCGTCGGCCGCGCCGGCTGCGGTCCTAGCCCCGGGTGCTCAGCCGCGCCGCGCTTCGAGGGTGGTGCCGACCAACTGCGGGCACACACCGAGCAGCCAGGTGATCAGGTCCCGCAACGAGTCGCACGGCGGGATCGGGTGCACCTGCGCGTCCGCGAGCGGGGCTCCGACCCGATCGCCGAGGACCTCTTCCAGTTCGGCGAACCGGGTCGAGTCGACCAGCACCACCGCCAACGCCGCCGGGTCCACGAACACGGCGGCGTCCTCGGGGCCGACCCACGGCCTGAGCGCGGCGGCGATGTCCATCCTGGCGGCGAGCGTGCGCCACGCGCCCCGTGACGCGGTCCACCGGTAGGTCCGCAGTTCCCGGTACGGCCCGACCCGACCACGCGCCGACGCCCACAGCGCGGCGGCGAACCCGGCCGGCGCCGCGAATCCCGTCACGGGGTCGACGAGGGCGGATTCGAGAACCGCCGCCGCCGCGGCGGCGCGCATCCCGCGGGTCGCCGGCAGGAGGAAGGCGGCGAGACCGGACGGCCGGCCCTGCTGGTCGGCGAGAACGTCGGTGAGCGCCTCCAGATCACTGCGCAGCCCGGCCTCGCCGACACCGATTCGCGCCCGTTGGTCCCCGAACGCGACCAACGCCTCCTCGACCCCGGAACCGGAGAGCAGCGCATCGGCCACCGCCTCGGCCTCGGGCGAGCGCCACGCCGTGCCCTCGACCCACCCGAACCGCCGCGACCGGTGCTCCCACCGGCGCAGCAACCGTTCCACACCCTGCGGCAGCTCCGCCGGGGCGCCGCCGACGCCCTGGTGGTGCTCGTGTCGATCACGTCCGGATGTCTGCATCGCCTTGTCTCGGTCGCTTCGGATCCCTGTCCATTATCCGGGCACCGTCCCGCCGTTGATCGACGCGTCTCCGGTCGGGCCGCGGCAGCTCACCGACCGCCCGGCCGCGCTGCGGCGACATCGACCGGCCGGCGCACGACCGCAGGCTGTCAGTGACGCTGGGCGGTTCCACCCGACCATCCGGTTCCAGCCGACCACCCCTTCAGGTCAATTCCCGAGCACTGTCCGGTTGCACCTGGTGTCGCCGCGACCCGTACCGCTGTTACGCGCCGGCTCACCGCACTTCTGCGGTGAGCCGGCGGTTCGAACCACCGGCCGGCTAATCGGCCCACGGGATCGACAAGGGCGCCGACATGTCCGTGATGAACTGGCTGATCCCCTGGTCGAGCCGCGCGTCGAACTCGGCCACGTCGCGGTACAACCGGATCAGACCGTCGACGTCGTCGGGCAGGTGCTCGACCCACGAGTCGACGATCCGCCACGCCTCGCCGCGCAGCTCCCGAGCCCACCGGACCGCGGCGGCTCTCGCCCCACCGGTGGGGACGACCGCGCGCGCCAGGTCGGCCAGCACCGCCGAGATCCGCGCCCACAACGCGGGCCAGTGCGCGGGTTCCGGGTCGAGCACGCGCGCGGCCCGGGCGGAGAGTCGGGACTTGAGCTCGTCCAGTGCCCGGCCGACCCGCTCCGCCAGCGCGACCGCGGCGCGCATCGCGGGCAGGACCACCGTCTCCCGGCCGGTCAGGAGCGCGGCCGGCAGGGCCACCGGGAGGTCCACCGCCGTCGTCCGCGAGTCGGCCGGGCACCGGTCCTGGGCCAGGAGACGAGCGGTGATCGAGGCGGACGCGGAAACCCACCCGTGCACCGCCAGCGTGGCCACCGCCCGGCGCGCGGCCGCACCGACCGGCGGCCCGGATCCCGGCCGATCCCCGACCACGAAGTCCCGGTACAGGTTCCACAGGTCCTGGTGCAGGCTCCGCTCCCCGGAGCCGTCCGCGCCCTCGCTCGCGGACGGCTCCGGGGAGCGGGCGGGAGCGGGACTCGACGTCCCGCCCACACCGGTCGGGCCGGCTCGGTCCCCCGGCGCCAGCCACACGCCGGTCACCTCCGGACCTCCGCCACCGCGGCGCACCGCCAGCAGGACCCGGGGGCGCGCCCGCGCCGGAACGGGACCCGCCGCCGGTCCCCGCGTCCCGAAGTTGAGCAGCAGCGTTTCCTTCAGATCAGCGCCCTCCACCAGACCGTCGACGAACCGGCACTCGGAGGCGTCGGCGGCCGGTGGTGCCACCGCCGGGCACATCCGCGCCGTGACGAGCCAGCGCGCCGCTTCGGCCGGGGTCAGCGCCGGCGCGTTCCCGTCGGGCGGGGAGTCGGCCACCGGCTGCCCGGCGGCGCGCACCAGCGCCGCCACCCGGCTCGGCGGCCCGTGGGTGGCCAGTCGCGGGTCCTGGAGGAAGGGCCGTTCGGGGTGGAGCAGGTCGAAGCCCGGCCGGTGCGCGGTGAGGTATCGGCGCAAGCGGCCCCCCGGCAAGCGGTGGACCGCCCACAGCGCCAGCCAGTGTTCCTCGTCCAGCCGACCGAAAGCCCGGCGCAGGACCATGAACGCCAACCGGTGCAACGCGACGGTCGTCGGCGGCGTGGCGCCGACGATCCGCTGGATCCGATGCGCTTCGCGGAACAGGCGCAACAAGCCGACTTCGCGGCGCCTGCCGCTCACGGTGACGACCGGAATCCACGAACGGAAGACGAGGTCGAAGTGTTCGGACTGGTTGTCGGTCATCGGGCTCCATCGGGGTCACCGGTGCGTCGCTGCGAGGCGGGCCCGGCCACGCCGAGGGGCGGTCCCAAGCGCCTGGGACCCGTGTCCGCCTCGCCGTGGCCGAGCACCGGTATCCGAGCAGCGCGCGGTCCGCCGGGGAAGGTGGGCGGCCGGGGCGGTGATCAAAACTAGATCCGGGATCACCCGGACGCCGGAACGACGACGGACACGCCGGCCGGGCCGACCGCCGCGCCCACCGCACCGCCGACCATCGGTCACCTGGCGGAGAATTCCCCGCCGCACCGGGAAAATCGGCCGGCGGTGCGGTCACCCGGCTTAGGCTCGGGACCACCGGATCGCGCCGATCGGTCCGGTCTGCCGAATCCCGCCCGCGCTACCACTGCCGACCGTCGGGATGTGCACGGAAGGGGACGGCTGATGGTGACCAGCGGTCGCGCGCGGCGCGAGTTGACCGAACACCCCGTGCCTCACGTGTGTTGTCGGGACGCCGAGATCACGGGGATGCTGTGGTTCGGCGGGATTCCCGCGGCCGGCACCGGTGACACCCTGGTGGACTTCGAGGAGTTGTGGTTGGCGCAACGCCTGCTCACCCTGACCGACCGGACGGTGCCGGCACACCTCGTCCCCGGCGACTCCTGCTACCGCGTGCGCATCAAGGGTCCCGACGGCGCGACGACGGGACGACTGTCCACTCGCGACGAACGGATGAGCGCATGGCCCGCACGCGACGTCCGTTGGTGTGATGCGGGTTCGCTGTGGCGGGGCGCGTTCCTGACGCGCGGACGGGTTCGCCGTACCGGACCGGGTGTCGCCGTGGACGTGCGCTGCCCGGACCTTCGGTCCGCGCACGTGTTGTGCCGGTTGGCCGACCAGGTCGGGGTGCCCGCGCGCCGCCACACCGAGTGGGGGTGGCTGGCCGTGACCGTGTCTGGTGCCGAGCACGTCGGAAGTCTGTTCACCGCGATGGGGGCCGCGACCGCGACGGCCTGATCGCCCCGCACCGCCGAGCGGGGTGCCCGAGCGGCTCACGAACACCGCCCCGACACCCCGCCGCACCGGCGCTCAACCGCGCCCGGTGGTCACACCCGCGTCCAGCGCTGGTTGGCCGCGGCGTGGCAGGTCCACAACAACAGCTTCGTGTTCCTGCCCTTGCGGCCGCGCTCGACGTCCAGGCACAACCCCGACTGCACGCCCTTGATGGTGCCGTCGGGCTGGAACACCCACTGCTGGTTGGGCTGCCCGTTGCACCACCACACGATCACGCGTGTGCCCGGGGTCGTGCCACGGTCGTACGCGTCCAGGCACAACTTGTCGAACACGCGCAACTCCCCGGTGGACCAACTCGTCCACAACTGGCTGGGTTTGCCGTGGCAGTCCCAGATCTCGGCTTGGGCGCCCTCTTCGAACTTGCCGCCCTTCACGTCGATGCACCGCCCCGAACCCGCGCCCTTGATCGACGCCGTGGCACCGGCCGTCGGCACCGGCGCCGGCGTCGCCCCGGTCTCGCAGCCGGTGGCGTTGTCCGCGCAATCGACGACCACACCGGCCTCGATGATCGCTGCGACGTCGCGCACCGGGGTCAGGGCGAAACCGGACGCCGCGGCGATCTTGTCGTCCATGACGGCGTGGTAGCCGCGCAACTGCTCGGCGGTGAACTTGTTCCGCGGCACGTTGGCGACGACCTCGCCCACCACGACGTCGTCGAAGTAGGACAGGAACTCCCGCTCCGCCTCGGGCGAGTACACGCCGTGCCGCTGCACCGCGTCCTGGATCCCGGGGGTCGGCAGGCCGTCGACCGCGAGCCTGCGCCCCTCGGTCCGGAAGCACTTGCTCGCCTCATCCGGCGACAGGCCGCGGTGGTCGCAGCTCCAGCCCGGGACGTACATGTCCATCCACTGCGACCTGACCCGCTGCGCCATGAACGTCCGGGTGAACTCCGCCGATCCCTCACCCTCGTTGAGTTGGGCGAACGCCACGTCGAGGGCCTCGTGCGCACCCTTGACGAACCCGCCGCGCAACGCCTGGAGCATCTTCTCGGTGTCGGCGACGACCTGCTGCTTCGCCTCCCGCGCCGCCTGGGCCACCTCGGCGCCGCCATCGGTGGTCTCCCGCGCCTGCTGGTCGATCATCGCCATGGCGACGTGCGCGTTGAGCAGCACCTTCTCACGCCCCTCCGCGAAGAGCCGCTCGGCGGCGCCGACCAGTTCCACGACCGTCTTGTCCTGGAAAGCCGCGGTGACCGACTCCTGCCACGCCTTGTCGCGCTTCTTGACCAGCGACCCGACGTCGGTCCAGTTGTCGAACTTGAACGACGCGACGATGTTGACCACGACCCACGCGACGAAGGCCACCACGCCCAGCGCCAGCGAGGCGCCGCTGAGCCCGAGTTTGGACGCGACACCGGACAACAGGTACAGCAGGTTGACGACGACCCCGCCGGGATCCTGCTTCATCGCCGACCGGGCCACGCCCAGCGCGTCGCCCACGATGGGCACGAGCATCAGGATGGTCGACGCCTTCTCGAAGTCCGAAGCGTCCCGGCCGAAGGCGTCCTTGATCGACTCCAGCCACCGGTAGAACGTGTAGGGCGTCTTCATCTGGCCGACCACCGCCCAGGCCGCCTTGAAGGAGTTCGACGTCCTCCAGTCGGGCGAGTCCATCAGCAGCCTGCCCTCCGGGGCGACGGGGCCCATCGGGGCCTTGCCCGCCATCGCCCGCGCGGCGTTGTGCAGCCGCAGCTCGTCCGCGGAGATGCCGAAGCCGGCGACCGCGGAAGGGGAGATGGGCGCGACCGGGGCGCTGGGCGCGTCAGCGTGGGCGACGCCGCGACCGGCGGTCGTCGTCACCAGGAGTGCGAGCACGCAGCCGAGGACCAGGGGCACCACGCGCCTGATCGGTGTGGTGAACGGGCGGAAGGGCCGGCGGGAGCGCTGCCTGTCGATAACTGACATGGTTCCTCACAGGACAGTCGGGAGTCAGCGTGGTGGCCGCCCGTGCGCTGTGCTCCTGCTGGGTCGACCAGTTCGAAGTGTGCGTTGCGGCACATCGGGCGGCATCGGCCGGCTGACGGAGAAAACGCGCCCGCCGCAAGCGTTGTCGCCCGTCCAGGCCGCTTCGGCGCGCCGCGGTGTCCGAAGTGGAACGCAGCGTGACGCCCTCAGCGACGACGCCGGTGCGCCCACAGTCCGGCCACTAGCGCCATGATCCCGCCGAGCAGCACCAGCCCGAGGGACGTGCCGGAGACCGGCAGGAACGACGGCCGACCGTCTTCTCCCTCACGTGGCGCCCCGCGGTCGTTGCCGCGGTCGTCGTCGGAGTCGTCCGGGACGGGGCCGGGTTGGCTTGGCCGCGGGGTCGCCGAACCGCCGGGAGGGAGGTCGGCTCCCTGCAGGAACGGGAGTGCCACGGGCGTCTCCACGACGTCGTGTTCCACCAGGCCGCCGGGTGTCGGCGTGGACACCACGTTGCGCAGGTTGTGGTCCCCGGTGTCGGGCCGGTCGACGACCACCCGGTAGGTGGTGGTCGAGGACTGGCCCGGCGCGAGGCTGCCGGTCCACCTCAGCACGGAGGCGTCCAGCACGGCCGTGCCCAGGCTGCTGGTGAGCAGTTCGACCTGGCCGTCGTCCAGCACCCCGGACAGGTCGATGTCGAAGGCGGCGTCCGGGATCGGCTCGGAACCGGTGTTGGTCACCGTGACCGTGTAGGTGACGGCGCCGCCCTCCTCCGTGGCCGACCGGTCGGGCTCCAGCGTCACGACGAGGCTGACCACCGGGGTTTCCGTGGTGCTGGTCAGCAGCGATCCGCCGGCGCTGACGTCCGTGACCACGTTGTGCATCCGCCGGTCGCCGGTGACCGGGTTGTTCACGTGCACCGTGTAGGTCACGGTCGCCGTCCCACCCCGGGGAAGGCTGCCCCGCCAGGTGAGGATCGGGCTGGTGAAGGCGACCCTGCCCAGGTCGGCGTCCACGTCGCCGAAGGTGGCGTCGTCGAGCACCCCGGACAGGTCGTCGGTGAACTCCGCGCCGGTGATCGCGGTCGCGCCGGTGTTGGTGATCGTCACCGTGTAGGTGACCGCGCCGCCCGCGAGCGCCGCGGCCGTGCCGACGGACTTGTCGACGGTGAAGCTCCGCACGTCGGTCGCGGTGGTCACCGGGGACGTCGGCGCGCCGGGCGTCGGGCTGGACACCGAGTTGGCCAACCGGAGGTCCCCGGTGACCGGGTTGCGCACCCGCACCCGGTACGTCGTCGTCGCCGTCTGCCCGACCGCCAGGTCACCGGTCCAGGTCAGGGTGCTCCCGGACGACGACGCCGAGCCGGAGTCGGCGGCGGCGTCCACGAACTCCGCGTCGTCGAGCACGCCGGACAGGTCGTCGGTGAGCACCGCGCCCGTGATCGGCACGCGACCCGCGTTCGTCGCGGTCAGCGTGTAGGTGACGGTGTCGCCGGCCACGACCGTGGCGCGGTCGACGCTCTTGCCGAACGTGAGGCCGCGCAGCGCGGTGTCGGTGGTGACGGGTGAACCCGGTCCGCCGGCGGTGGCCGTGGTGACGCTGTTGTGGAGGTTGCCGTCGCCGCGCAGCGGGTTGGCGACCACCACCGAGTAGGTCGCCGTGGCGGAGCCGCCGACCGGGAGGTCACCGGTCCAGGTCAGCCTCGGCAGGGTGGCCGTGACCGTGCCGGTGGTGGCGCTCGCGGAGCCGAAGGACGCGTCGTCGAGCACGCCGTTGAGGCTGTCGGTGAACTGGGCGCCGGGGATCGCGGTGGTGCCGGTGTTGGTGATCGTCACCGTGTAGGTGACCGTGTCGCCCGCCGCGGCCGTGGCCTTGTCCACGCTCTTGGTCAGGGCCACGGAGGTGACCGGGGTGTCGGTCGTCGACGCCGTGGCCGGTCCGCCGGGGGTCGTGGTGGAGGCGCTGTTGCGCAGGTGGCCGTCCCCCGTCACGGGGTTGTCGACCGTGACCGTGTAGCGCACGACCGCCGATCCGCCCGCGACCAGGTCACCGGTCCAGGTCAGCACCGGCGAGGCGAACGTCGCGGTGCCGGTGCTGGCGACGACCGTGCCCCACACGGCGTCGTCGAGCGCCCCGGACAGGTCGTCGGTGAACTCCGCGCCGGTGATGCGGGCCGTTCCGGTGTTGTGCAGCGTCACCGTGTAGGTGACGGTGTCGCCGGCCGCCGCCGTGCCGCGGTCCACCGTCTTGGCCAGCGTCAGCGCGGTCACCCGGGTGTCGGTGGTGGCCGGGGCCGTCGGCCCGCCCGGCGTGGTCGTGGTGACGCTGTTGCGCAGTCGTCCGTCGCCCACGACCGGGTTGGCGACGGTGGCGGTGTAGGTCACCGTGGCGGACCCGCCGGGCGCGAGGTCGCCGGTCCACGTCAGGGCGGACGAGCCGAGCGCGGCGGTGCCGCTGGTCGCCGTGACGGGTCCGGGCGTGGCGTCGTCGAGGACGCCCGACAGGTCGTCGGTGAACTCCGCGCCGCTGATCGGGACGCGGCCCGTGTTGGTGACGACGACGGTGTAGGTGACGGTGCCGCCGGCGGCGACCGTCGTCCGGTCGGCGGTCTTGGTCAGGGTCATCGCCGTGATCGGCGTGTCCGTCACCGCGGGGGCCACGGTGGCGCCCGGGCTGGTCGAGGTCACGCTGTTGTGGAGGTTCCCGTCGCCGGTGACCGGGTTGCGGACGATGATTGTGTAGGTGATCGTCGCGACGGCGCCCGGCGCCAGGGTGCCGTTCCACCGGACGCTGTTCCCCACCGACCGCGGTGTGCCCGCGCTCGCGGTCAACGAGTCGATCACGGCGTCGTCCAGGACGCCGGACAGGTCGTCGGTGAAGGTGGCGTTGGAGATCGTCGTCGCGCCGGGGTTGCCCACCGTCACGGTGTAGGTGACGGTGCCGCCCGCGACGGCCGTCGTGCGGTCGACGGTCTTGGACACCGTCATCGCCGTCACGCGGGTCGTGGCGGTCGGCGACAGCACCGACGCCCCCGGCGTCGTGGTGGTCACGGTGTTGCGCAGCACGGCGTCCCCGGTGACGGGATCGTTGAGCACCACCGGATAGGTGATCGTCGCGGTCTCGCCCGCCGGCAGGGCCCCGGTCCACACGAGGGTCGGGCCCGTCACCGACGCGCTGCCCAGGCTCGCCGTCGGCGTGCCCACGACCGCGTCGTCCAGCACCATCGCCAGGTCGTCGGTGAAGGTGGCGTCGGGGATGTCGAGCACGCCGGTGTTGCGCACGGTCACGGTGTAGGTGACGGTGCCGCCCGCGACGGCCGTCGTGCGGTCGACGGTCTTGGACACGGTCATCGCGGTGACCGGGGTGATGGTCGTGGACGGTGTCGTGGGTCCGCCGGGGGTCGATGTGGTGGCGCTGTTGACGAGCCTGCGGTCCCCGGAGACCGGGTTGTTGACGGTCACGGTGTAGGTGATCGTCGCGGACTGGCCGGGTGCCAGGTCGCCGGTCCAGGTCAGGGTGGGCGAGGTGAACGAGGCTGTTCCGGTGTTCGCGGTGACGGAGCCGAAGGTCGCGTCGTCGAGCACCCCGATGAGGTCGTCGGCGACGCCGGCCCCGCTGATCGCCGCCGCGCCGGTGTTGGTGACGGTGAGCCGGTAGGTCACCGTGTCCCCGGCGGCGGTGGTCGCGCGGTCGACGGTCTTGTCCACGGTCAGCGCGCTGATCACGGTGTCGGTGGCCACCGGTGCGGCCGGGCCGCCGGGGATGTCGGACGCGGCGCTGTTGCGCAGGTGCCCGTCGCCGGTCACGGGGTTGTGGACCCGGACGGCATAGCGCACGGTCACCGACAGGCCGGGGCTCAGGGTGCCCGTCCAGGTCAGCGTCGTGGGTTCGACGGCGGTCGACCCGGTGGTGGCGGTGATGATGCCCAGGGTCCCGTCGTCCAGCACCCCGGACAGGTCGTCGGTGAAGGTGGCGTCGGTGATGGTGGTCGAACCGGTGTTGGTCATGACCACCGTGTAGGTCACCGTGTCGCCCGCCGCGGCGACGGCGGTGCTCACGGACTTCTCCAGGGTGAAGCTGGTGACCGGGGTGTCGGTCGCCGAGGCCGGGACGCTCGCGCCGGGGGTCGTGGTGGTGACGCTGTTGCGCAGCCTGCTGTCGCCGGTGACGGGGTTGTCCACGACCACGGTGTAGGTGACGGTCTCGGTGGCGCCGACGGCCAGGTCGCCGGTCCAGGTCAGGGTCGGCGGGGAGAGCGAGGTGCTGCCGGTCGTCGCGGTGACCGTGCCGAAGACGGCGTCGTCCAGGACGCCGGACAGGTCGTCGGTGAAGGTGGCTCCGGGAACGGGCGTGGTCCCCGTGTTCCGGACCGTCACGGTGTAGGTGACGGTGTCGCCGGCCGCCGCCGCGGGCTGGCTGACGCTCTTGGTCACGGTCATGGCGGTGATCGGGGTGTCGAGCGCGATCGGGGTGCCGGGTGCGCCGGCCGTCGTGGAGGTGACGCTGTTGCGCAGCACGCCGTCACCCGACACCGGGTTGCGGACGGTCACCGTGTACCGCACCGTGGCGGTCGCGCCCGTGGCCAGGTTCCCGGACCAGGTCAACGTCGTGGCCGACACCGCGGCGCTGCCGACGCTGGAGGTCAGGCTCAGCACCGACGCGTCGTCCAGCACTCCCGACAGGTCGTCGGTGAACCGCGCGGGGTTGAGCGGTGTGGCGCCGGTGTTGGTGACCGACACGGTGTAGGTGACGGTGCCGCCGGCCGCGACGCTCGCCTGGTCGACCGTCTTGGTCAACGTCACGGCGGTGATCGGCGTGGTCGTCACGACGGGCGACGGCGGCGCGCCCGGAGTGGTCGAGCGCGCGCTGTTGCGCAGCCTGCCGTCCCCGGTCACCGGGTTGTTCACGGTGACGCTGTAGGTGATCGTCGCGGACTCGCCGGGCGCGAGGTCCCCGGTCCACGTCAGCGAGGACCCGGTGGTCGAGACCGTCCCGGTGGTCGCGTTCACCGCCCCGAGCGCGGCGTCGTCGAGGACGCCGGCGAGGTCGTCGGTGAACGTCGCCGCGGTGATGGGCACCTGGCCGCTGTTGCGGATCGTGACCGTGTAGGTCACCGGGCTCCCGGCGGCGGCGACCGCGCGATCGGCGTTCTTCGTCAGCGCGATCGCCGAGATCGGGGTGTCGGTGGTGACCGGTGTCGTGGGTCCGCCCGGGGTGGTCGTGGTCGCGCTGTTGCGCAGGCGGCCGTCGCCGCTCACCGGGTTGCGGACGGTGACCGTGTAGGTGATCACCGCGGTCTCGCCGGGATCGAGGCTGCCCGACCAGCTCAACGTCGCCCCGGACACCGACACCACACCCACGCCGGCGGACGTCGTGGTCAACGCCGCGTCGTCCAGGACGCCGGTCAGGTCGTCGGAGAGCTGCGCGTTGGTCAGCGGCGCTTGGCCCGTGTTCTGCACGGTCAGCGTGTAGGTGACCGTGCTGCCCGCTGTCGCCACACCGGTGTCCGCGGTCTTGGACAACGACATCCGGGCCAGCGGCGTGGAGGTTCCGGCGGGCGCCGTGCCCGGCACCGTCGAGGTCACCGTGTTGTCCAGGAGCAGGTCCCCGGTCAGCGGCGAGTCGACCGTCATCGTGTACGTGATGGTGGCCGTCGCCCCGGCTTGCAGCAGACCCTCCCACGACAGGACCGGCTCCGCGTACGACACCGTCCCGGCGGGTCCGGCGTTGACGGTCACCACCGCGTCGTTGTTGTAGGTCGCGTCGTCCAACGCGGCGGACAGGTCGTCGGACAGGTTGGCCAGCAGGGTGGGCAGGAAGTCCACTCGGGAGGCGTTGCGCGCGGTGACGGTGAAGGTGAGGACGTCGCCGGGCCGCGCGGACGACTGCGACACGCGCTTGGTCAGCACCAGCGAGGGGTCGATGAACTGCACCGACGCCGATCCCGGGAGCAGCACGCCCACGGGTGAGCCGACGTTGGCGGCGCTGTTGGTGTAGGTGCCGGCGGCGGCGGAGGTGACGTCGACCGACAGGGTGCAGGACGCCTGGCCGGCGAGCAGGTCGGCGCGGTAGGCCGCGGTGGTGCCGCCGGCGGTGGCCGTCACCGACCCGTTGGCACACGTGGTGGTGGCGTTGGCGGGCGAGGCGACGACCAGCCCGGCGGGCAGGGTGTCGGTCCACGAGGTGCCCGGCTTGGCGAGCAGGTCGTCGGTGTTCGTCAGGGTGAACGTCAGCGTGGTCACGCCGCCGGTGGGCACCGCGGTCGGGGAGAACTCCTTGTCCAGCTGGGGTGTCACGTCCACGATGGCCAGGTCGTCCAGCGCGCCGTCGTTGCCGACCGCGCTGCCCTGCCCGTTGACCAACCGCAGGGTCTTGGGCCCGGCCGGGGGCATCACGGCGGTGTCGCCGAGGCTCCGGCCCACCTGGATCGTCTGCCCGTTGACCACCACGGTGTTGCTGTGGTCGCAGCCGTCGATCGGGGTCGAGGTCGTCGGGAAGGTGGAGGTGCCGGCGACGAGGCTGAACGAGTACTGCGGGTGGGGCGAACCGCAGTTCATGTAGGCCGTGGTGACCGCGACGGTGTAGAAGTGGTTCGCCACCGTGGTGAAGGTGCTCTGGGTGCGCAACTGGACCTGGTTCGCGCCGCCGCACACCTGACCGGAGTTGAACTGCGGTGAGGCGGTGTCCGCGCAGTTGCCGGTGAACGCCGACAGCACCCGGTTGCGCGCCGGGGACGCGACACCCTGGAACCGGCCGATCGCCTCGGCCAACGACCGCGCGTTGCTCCAGTTCGACACCGCGCACCCGGCTGTTCCCGCCGCCGCGGGGAACGCCGAGGCCCCGTCCATGACCCACCCGTTGCAGTCGCGCAACCACCCCGGGTCGGCGGTGTAGGTCGCGCCCGAGGAGCCCGTGCTGCCGGTGTATCCGGTGACCAGCGTCGGGATGGTGACCGCGGAGTTCTCGAAGTTCTCCAGGAACGGCGTGGTGCCCGGCTGGGGCGTGCCCGGTGTGCCCGGAGCGGCCTGGCCGCGGTCCACGGGGGACAACAGCGCGGCAAGGGCGGCCACGATCGCCAGGAGCACGGCGGCCGGGCGAGAACGCCGGGCACGGGGTCGGTCGTGGGCGACCCACGACTCCGCGCTCGCCGGGTGACTCCGCAGACCCATGTCGCACTCCACACCGCATCGGCGTCGTGTCCAGCGCGTCACCGCCGTGGGTGCGACCACCCGGTCCGGCGCACGCGTGCCTGCCGGTCAGACCGGGCGGATCGCCCCGCTATGACGCCGGAGGGCGGCCGGGCCACCTCCGCCACCGGGGTCGTTGCGCATGCCGGTCCACGTCATAACAGAGCCGGTCGGGCTGTCATCGGTGGAGCCGTCGTCGGACCGCGATGCCGGGAAGGAGCGCCATGTCCACGAACAGCCGCAGCGGGAAAGCCGTCCGGGTCCTGCTCGTGGTGGCGCTTGTCGCAGCGGCTCTCGCGGTGCCCACACCCACGGCCACCGGCGCGCAGATCGAGCCGTTGACCCTGGGCTACCAGACGTCGGTCTACGGCGACTTCATCCACGTGGGCAACGGGAACATGCGCTGCCCGACCGCCGCGGACAACGTTCCGACTTACGGCTTCGCCGTGGAGAGGTGCACCAACTACGCGCAGACCCGCTCCGGGACACCGATGAGCAACAACTGGTTCTACATGAAGTTCGCCGACGTCGACTCCGACCCCACGACCTTCAACTCCAGCACCGCCCAGGCCACGATCCCGCCGGGAGCGACGGTCAAGTACGCGCGGCTCAACTGGAGCGGGATGCTGCCGACCAACACGAACTCCTGCCTGGGCGGCGCGGCCACCTACGGCGGGCGGCCCCCCGGCAGTGCCGACACCCAGCCGGTTCGGCTCTCCGTCGGATCGGCTCCCCCCATCGACTTCGCGCCCGACCACTACGCGTCCGTCGCGGCCGGCACGACACCGGGCCACTACGCCGCCTACGCCGACGTGACGTCCGCGTTCGCCAACGCCCCCACCGGAACGGCGCTCGACCTCACCGTCGGCAACATCTGGGGCTTCGAAGGAGCCAACTGCACCGCCGGGTGGTCCATCGACATCGTCTACGAATACCCCGAGCCCGATCCGACCTACGCCCCGAACAAGCGCAACGTCTACCTCTACAACGGGTTGATCGTCCAAGCGCCGCGCGAGGCCGCCGTGTCGACCACGATCAGCGGCTTCAAGGCGGCCCTGCCGACCTCCCGCATCGGGATCACCGCCTTCGACGGCGACGCCGGCGGCGCGACCGGCGACCGCTTCCGCGTCAACGGGATCGAGCAACGGGAACCGTTGACGAACGCCCTCGGCAACTTCTTCAACGGCAACGCCGACGGCAACACCAACCCCGGCTACAGCGACACGATGACCATCGACGCCAAGTCGATCACGTCCAGCGCCGGGTCGATCCCCGCGGGCTCGACGAGCGCGACGCTGACGTTCTCCACCTCCAGCGACGGCTTCCTGTTCACCAACCTCGCCTTCTCCACCGCCGTCGCCGAACTGGACGTGCTCAAGGTCGCGGACCCCGCCGTCGTGCACGAGGGCGACACCGTGACCTTCACCATCACGGCCACGAACCGGTCCGCTCTGCCCCTGTCCAACGTCGTGTTCGACGACCCCCTCGCGCCGGACTGCAACACGACGATCCCGACCATCGCGGCCAACGAGACGATCAGCTACACCTGCACCACGATCGCCGGATCCGACGACTTCACCAACACCATCACCGCGACCGGGACCGACCAGTTCGGCGACGCCATCTCCGACGTCGCCGAGACCGTGGTCGACGTCATCCACCCCGCGATCGAGGTCGTCAAGGACGTCACGCCGGCGCAGGCCGAGGAAGGCGACACCGTCACCTACACGATCACCGTCCGCAACACCGGTGACGTGCCGCTCACCGACATCACCGTCGACGACCCCCTGCTGACGGCGTGCAGCACGACGTTCGCGAGCCTGGCGGCGGGGGCCGCCATCACCTACACCTGCACCGGTCAGGCACCAGCCGACGACGTCACCAACACCATCACCGCGACCGGCCGGGACAGCATCGGTGGCCTCTCGACCGACACCGACGACGCCCTGTTGGACGTCATCCACCCCGGCATGGCGATCACGAAGTCGGTCGACCGGCCCACCGCCGCCGCGGGCGACACCGTGACCTACACCATCACCGTCACCAACACCGGCGACGTCCCACTAGCGGCACCCACCAACCAGGCCAGCATCGCCGACGACCTGACCGGCGTCCTGGACGACGCCGTCTTCGGCACCGCCTCGGCCGACCTCGGCACGCCTTCGTTCACCAGCCCCACCCTGTCCTGGAGCGGCGACCTGCCCGTCGGCGCCACCGCCACCATCACCTACACCGTCACCGTCAACGACCCGATCACCGGCGACGGCCGCCTGCTCAACGCGGCCACGGGCACCACGCCCGAACTCGACCCGGGACCGCCGCAGCGGACCGACACGCCGATCGCGGCGCTCGCGCTGACCAAGTCGGTCGACCGGGTCACCGCCAACGCCCCCGACACGGTCACGTACACGATCACCGTCACCAACACCGGTCAGACCGACCTGGTCGGGGCGAGCATCGCCGACGACCTGACCGGGGTCGTGGACGACGCCACGTTCGGCGCCGCGACCGCCACCACCGGCACCGCCACCTTCACCAGCCCCACCCTCACCTGGACCGGCGACCTGCCCGTCGGCGCCACCGCCACCATCACCTACACCGTCACCGTCAACAACCCGCTCACCGGCGACGGTCTCCTGGTCAACTCGGCCCGGCACACGACTCCGAGCCTCAACCCCGCTCCCCCGGTGACGACCACCACCCCGATCGCGGCCCTGGCGATCGACAAGGTCGTGGACCGGCCGACCGCCGCCGGCGGCGACACCGTGACCTACACGATCACCGTGCGGAACATCGGCCAGGCCCCCATCGTCGGCGCGAGCATCGCCGACGACCTGACCGGGGTCCTGGACGACGCGGCCTTCGGCACCGCCACGGTCTCCACCGGGTCGAGCAGCCTCAACGAGCCGATCCTGACGTGGACCGGCGACCTCCCCGTCGGTGGCTCCGCCACGATCACCTACACCGTCACCGTCAACAACCCGCTCACCGGCGACGGGCACCTGGACAACACCGTCACCAGCACCACTCCCGGGATGGAGTCGATTCCCGCGGTGCGCACCTCCACCCCCGTCGCCGACATCGACATCGCCAAGATCGTCGACAGGCCCAGCACCACCGCCGGCGACGTCGTGACCTACACGATCACCGTCACCAACACCGGCCAGGTGCCGTTCACCGCGCCCACCAACCCGGCGACGTTCTCCGACGACCTGACCGGAGTCTTGGACGACGCCACGTTCGGCACGGCCACCGCGACCACCGGCTCCGCCACGTTCACCGCCCCCGCCCTGACCTGGACGGGCGACCTGCCGGTCGGCGGCTCCGCGACGATCACCTACACGGTCACCGTCAACGACCCGCTCACCGGCGACGGCCGCCTCGACAACGCCGTCACCAACACCACATCGGGACTTCCGCCCGAACCACCCGTGGTGACCAGCACCCCGATCACGGCGATGGCCGTCACCAAGACGGTGGACCGCGCGAGCGCGGCCGTCGGCGACACCGTCACCTACACGATCACGGTCGCCAACACCGGGCAAACCACCATCACCGGCGCCACCATCACCGATGACCTCACCGGCGTCCTGGACGACGCGACCGTGCAGTCCACCACCTCGTCCACCGGCACCACCCAACTGGCTCCCCCGACCTTGACCTGGACCGGAGACCTGCCCGTCGGCGGCTCGGCCACCATCACCTACACCGTCACCGTCCACAACCCGCTCACCGGCGACGGGACGCTCACCAACGCCGTCACCAACACCACCCCCGAACTCCCACCGCAACCACCCGTGCTCACCAGCACCCCCATCGCCGCGATGGAGATCACCAAATCGGTGGACCGCGCGAGCGCGGCCGTCGGCGACACCGTCACCTACACCATCACGGTCACCAACACCGGCCAGGTGCCGTTCACCGCGCCCACCAACGCGGCAGCGTTCTCCGACGACCTGACCGGCGTCCTGGACGACGCCACCTTCGGCACCGCCACCGCGACCACCGGCACCACCGACTTCTCCTACCCGACCCTCACCTGGACCGGAGACCTGCCCGTCGGCGCCACCGCGACCATCACCTACACCGTCACCGTCCACAACCCGCTCACCGGCGACGCGACCCTCGACAACGCCGTCACCAACACCACCCCCGAGTTCCCACCGCAACCGCCGGTCCTGACCAGCACCCCCGTCACCGCGATGGAGATCGCCAAGACCGTCGACCGGTTCACCGCGGCCACAGGCGACACCGTCACCTACTCCATCACCGTCACCAACACCGGCCAGACCACCATCGCCGGCGCGACGATCACCGACGACCTGTCGGGTGTCCTGGACGACGCCACCTTCGGCAGCGCGAGCGCCTCCACCGGCACCACCCGACTCGCGCCGCCGCTGCTGACCTGGACCGGCAACCTGCCCGTCGGCAGTTCAGCGACCATCACCTACACCGTCACCGTCAACAACCCGGTCACCGGCGACGCGACCCTCCGCAACGCCGTCACCAACACCACCCCCGAACTCCCACCCGGACCGCCCGTCGAGACGGTCACCCCCATCGCCGCGCTCGTCATCGACAAGACCGTCGACACACCCTCAGCAAACCCGGGCGACACCGTCACCTACACGATCACCGTCACCAACACCGGACAGGCCGAGGTGTTGGGAGCCACCATCACCGACGACCTGTCGGGTGTCCTGGACGACGCCACCTTCGGCACGGTCACGACCGCCACGGGTACCGCGGGGCTCAACGGAACCACGCTCACCTGGACCGGCGACCTACCCGTGGGAACCGCGGCCACCATCACCTACACCGTCACCGTCAACGACCCGCTCACCGGCGACGGACACCTGGACAACGCCGTCACCAACACCACCCCCGGCTTCCCGCCGCAACCACCCGTGCTCACCTCCACCCCCGTCGCCGCGGTTGACATCATCAAGTCCGTCGACCGCACCAGCGCCGCCCCAGGGGACACGGTCACCTACACGGTGACCGTCACCAACACCGGACAGGCCCAGGTGTCGGGAGCCTCCATCACCGACGACCTGTCGGGCGTCGTGGACGACGCCACCTTCGGCACCGCCACCGCGACCACCGGCTCCGCCACGTTCACCGCCCCCACCCTCACCTGGACCGGCGACCTGCCCGTCGGCGGCTCCGCCACCATCACCTACACCGTCACCGTCAACAACCCGGTCACCGGCGACGGACACCTGGACAACACCGCCACCAACACCACCCCCGGCTTCCCGCCCCAACCGCCCGCCCAGACCCAGACCCCCATCACCGCGCTGACGATCACCAAAGCGGTCGACCGGCCCTCCGCCTTCCCCGGTGACACCGTCACCTTCACGATCACCGTGACCAACGCCGGACAAACCACGATCACCGGCGCCACCGTCACCGACGACCTCACCGACGTCCTCGACGACGCCACCTTCGACACCGCGAGCGCCTCCACCGGAACCAGCCAGCTCGCGCCGCCGCTGCTGACCTGGACCGGCGACCTGCCCATCGGGGCCTCGGCGACCATCACCTACACCGTCACCGTCAACAACCCGGTCACCGGCGACGGAAGCCTGGACAACGCCGTCACCAACACCACCCCCGGGCACAACCCCGAGCCGCCCGTCCGCACCACCACGCCGATCACCGCGCTGGACATCGACAAGACCGTCGACAAACCCGCTGCCGCAGCGGGAGACCTGGTGACCTACACCCTCACGCTCACCAACACCGGCCAGACCACGATCACCGGCGCCCAGGTGACCGACGACCTCACCGACGTCCTGGACGACGCCACCTTCGGCACAGTCACCGCCTCGACCGGTTCGGCGACCATCAGCGGGACGGCGCTCACGTGGACCGGCGACCTGGCCGTGGGCGGCACAGCCACGATCACCTACACCGTCACGGTCAACAACCCGCTCACCGGCAACCACGTCCTCGGCAACGCGGTCACCAACACCACCCCCGGCTTCCCGCCCCAACCGCCCGTGCTCACCACCACCCCTGTCGCCGCCCTCGACATCACCAAGCAGGTCGACAAACCCACCGCCGTCGCGGGCGACACCGTCACCTACACCATCACCGTCACCAACCGCGGCCAGACGACGATCACCGGCGCCACCATCACCGACGACCTCACCGGCGTCCTCGACGACGCCGCCTTCGGCACGGTCACGGCCACCATCGGCACTCCGCTGTTCGCCGCCCCCACCCTCACCTGGACCGGGGACCTCGCCAGCGGCGACAGCGCCGTCATCACCTACACCGTGACCGTCAACGACACGCTCACCGGCGACGGCCTGCTGGCGAACTCGGTCACCGACACCACCCCGGGCCACAACCCCACCCCGCCGATCCGCACCGCCACGCCCGTCGGCGTGATCAGGCTGGACAAGGCCGTCGACCGCGGCTCCACGACCGTGGGCGGCACCGTCTCCTACACCCTGACGGTCACCAACACCGGTCAAGGCCCGGTGACCGGCGCACGCGTAGACGACGACCTCACCGACGTGCTGGACGACGCCGACCTCGACACGTTCACCACCACCGCGGGATCGGTCACGTTCCTGAGCCCGACCCTGACCTGGACCGGCGACCTCGCCGCCGGCGCGTCCGCGACCGTCACCTACACCGTGACCGTGTCCGACCCGATCAGCGGGGACGGGATCCTGCGCAACTCCGCGGCCAACACCACCCCCGGCATGGGCACGCAACCCCCGGTCGACACCGTCACGCCCGTCGCGGACCTCGACCTGGCGAAGGAGGTGGACCAGAGCCAAGTCAGCGCCGGCGGCACCCTCACCTACACCATCACCATCACCAACACCGGCCAGGTCGGCTTCGCCGCACCCGCCAATCCGGCGCACATCTCCGACAACCTCACCGACGTCCTCGACGACGCCCGGTTCGACTCCGCCACAGCCGACCGGGGCCGCACGACCTTCACGAGCCCGACCCTCGTGTGGACCGGCGACCTGCCCATCGGCGCCACCGCCACCATCACCTACACCGTCACCGTCGACAACCCGATCACCGACGGCGACGCTATGCTCGACAACAGCGTCACCAACACCACCCCGGGATTGTCCGACCCGCCTGTGGAAACCTCGACCCCGGTGTCCGCTGTGGACATCACGAAGTCCGCTGACGTCGAACGGGCCGTCGAAGGCGACGTGGTCACCTACCAGGTGGTTGTGACCAACACCGGAAACGCAGCCGTGCAGGACATCGACTTCACCGACGACCTCAGCGACGTACTGGACGACGCCACCTGGGCCGACGTGGCGACCAGCACCGGCACAGCCACCTTCACCACGCCCTTCCTGTCCTGGACCGGTGATCTCGCCATCGGCAAGTCCACCACGATCACCTACCGCGTCGTCGTCAACGTCCCCGACCGGGGAGACCTCACCCTGGACAACGTCGTGACCAGCCGCACGCCAGGCACTCCACCCGACCCCATCACCACCACAACCCCCGTCGACCTCAGCTCAACCGGAACACCGCCACCCGCCATACCCGTCACCGGGCGCTCGCTCGTCGCCATACCGCTCGTCGGGGTCGCCCTCATCGGCCTCGGATGGGCCCTCTCCAAGCCGAAACACCGACAGAAGCGCTTCGGGCGGTGACATCGCGCGCTGCCGCGGCGGCCTCCCCGGTGTTCCTCCGGCACAGCGCGTCATAGCGCCACCTCAGCCGGTGTCAGCGAGCCAGCCAGTCCGCAGGCCCGGCCACGCCGGTCCGTTCGACCTGGAGGAACCCGATGTCCGCCCTCACACGCGCGATCGCCACGACGCGGCGAGTCTCGTCAGCAAGCCTGGTCGTGGCTCTCGGCCTCGTGCTGGTCCTCCCGCCTGCCGCCTCGGCCAGGGTCATCGAGACCTTCGAGAAGACCTACGAAGCAACCGTGTGGGGCGACTTCATCCATGTCGGCAATGCCAACCTGCGCTGCCCGACCGCGCTCGACGGCACCACGGACACGCAAGCGTCGATGGACCGCTGTGATACGTGGACGTCCACCAAGACCGGGTCGTCGACGAACAACAACGTCAACACGATGCAATTTGGTGACGTCGACTCCGATCCGACCACCTACAACTCCAGCACCGCCCAGGTCACGATCCCGCCCGGCGCCACCGTGAAGTACGCGCAACTCAACTGGGGCGGCAGCGCCGCCGGGTCTGGTGCGCCCACCGTCAACCGGTGCCTCAACGGCGTTGACATCACAGAGCTGCCCCCGGACAACGCCACACCCCAGAGCCCGGTGCGGCTCACGGTCGGAGCGGGTGCGACACCGATCGACGTGACCGCTCCCGCCGCCAACTTCGCGGGCCCCGACACCGCTCCGCCGTACATCTACGCCGCCTTCGCGGACGTGACATCGGCGTTCGCGTCGGCGTCCACGGGCACGGCGGTGGACATCACGGTCGGGAACATCTACTCACCCGAGGGACGCGGCTGCTCCGCCGGGTGGTCCCTCGACATCGTGTGGGAGTACCCCGAGATCGAACCGACCCACGCGCCGACGAAGAAGCACGTCTACATCTACAACGGGCTGGTCGCCCAGGACGCCACCCGCACCGACATCACCATCTCGGGTTTCCAGTCGAGCACCGTCGAGAACAGGGTCGGCCTCACCGTCTTCGACGGGGACCCGGTCACCGGTGACTCGTTTCTGATCAACAACCAGCAACAGACCGAGCCCACCAACGGCACCACCAACAACTTCTTCATCTCGCGAACCGAGGGCAGCACGAACCCGAACCTCATGGACAACCTCAGCATCGACGCCAAAACCCTCACCACCGACGACATCCCACCCGGCTCGACCAGCGCCACGCTGTCGTTCACCTCAAGCGGCGACGGCTACTTCCCCACCAACCTGATCTTCGCCGCCGCGCTGGCGGACCTGCTCGTGGAAAAGACGGTCGATCCGCCGGTCGTGCACGAAGGCGACACAGTCACCTTCACCATCACCGTCACCAACGCGTCCGGACTCGCCGTGGACAACATCACGGTCGCCGACGCCTCGACGCCGTCGTGCGACGCCGACGTCGGGACGTTGCAGGGTGGCGAGTCGACGACCTACACCTGCACCACTACTGCTCCCTCGGACGACTTCACCAACGCCGTCATCGCCAACGGCACCGACCAGTTCGGCGAGGAGTTGGCCGGAGCGGACACCGTCGACGTGGACGTGATCCACCCCGCCGTCGAGATCACCAAGACGGTGAGCCCCGCGACAGCCCAGGAAGGCGACCCGGTGACCTACACGATCACGGTCACCAACACCGGCGATGTCGATCTGACCACCGTGCAGGTGTCCGACCCGCAGTTGGCCGTCTGCGACCGGCAATTCCCCACCCTCGCGGTAGCCGCGGTGGAAACCTACACATGCGACTCCACAGCCCCTGCGGCCGACCTGACGAACACCGCCACCGTCACCGGCACCGACCCCCTCGGCCTCCAGGTCACCGACACCGCCAGCGCGACACTCGACGTGGTGACGATGGCGTTCACGATGGCGAAGTCCGCCAGCACCACCAACGCCGCGGCCGGTGAGGTCGTGACCTACACGTTGACCGTGACCAACACCGGCGACACGGCGTTGCAGGGCGTGGTGGTCACCGACGACCTCACCGGCGTCGTCGACGACGCGACCTTCGGGTCCGCGACCACCACCACGGGCACCGCCACCTTCACCACCCCGACCCTCACCTGGACCGGCGACCTCCCGGTGGGTGCCGTCGCGACGATCACCTACACCGTCACCGTCGGCAACCCGCCAGCCGGCGACGGGAACCTGCACAACGTGGTCACCAGCACCTCCTCGGGCGCGCCGGACACCCCGGTCGTCACCGACACGCCCATCGCCTCGTTCACCATCACCAAGACCGTAGACCGCCAATCGGCGCTACCCGGCGACACCGTGACCTACACCGTGACCGTCACCAACACCGGCCAGGTCGCCTACACCGCACCGAACTCCCTCACCGTCACCGACGACCTGACCGGGGTCGTGGACGACGCCACGTTCGGCAACGCGACCGCCACCACCGGGACCGCCACCTTCACCACCCCGACCCTCACCTGGACCGGCGACCTCGCCATCGGAGCCGCCGCGACCATCACCTACACGGTGACCGTGAACGACCCGCCAGGCGGGGACAACCAGCTCGTCAACGCGGTCAGCAGCACCACCTCCGGTGCACCGCAGCAGCCGACCACGACCAACACCCCCATCGCCTCGTTCACCATCACCAAGTCCATCGACAACGAGCTGCCCGCAGCGGGTGACACGGTGACCTACACCGTCACGGTCACCAACACCGGCCAAACCGACTACACCGCACCGAACTCCATCACCATCACCGACGACCTCACCGGCGTCGTGGACGACGCCACCTTCGGCACGGCCACCGCCACCACCGGCACCGCCACCTTCACCAGCCCCACCCTCACCTGGACCGGCGACCTCGCCATCGGAGCCACCGCCACCATCACCTACACCGTGACCGTCAACGACCCGCCAGGCGGGGACACCGAACTGGTCAACGCGGTCACCAGCACCACCAGCGGCGGCCCCGCCCAGCCGGTCGTCACCGACACCCCGATCGGCGCGTTCACCCTCGCCAAGACGATCGACCCGACCAACGCCGCGGCCGGGGACACCGTCACCTACACCGTCACCGTCACCAACACCAGCCAGGCCGACTACACCGGCACCCACGCGATCACCGTCACCGACGACCTCACCGGCGTCGTGGACGACGCCACCTTCGGCACGGCCACCGCCACCACCGGCACCACCACCTTCACCAGCCTCACCCTCACCTGGACCGGCGAACTCCCGGCAGGAGCCACCGCCACCATCACCTACACCGCCACCCTCAACAACCCGCCCACCGGTGACGGAAACCTGCACAACGTCGTCAGCAGCACCACCTCCGGCGCGCCGGACACCCCGGTCACCACCGACACCCCCGTCGCCTCGTTCAGCATCACCAAAACCGTTGACCGCCAATCGGCACAACCCGGCGACACCGTCACCTACACCGTGACCGTCACCAACACCGGCCAGACCGACTACACGACGCCGAACTCCCTCACCGTCACCGACGACCTCAGCGGGGTCCTCGACGACGCCGCCTTCGGCACCGCCACCGCCACCGCCGGCACCGCCACCTTCGCCAGCCCCACCCTCACCTGGACCGGCGACCTCGCCATCGGAGCCACGGCCACGATCACCTACACCGCCACCCTCAACGACCCCTCCACCGGTGACGCCACCCTCCACAACGTCGTCACCAGCACCACACCCGGCGGACCCAGCGGACCCACCACCACCGACACCACCGTCCAGACCCCGACACCGCCGTCCGCACTACCCGACACCGGCCGCCCGTGGTCAACCCTGCTCGTGGCCTGCCTCGCCTTCCTCACAGCCGGGGCCGCCACCCTCACCACCACACGCCTGCTCAAGGCACACCGCTGAACCCCGAAGCCGCCACACCCCGACGGGCCCTTCGCCACTGGAAGCACCACTCACCACACCAGGCGAAGGGTCCGTCACACCGGTCCGCCCCACCTGGAGGATGCCGATGTCCGCTCTCGCACGCGCGATCACCGCGACACGGAGACCGGCGTCGGCATGCCTCGTCGTGGCCCTCGGCCTCGTGCTGGTGATCCCGCCCGTCGCCACGGCCCGGGAGATCGTGCCCTTCGAGAAGACCTACGAACAGGCCGTGTGGGGGGACTTCATCCACGTCGGCAACAGCAACCTGCGGTGCCCGGTCGCCGCCGACGGCACCAGCGACACCCAAACCGCCATGGACCAGTGCGCGACGTGGACCACGACCAAAACCGGCACCGGCATCAGCAACAACAACGTCACGATGCAGTGGGGTGACGTGGACTCCGACCCGGCCACCTACAACTCCAGCACCGCCCAGGCGACGATCCCGCCCGGCGCCACCGTGAGGTACGCGCAACTCAACTGGGGCGGCAACGCCGCCGGATCAGCCGACGTCACGGGCAACGAATGCGTACCCCGCCTGCCGGTCACCGAAAGCCCGCCCGGCGGCGCGACACCCCGAAGCCCCGTGCGGCTCACGGTCGGCGGCGGCGCGTCGATCGGGGTGACCGCACTCGCCGCCGACTTCCACGGACCCGACCCCATCGCGCCGTACCCGTACGCGGCGTTCGCCGACGTGACCCCAGCCTTCGCGTCGGTGCCCACGGGAACACCGGTGGACATCACCGTCGCCGACATCTACGTGCCCGAAGGCCGGGGGTGCGCCGCCGGGTGGTCCATCGACATCGTGTGGGAATACCCCGGCATCGAGCCGACCCACGCTCCCCGACAGAAACGCGTCTACATCTACAACGGACTGATCTTCCAGGACGCCACCCGCACGGACATCACCATCACGGGCTTCAAGGCGAGCGACCCGGAGAACAGGATCGGCCTCACCGCGTTCGACGGCGACGTCGGCACCGGCGACGCGTTCCTGATCAACGACCAGGTCCAGGTCGAGCCCTCGAACAGCACCACCGACAACTACTTCATCTCCCGGACCGAGGGCAGCACGGGCCCGAACCTCATGGACAACCTCAGCATCGACGCCAAGACCCTCACCACGGACGACATCGCGCTCGGTTCGACCAGCGCCACGCTGTCGTTCACGTCGGCCGGCGACGGCTACTTCCCGACGAACCTGGTGTTCTCGGCCGCCTTGGGGAACCTGATCGTCGAGAAGACGGTCGATCAGCCGGTCGTGCACGAAGGCGACACCACCACGTTCACGATCACCGTCACCAACTCTTCCGGCACCACGGTCAACGACATCACCGTCGGCGATGAAATGGCACCGTCCTGCAACGCCGACGTCGGAACCCTGCTAGGCGGCGAGTCAACGACCTACACCTGTACCGCAGCGGCGCCCGCGGACGACTTCACCAACACCGCCACCGTCACCGGCACCGACCAGTTCGGCGACGCGTTGACCGGCACCGACACGGTCGATGTCGATGTCATCCACCCCCGGCTCGACATCACCAAGTCAGTGAACCCCACGACCGCCGAGGAAGGCGACCCCGTCACCTACACCATCACGGTCACCAACACCGGCGACGTCGATCTGACCACCGTGCAGGTGTCCGACCCGCAACTCGCCGCCTGCGACCGGCAATTCCCCACCCTCGCGGTAGCCGCGGTGGAAACCTACACATGCGACTCCACAGCCCCTGCGGCCGACCTGACGAACACCGCCACCGTCACCGGCACCGACCCTCTCGGCCTCCAGGTCACCGACACCGCCAGCGCGACACTCGACGTGGTCCACGTGGCCTTCAGCCTCACCAAAACGGTCAGCACCACCAACGCCGCGGCCGGCGAGGGCGTGACCTACACCGTGACCGCGACCAACACCGGCGACACGGCATTGCAGGGCGTGATGGTCACCGACGACCTCACCGGCGTCCTCGACGACGCCACCTTCGGGTCCGCCACCGCCACCACCGGCACCGCCACCTTCACCACCCCGACCCTCACCTGGACCGGCGACCTCCCCGTGAGCGGCGTTGCGACGATCACCTACACCGTCACCGTCGGCAACCCGCCGGCCGGCGACGGGAACCTGCACAACGTGGTCACCAGCACCACTCCAGGCGCACCCGACGCCCCGGTCACCACCGACACCGCCATCGCCGCGTTCAGCATCACCAAAACCGTCGACCGCCAATCGGCACAACCCGGCGACACCGTCACCTACACCGTGACCGTCACCAACACCGGCCAAACCGACTACACCGCGCCCAACCCCGTCACCATCACCGACGACCTGACCGGCGTCGTGGACAACGCCACCTTCGGGTCCGCCACCGCCACCACCGGCACCGCCACCTACACCGCCCCCACCCTCACCTGGACCGGCGACCTGACCGCCGGCAGCTCGGCCACCATCACCTACACCGCCACGCTCAACACTCCCGCCACCGGCGACACCACCCTCCACAACACCGTCACCAGCACCACACCCGGCGGACCCAGCGAACCCGCCACCACCGACACCACCGTCCAGACCCCCACACCACCCACCGCACTACCTGACACCGGCCGCCCATGGGCATCCCTGCTCGTGGCTTGCATCGCCCTCCTCACAGCCGGCGTCACGGCCCTCACCACCGCACGACTCCCCTGGGCTCGGCTCCTCTGACGACCCGGGCCCGTCCGCCGCGTCATAACCGGATCCGGGCGGGTGTCCGTGCTGCAGCGACACGCGCCCGACTCCCCCGGCGCTCCAAGCCGGACCGCGGGTGCCGTCGGACCTCGATCAAGGAGCCGTCAGCCGTGAACAAGAGCACCTCGCGCCACCGGATCCTCGCCGCGCCCCTGGTCCTGCTCGCCTGCCTGGCGGGCGCCGGCACGGCCCTGGCCGCCCAGCCGTCGGCCCCGCCCCCACCGCAGGCGCTGCGCATCACCATGTCGGACGGCATCACCGAGACATCGGCCGGTGAGCGGATCCCCTACACGCTGTCGATCAGCAACGGGTCCGGCGACCCGGCCACCGGCCTCGCCGTCGGCTTCACCCTCCCGAGAGGCGTCTCGGCGGCCGAGATCAGCGCCGCGGGCACGGTCACCGGCTCCCAGGTCGACTGGACCCTCGACGTCCCCGCGCACCACAGCGTCGACCTGACCCTGGTCGGCGTCGTCGACACCATCCCGGAGGGCATGAACGGCATCGCCGTGTCGGCGTGCGTCGCCGCCGGACCGCGCCAGCCGCCGTTGGTGTGCACCTCGGACATCAACCAGGTCCGCGGCGCCCCGTCCATCCAGGGGTTGACGGCCGCACCCGCTGCCGAATCCAAGTCCTGGACACCTTCCTGGTGGCAGATCGGACTCGCCGTCGCGGCGCTCCTGCTGGTCGTGCTCGCCGTCGTGGTGCTGGTCCACCGTCGCCGCAAGGCAGAGCGCGGCACCAGGCACCGCGCATCCACAGTGGACCGGCGTGCGCGGGATCGGGAGAAGGTCGGCACGTGACCTGTCGGCGCGCGAGCCGGCCGTGAGCGGACGGCCGGCTCGCACCCTTCCAGGTCGCGCCACGTCCGTCATCGGGCGGCCGGATGGCGTGTCAGTGCGGCAGACGGGCCGTCAGAACCGCCCGGTCAAGGGCTCTTCGAGTGCGAGGTGACGAGATGGCTGAACAAGCGCTCCCGCGTGATCCGGCGACAGGTGGTCAACCCGACCCGTCGGGACTCCGGCTGTTGCCGAACCTGGGCCTGGCACGAGCAGCCGCGATGGCCATCGGCGTGATCGCCGGCCTCGACCTGGTCCTGGTGCTCACCTCGACCAAGAACTCCGGCTACCGCGGCGTGTGGAGCCCGGGTTTCGGGTGGTTCGTCGTGGTCCTCGGCGCGTTGGTCTTCCTCGTGTGGTCGTGGCGGGCGCATGCCAACGCCGTCGCCCTCAGCCGCCACCGCCACCGGCGCACACCCCGGTTGGCCGCGGTGTGGGTGGTGCTGGGCTGGATCGTCCCCGTGGTCAGCCTCTGGTTCCCCTACCTGATCATGGCCGACCAGTACCGGTCCAGCGGGCCGCACCGAACCGGGAACGCCCCCGTCGTCGGCGCCTGGTGGATCCTCGACCTCGCCTGGTCCGGCATGCTCCTCTTCTCGCTCTTGTCCGCCTCCGCCCAGTCCAGCGGCCGGTCGCCGCTCCTCGTCGCGATGGTGCTGGTCGAAGTGGTGGACGCCGCCCTGGCGATCCTCATCATCCTGCGCATCGGCAAGTGGCAGGAATCGGCGAGGCACTCGTGACACGACCACCCCGGTGACCGCGTCCGGATCACCCGTTCAGGTGACCACCCGGCGGGCCCGCCGGGTGGTCACCAGCTGCGGATCAGGCACGTGGCGCGGCGTTTCGACCGAGCAGGGCGGGAATCCCCATGTGCGATACTGGCGAACCGACCACCGGGCGGTCCGCACACCCGGGTGGTGACCACCCGGAACGCCGTGGCACCGGCATGAACAGCGCGCGACAGCAGGTTGCCGAACAGCGCCTGGCCACCTGCGAGTGGAAGGACGAGCGGCGATCGACTCCCACACGAGCGGCGGTCCCGCGACGCCCGGCGGTCCGGACGCGGAGGACCCCGCCCCGACCGCGGAACTCCTCCGCAGGTGGGAACGGCTGTCGCGGCAGGCCGGCTGGAGCACCGAGCTGCACTGGCTCGTGCCCGAGGTCGAGCGGGTCGCCGCCGCGGTCGTGGTCGACGCGCCGCTGGACGACCCGGTGTACGACCTCGGCCACCGGCGCGGCGCAGACGGTGCGAACACCGCCGAACTGGAGGCCGACATCCGGGGTTTCACCCTGGCCCTGCGCGAGACCGGTCGGGTGTTCCCGCCCGCGGACGTCCTGCTCGCCCGGGCGAGGCTGGGCATGGACGCCGCCAACGCCGCGGCGATCCTCGAATCGACCTTCGTCGACCCGTACACCGGCCTGGCGTCGCCGCGAGGGCTCGCCGCGACGCTCGCCGCCGACGTCCACGGCAGCCGCCACCACCACCGGGCGCTGTGGATCTGCGCGTGGGCGGGCACCGCCGGCCCGTGGCGCACGATCGCCCGTCACGTGGAGATCGCCGAGTCGGTCCGACCGCTGCTGGGCGCGGCGGACGCGGCGTCGTTCCTCGGCGCAGCCACCATCGCCGTCGTCACCGACGACGCGTCGCGGTACACCGGGTTGCGGGACGCGATCGCCGCGCTGCCCGGCGTGGACGCCACCGACGCGCGACTCCACGAGGTGCCGCGACTGGACACCTGGCAGGACGCGTTCACCTGGCTGCTCCGGGCGAGCCCCGAGCTGGCCACCGCGCTGCTCGCGGACGACGCAGACGCGCGCTGACCCCGATCGGTACCGCCGATCTCGGGGTGACGACGACAAAGCGTGCTCGTGTCCGGGTTGTGGCGAATCAAACCGCCCGATGAGGTGAATACCGTGCCGCGACCGCACAATTGCGGTAAGGATGTCCGCGATGGACAGTGATGTGGACTGTGAATTCTGCGGTGACACGGGCGTCCTGCGGTGGGCGCCCGCCGCCTCCGTGCCGTCCACTCGTGCAGGCAGCGCAGGCCCGTGCCCGTGCGGACGCGTCGGCTGGTGGCGCCTGTCACGGGCTCAGCAGATGGCCGTGCTGGACGCGATCACCGTCGGCGGCACCATCGCGCGGCACACCGGACAAGGCCTGTCCGGCCGCATGTCGTGCGACCTGCACGACGGGGGTTGACCCGCCGGAGTACGAGCCCGTACCGCGATCACCAGCGCCGGGGTCGTTGCGTCGCGCGGATCGCCGCGAGCAGCAGGGAAAGCCGGGGCAGTCGAGGCGCGTCGGCGGCGGGCCTGCTCACCCACCGCACCTCGCCGTGCCGCGAGCGCGTCGGCGGCAGCGGCAGTGTCCGGTCGCGCGACAACAGCTTGGCCCCGAACGGAACCACCGGGTACGGGTCCCCGGGGTCGTCGGCGGCCAGGAACGCCCACAGGACAAGGGTTCCGCACGGCACGGCGACGACCGGGCCCAGGGGCGCGGCCGCCCACAACAGGCTCGCGACCTCACACCCCACACCGGCACGCACCGCCACCGCCCGCATCGTCGCCTGCAGGCGCAACTCCACCGCAGGCGGCCGCACGACCACCGTCCAGTGCAGTTCGTCGGTGTACTCGCGGAACGCGCGGGTCAGAGCGGCTGGACGGTCCGCGGGCGGCCGTGCGACTCCGAGCGGTTGGTGGCTGGACATCGTGATCACCGTGCCTTCCTGCTCGGCGAACCGGCCGTCATCGGTCCCGGACGTCGGCGCGGGCCGGCTCCGGCTGCTCCGGCGGAGTCGGCCGCCACCGGAAGTACCCCCAGAAGGCGAAGGAGAACAACGCGAACGAGACGAACAGGACCGCCGCCGGCAGGATCTTCTCCGCGGAGCTGCCGCGCGGGGTCGCGGGCGAGAGGAAGATGTAGGCGAAACCGACCGCGAGGGTGAACTGCAACGCCGCCCAGCCCGCCCGGCTCCACGTCAGGATGTCCTTGCCGCTCATGAACTTCAGCGGCATCAACGCGAACACCGCCGACTGCACGCAGGTGACGAACAGCGCGCCGAGGCACACCGTGATCGCCAGTAGCGGCACGCTCGCCGGGTCGGCGGCCAACCGCGCGTTGAACGGCGTGCGCAGGAACCACGCCGCGAACCCGACCGACGCCGCCACGGCGTACCCGATCGCCGTGAACTTCCCGTGCAGCACCGCGTCCTTCCGGTCGAGGTCCAGGTAGGCCATCCCGACCAGGGTTCCGTAGATGTAACCGGGTTGCAGCTCGGCGATCCACGTGAGCAGGGCGAAAGCGAGGGCGATGACGAACCCGCCGGGGTAGAGGCGGACCGTTCGCTGATAACCCGTCCGGGACCGCATGTGCAGCCACATCGGCATTTCCACCAGCATGCTCGCGACCAGCGACGCCACGGCGCCGGCCAGCAGCACGACGAGCGTCTGCGCGCCGAATCCCAGACCCGGCCGGGCGAGCGTGGAGATCGTCGCGCTAGCGAGGATCCCCAACGCCAGGCGGGCCCATCCCGGCAGGGCGATGCGCTTGCGCCGCCGCCAAGCGGCGCCGAACCGCATGATCCGGTTGTAGTTGGAGGTGAACGTGCCGTTGAAGATCGCCCCCGGGAAGCCGATGAGCACGGCAGCGGCGGCGACCAGGCCGAGGCTGTAGGCGCCGTCGCTCCACGTGAGCCTGATCTCCGCCGGATCGGGCACGGAGGCCACGTAGGGCACCTTCGCCAGGTCCACCGGCGGTTCCGGCACGATCGGCGCCTGGAACGCCGGTGACGACGCGGCGGGTGGGTTCGGGGGCGGCGCTGTCGGCCTCGCGACGACGATCGACGTCAGGCGTACCCGGTCGGTGGTCGTGGGCGGCGGGGACGTCGGGACCGGCGGGGTCGTGGGCTCGACCGGTCCCGCCGTGGTGGTCGGCGGGAGCGGGACGGCGGTCGGTGCCGGCGGTGGCACGGCAGGCGGCACCGGGACGGGCGGCACCGGGACGGGCGGCGGGACGGGCGACAGCGGGGCCGGCGCGGTCGTGACCCGCGATGTCGTGGCGGGTACCGGCCGCCTGCTCGTCGTCACGCTCGTGGGCCTGGTGGTGGACGAGGTCGTCGTCGTAGCCGTCGTGGAAGGCGTCGTCGTGGAAGGCGTCGTCGTGGAAGGCGTCGTCGTGGAACCGCTGGTGCTCGACGTCGTGGTGCTTGTCGGTCCGGTCGCTGTGGTCGCTGTCGTGGTCGTGGTGACATCCGTCGTGCTCGTCGGCGGGCCGGTGTGCGTGGGAGGGCCCGTGTGCGTCGGGGGCCCGGTGTGCGTGGGAGGGCCGGTGTGCGTGGGCGGTTCGGGCGTTGTGGGCGCTTCCGCGGCTGCACGCGGGCCGATCGTCGGCCGGCCGGGGGACGAGCCCGGTGTGACATCGGCCCCCGCCAGCACCACGGCGAGGACCGCGACGGCGACGGCGACGACCGCGGCGGCGGCGTGGACGACACCGCGGTAGACCTGCGACTGCCCGGGATGCGGGTCGCCGGACGCCGCACCATCACCCTTCGGGTTCGGCACGTCACGCAATGCGGTCACGCGCAGTCCACGACCGCCGCGACCCGCAACGCACGGGGTAAGCCTCCATGTCGCACTGACAAGGCGCATGCCGACGCGATTACGGCGGTGCGACGAATCGCCTCGCGAGCGGTCCACTGCGGACACTCCGACGGCTGCCTGCGCCGTCAGGCTTCCGGGTGAATCCGTGTCATGACGAGCCCGGAGGCGTAGTCTCCACAGCACACTCAAGCCCCGACGAACGCCGACCTCCACCGCGCCCGTCGGACGAACCGGAGCTGCCGGACGGCGGAAGGTGCGAGCATGCGGGCAGGTCCCACCAGCGGTCCCGATGTGCCGTAGGAAGGCGGGCAGGTCCCGGGCGGAGGCATTCGCCCGGCGGCTGCTCGACGAGCTGCTGAAGTCCACCGAACTGGCCGTCGCGTTCGACCGGTTGCCGCCCCGCTGGCAGTTCGTCCTCATCCAGGTCGAGGTCCACGGGATGGGGCCGGCCGCGCTCGGCCGCGTCCTGTCCATGGCGCCACGAGCCGCCACCGCCCTGATCTACCGCGCCAACGAAGGTCTTCGCCTCGCGTACCTGCAGGAGCTCGAAAAGCCCGTCGATGCGGTGTGCGCGAGGTTTCGCCGCGCACTCGGCGCGCAGGCACGCGACGCCCTCCACGCCGACGAACAGGCCCTGCTCACGTCCCACCTGACGACGTGCGCCGAATGCGCCCGAGCCGCCGAGGCGGTGTCCCGCGTCGCCTCGGGCATCGGGTCCGTCGCGCGGTCCGCCGGCACCACCACGCGGTGGGGCTTCCGGCGGACCCGGCCGACGGGCCGGTCGGCGGACACCCCGTCCTGACCGGGACACCTCCCGCGCACGCCCCGTCCCGACCGGACACCCCGCGCGAACGTCCCCAGTGGACCGCTGACGGGGCCGTCCGTGAAGGATCACGAATTCACCGAAGCCGCCGTCCCGCCACCGTCCCACGCCGGGCCACCCAGCGGACCCGGCGATGGGGCACGCGCCGCGAAAGATCGGCCGGCCCGCCGAGCCCACACGTCGCAACCGGGGTTCGGCCACCGGTGCACCGGCTTCAGCCGACCAGCCGACCAGCGGAAACCGGCGGCGTCGCCCCGCGTGCCGACCGGTGGTCGAGGGTGGCACGCCAGGTTTAGCGTCACGCCGCCCCACCCGTGCGCCGTGTGCGGGTGTGCCGGTCGACGGACCGGTTCGACATCAACCTCATGGGGAACCACATGGATCGCCGAGCTTTTCTCCGTGCCGCCGGGGTGACCGGCTCGACCCTCGCGCTGGCCGCCGCCCTCCCCGGGCGGGCGGGCGCGGCCGGGACGCACTTCCCGCACGGCGTCGCCTCCGGAGACCCGCTGCCCGACGGGATCCTGTTGTGGACCCGCGTCACGCCGACCGCCGACGCGCTGCCCGGGTCCGGGACGGGACCGGACGTGGAGGTGGCCTACGACGTGGCCGAGGACGCCGACTTCCGCCGGATCGTGGTCACCGGCACCGCGACCACGGGCGCGTACCGCGACCACACCGTCAAGGTGGACGTCCGCGGGCTCCTCCCGGACCGGCACTACTGGTACCGGTTCCGCTTCGACCGCAACCCCTCCCCGTTGGGGCGCACCCGCACCGCGCCCGCGCCGCGGGCCGTGCCGGCCGTCCTGCGCTTCGGGATCGCCAGTTGCGCGAACCTCGAAGGCGGCTACTTCTCGGCCTACCGCCACCTCGCCGACCGCGGCGCCGACCTGTCGGCCGTGATCCACCTCGGCGACTACCTCTACGAGTACGGCAGCGGCGAGTACGGGCCGGGCCCGGCGATCGGCCGCGTGCACGAACCCGTCCACGCGATCCGGACCCTGGCCGACTACCGGATGCGCCACGCCCAGTACAAACGCGACCCCGACCTCCAGCGGCTGCACGGCCTGGTGCCGTTCATCGCCACCTGGGACGACCACGAGACCGCCGACGACTCCTGGTCGGGCGGCTCCAAGGACAGCGACCCGCGGGAGTTCCCCGCCCGCGCCGCCGCCGCCCGCCAGGCCTACGCCGAGTGGATGCCGGTGCGCGGGCCGTGGGCCGACCACCTCTACCGGCGGCTGTCGTTCGGCGGCCTGCTCGACCTGTCCATGTTGGACCTGCGTTCCCACCGCTCGAAGCAGCCGCTCCCGGGCGCGGCGACACCGCCCGGGCACACGATCACCGGGCCGGAGCAGATGGCCTGGCTCAAAGCCGGGCTCACCGACACCGACGCCCGCTGGAAGCTCGTGGGCAACCCGGTGATGATCTCGCCGCTGATCGCACCGCGGCTGCCCGCCTCGCTCACGGCCACGTTGGGCGCCACCCTGCCGCTGTCCTCCGGCGGTGACGCGGTCAACACCGACCAATGGGACGGCTACGCACGCGACCGCGACGACCTGTTACGCCACCTCGTGGACACCAAAACCGACAACACCGTCTTCCTCACCGGCGACCTGCACACGTCCTGGGCCGGCAAGGTGCCGCTCAGCTACGCCGACTACCCCGACACGCCGCTGCCCGCGACCGAGTTCACCTGCCCGTCGGTGACCTCCGACAGCGTCGCCGACACGGCCGGCCCGCTGCTGACCCGGATCGCCGAGCGCGCCATCCGCGCCAAGAACCCGCACTTCGACTACGTGGACCTGACCGCCCACGGCTACTGCACCCTCGACGTCACGCCCGAGGGCCTCGAATGCGGCTGGCACCACATCTCCGACCGGCGCCGGCCCGACGCGGACGTCCGCCGCGCCATGACGCTGCGGCAGGAACACCGCCCGACGCGATGAGCCCGGCGAGCGGCCCTCTTCCGACCACGGGAACCACCTTGGACCACTTCGACAACGTCCTCGCCGAACTCTGCGCCCAGCGCCGGCACCGGCCGTGCTGCGCGCGCGTCCACGTCTCCTCGGTGATCCGGTTCGCCGGCCGGCACGTGGGCCCGGGGCACGGCGTCGGCGCGATCGTCGACCTCGACCGGCCGGACCTGGCCCGGTGGGTCGAGGCCAACAGCGACATCCTGCACCAGCGGCGGCGGTCCACGCGCCACGTCGTCCACCAGGACCCGGCCGGGCGGCAGCGGTACCGGGTGCCGTTCCACCAAGCACCGGCGGCGCCCGGCGCGCCGTCGCTGGACCGGGTGTTCCTCGACAACCCGCTGCGGTGGCAGGCCGGCGGTCCGTGCTGCACCCGCGCGCTGTGGCGGGCCGCGCTGCTGTGCCGGGGACGGCGCCGCCGGCAGGGCAGCGGCGGTGCGATCGAGGTGTGGTGCCCGGACGGTCCCGCCTGCGGTGCGCTGGTCTCCGCCGGCGCCATGATGGGCGTCGGCGTCCGACGCCGGCAGGAACGGCACGGCCAGTTCGTGGTCGTGCACCGCACCGCCCAGGTCGTCGAACTCCTGCTCCAGCTCGGCGCGTACCGCGCGGCGGAGGACTGGCCCGCCGTGGTGCCGCCGCAGGTCGAGGAGAACTCGATCGCGCGGTTCAACCAGGCGCGGGCCCGCGACCGTTCCCGCGCGCTGCACCACAAGCTGCACCGGGCGTTGGACATCCTCGGCGCCGACGCGCCGGCGGAGCTCGTGGCCACCGCCCGACACCGCCTGGCGCACCCCGACATGTCGCTGGACGCGCTGGCCCGGCGGGCCCGGCCACCGCGGTCCGCCAGCACGCTGTCCCGGCGGCTGCGCCGGCTGATCCTCCTCGCGGACCAGCACGCCCGCCGCCACGGCGTGGCCGACACCGACGGCGACCTGAGCCACACCCTCCCACCGACGACACCCGACCGCGGCGGGCGTCCCTGACCCCGGCTGGCCGCGCCGCACGTCATCGCGAGACCGGCTGGGCTGTCCCCTCGTCGGGTCGAAGCGCCCCGCCGAAACGACGGCACCGGCGCGAACAGCGGCCGTTCGTCGAAGGGACATGCCGATGCCGACCACCGAGGAGGTCCGACTCGAACTGACCAGGCGGCCGATCCTGACCGAGTGCTGCCGCCGGTCGGAGGCGACCGGCATGCTGTGGTTCGGCGGCGCCACCGAGGTCACCCGGCCACCCACGAGGTGCGTCGACTTCGACCACCTGTGGCTGGCGCACCGCCTGCTCACCCTCGTGGACGGGCTGGCGCACCCGGACCTGGCGGTCGACGAGACCCCCGGAGGGCGGCGCTACCGGGTGCGGGTTCCGCTCCCCGACACCCACACCGCCGACCTCTCCCCACCACCCGGCGCATTCCCCCTGCCCGGCGTGTGGGCGGTCGGATCCAGCCGGTGCGACGCGCGGTCCCTGTGGCGCGGAGCGTTCCTCACCGGGGGCCGCATCCGCGTCACGGGAACGACCATCGTGGTGGACGTGCGGTGCCCGGACCTCGCAGCCGTGCGCGTGCTGCGCCGGTCCGCCCGCCGGCTCGGCGTCCGGTGCCACTACGACGCCGAGCCGGGGTGGCCCGCGGTCACGGTGCGCGAGCCCCACGACGTGCGGGGGCTGTTGGAGGCGATGGGCGCCGAGCAGGCGTTCTCGACGACACGACACGGTGCGGCCACCCGGCCACGACAGCGCGGACACGCGACGGGAACCGAACGGTGTGCTGTCACACCCCTGACGGGTCGGCGACCGTGATCGCGGAGCCACCCCGACGCGGGTTCACCGGTCGGCGGCACGTGGTGGCCCTCGTGGTCGGGCTGTTCACGCTGCTCCTGGCAGGGCTGGTCGCGCTGTCCACCGACGCCGACCACTCGGCCGGGACGAGCACACGCGCCACCTCGACCACCGAGGCCACGCCCGGTGGCGACACCGCGCTCGCGGGCGACCCGGCGGCCGCGGCCGTGGTCCACGACCTCGCCCACGCACGGCCACCGGCCGCGGGGAACGCGGTACGGGCACAGCCCGCCACCACGGCCGCACCCACGTGGTCCATAGTGATCACCACCCGCGCGCCGCCCGCCGCCCGCGCCCCCGCCTCGCCCGCGCAGTCCAGCACACCCGCCCCCGCCGTCGCGGCGTACGTCAAGTCGGTGCCGCGACCGGGCGACATCGAGTTCACGTGGGTGGCCACCGGCTACAGCGTCGGCTTCGTGGCGACCGGCGCGGTCGTCCTCGGCTTCCCCGGCGCGCTGTTCAACTCGACCTTCACCGCCAACTACGCCCGCATCATGCGGTTCCTGCCCCGGCGGCGACGGCGACGCCGAGGCTCGCCCAACTGGCTGCGCCTGTCCTTCGGCGTCGCGCTGGCGGCCGTCGTCAACACCGCCGCCGGATCGGCCCTGACCTTCTCCAAGTACACGCTGTTCGCGCTGGGGGCCACGGCCGTCGCCTCGCTGATCACCAGCCTCATCGGCGAGATCCCGGCCTGGTGGCGCAGCCGCCGGGCCACGGGGAAGAAGTCCAAGGTCGTGCTGTACGGCGGCGGCATCGCCATCACCTGCATGTTCGCCCTGCTCACCTTGCTGGCGAAGCTCCAGCCGCCATACGTGTACGGCTCCGTCGTCGGCATCTCGCACAACAAAGCGGGGCGCAAGGACCCGCGGCGGGACGGGCGCATCATCGCGATCGGGTTCACGCTGCTGGTCCTCGCCGGCGGGGCGGCCTGGTTCGGCCGCGAACCGGTCCTCGACGCACTGGAAGCCGACCCGGACAACGACCTGCTGGTCCTGACCGCCATGACCCTCGGCGCGATCTTCGTGACCGGTGTGCAGTCGACGGTCTTCGCACTCCTGCCCCTGACCTTCCTCAAAGGACGCGAGGTCCGGGCGTGGAGCCGGTTCATCTGGTTCGTGCTGCAGGTCACGGTGGCGCTGGCGTTCGTCTACGTCTTCCTGTCCCCCGCGAACCGGCGCGTCACCACCGCGACGAGCATCGGCCCGTCCTTGACGCTGTTCATCGCGTTCGGGCTGTTCTCAGTGCTGTTCTGGGGCTACTTCAAGCTCCGCCCCACGGCCAAGCGGAAACCGGCACCGGCCTCGCGGACCACCCGAACGCGGTCCGCCGACCGATGAGCCGTTCCGGCCGCCCGACCAGACCCCGTGGAGTGATCATGGCGCGCACCAGGGTGTACCGGGGCGGGGTCCTCATGACCGAGGACATCCCCGCCGAGGACATCTCCGAACACCTGCTGCACCCCGAAGCCACCGTGTGGCTGGACATGTGCGCTCCCGACGCCGACGACCTGGAGACGGTCCGCGACGAACTCGGGCTGCACCAGCTCGCGATCGAGGACGCCGTGCACGTGCACCAGCGGGCCAAGATAGACCGGTACTCCACCCACTCGTTCGTGACCACCTACCTGGTGCGGTTCGACCCCGCGACGGGGATGCTGACCACCTCCGAGGTGTCGATGTTCGTGACCGCGCAGGCGCTGGTCACCATCCGCGCGGACGAACACCTGGACATGGCCGAGGTCGTGGAGCGCTGGGACTCCTCCGACATGGGCGAGTCCGGGGTGGGTTACCTGCTGCACGGCGTCCTCGACTACGTCGTCGACGGCTACTTCGAGGCGGTGCGGGAGCTCGACGAGCAGATCGAGGCCCTGGAAGACCTGATCTTCATGGAGAACGTGGACCCCGCCGACGTGCAGCGGCGCTCGTTGCACCTGCGCAAGAGCCTGGTGGTGCTGCGCCGGGTGGTGCTGCCGATGCGCGAGGTCGTGAACACGCTGATGCGCCGCGACCTCCACTACGTGGACGAGGAACTCCTGCCCTACTACCACGACGTCTACGACCACATCCTCCGCGCGTCGGAGTGGACCGAGTCGCTGCGGGACCTCGTCGCGACCATCCGCGAGACCCAGCTCAACCTCCAGGGCAACCGGCTCAACACCATCATGAAGCAGGTGACGAGCTGGGCGGCGATCATCGCCGTGCCCACCGCCATCACCGGGTTCTACGGGCAGAACATCCCGTTCCCCGGTTTCGACCACCCGTTCGGCTTCTGGCTGTCCAGCGCGCTCATCGTCGTGCTGGCCGTCGTGCTGTTCCGGCTGTTCAAACGCCGCGACTGGTTGTAGCCGCCGACCGCGCGTCATCCCCGGCGGCCCCGCGCTGTCCACTCCGCAGTCGCTCGCCCAGGTACGCCGCGCTCGATCGAACGCGACCCCGACACCGGAGGCGCCACCCATGGACATCTCAGCCTTCACCGGCCCGGAGCCACCGCCCGCGCCGGACACGACGCTCGCGCTGCTCGGCGACCGCGTCTTCGCCTCGCTGCCCTGGCTTCGGTGGTGGATGTTCCTGCTGCTCCTGCTCGCGGTCCTCGCCGTGGCGCTGTGGGTGGCCTGGCGAGGGCCGCGCCGCCGCACGCGCGAGGCGACCGCGCGGAAGACGGCCCGGCGCAAGCCGTCAGCGGGGTCCCGTTGACCCGGGTCGCGCTCCGCTGACCACGTCGCGAGGCAAGGAACGGTGGCATGGTGCACCGAGGATTCACGGGTGTGGCCGGGCTGGTGCTGTCCGCCGCGCTGCTGTCGGCCGGCGGCGCGTTCGCGGCCCCGCACCCCGGCAGCACCGCGCTCGTCCAGCCACCGCCGGACCAGACCACGGCCGCCGCCGGGCAGACCCTCACCGTCGTCGTCACCATCGTCAACACCGACTCGGTGCCGCTGCTGGGCGCCGACTACCGCGAAGACCTCAGCGACGTCCTCGACGACGCCGAGTTCGACACCGTGCACGCCGACATCGGGACCGCGACCTTCACCCCGCCCACCCTGTCGTGGACCGGGGACCTGCAACCCGAGCAGCGGGCCACGATCACCTTCGCGGTCAGCGTCGACCACCCGGGCACCGGCAACCACCGGCTCGCGCTCGCGGAGCGGTCCTCCTCGCCGGGGACCACGGCCGGCGACGGCCCCGGCGAAATCCTGATCACCGCGCTCGCCATGACCAAGACCACCGACAAGACCCAGGCCCACGTCGGCGACGAGGTCGTCGTCTCGATCGCGGTCGTCAACACGGGCAGCACCCCGGTGACCGCGGCGACCTTCACCGAGGACCTGACCGGAGTGCTGGACGACGCCGTGTTCGGCGCGGTCACCGCCGACGTCGGGGCCGCGAGCTTCACCTCGCCGGTGCTGACCTGGACCGGGGACCTCGCCCCACGGCAACAGGCCTCCATCACCTACACCGTCACGGCCGGCGACCGGGGCGACCAGGCGATCACCAGCACCCTGACGACCACGACCCCCGGCGGCCCCGACACGCCGATCACCGCCACCACGGCCGTCCTCGCGGAACTGCCGGTGACCGGTCCGGCCCTGCCCCTCGGCATCCCCGCGGTCGCCCTGCTCATCGGAGCCGGTCTCGCCGCGCTGTCGCGGCACCCGCGCCGTCATCCGGCCCAGTCGCCCTAGGGAGGTCCCGATGGACAGGGAAACCCGCGACACGCGGCTCCGCGCCGTGCCACCGACCGACCCGCGGCACGTCGTCCAGGAGGCCGCCCTGCTCGTCGCGGTGGCCCTCCTGCTGTTCCTCGGCTACCAGGACTGGGGCAAGGCCGCGACCATCGGCGACCGGCAGTCCGCGCTGGACCGCGAACTCCGGGCCCGGTGGGACGGCTCCGCCACAGCCGGGGCGGCGCTGCCCGGCCGACTGCACATCCCCGCCCTGGAGCTGCGCCTGGTGGTCGTCGAAGGCGTCGATCGAGCCGACCTGGACCACGCTCCCGGCCACTACCCGCGCTCAGCCGCCCCGGGCGAGCGCGGCAACACCGCGATCGCCGGGAACCGCACGAAGGGCCTGTTCCGCGACCTCGACGAGCTGCGCACCGGCGACCCGATGGTCTTCGAGACGGCGACCGAGTGGCTGGTCTACGCGGTGCACGAGGTCCGCATCGCGCACCGCGCCGACGCGGACGCCCTCGCGCCCGTGCCGGACCTCCCGGGGGAGATCCCGAAGACCTCGGTGCTGACCCTGACCACCAGCGCCCCCAAGCGCGACCCGGAACACCGCACCGTCGTGCACGGCGCCCTGGTCGAGAAGCGGAGCAAGACCGAAGGCCCTCCCGCCCAGTTGGACAGGTGATCGCATGTTCGCGTGGCTGTGGCACCACCTACCCGGCCCGCGCCCGGTACGGGCGGCGCAGATCGCCGTGCTGGTCGCCGCCTTCTACGCGCTGCTGTGGTTCGGCGTCTTCCCGCTCCTGGACCAGGTGACGGCGGGCACCGTCCCCACCCTCGACATCGACTGAACCACAGGCGGTCGCGATGAACGACAAGACCACATGGGCGCGCCTGGACTTCACCGTCCACGGCGACCGCATGGCGATCGGCTACGAGGACGGCATGGGGCGCGTCGCCGGCCACCGGGACGACGACCTGTCGATGTGGCACAACGCGGAGGTGCTGTTCCGCTCGGGGCTCGACGACGTGCTGTGGCCCCGCGCCGCGACCCGTCACCTCGTCGCGCTGCTGCGCGACGCCACTCGCCGTGACACGCACACGGCCGCACGACGGCCCATCGCGGTGCTGGTGCGCCCACCACGGGGTTCCTGGTCGACCGACTGGGCGGTGCTCGCGGGCCGAGTGCTCAGCGGCCTCGGCGTCGATGCCGACGACTTCGTCACGGCGACCGAGGTGACCCACGTGGACCGACGCCCCGTCACCCCGCCGGTTCGCGTCACCGTGACCACCGGCGCGGCGCCCGACCTCCAGCGGTTCGCCCGACACCTCCCGCCCGGACCAGGCGGAACGACCACCGTTGACGCGATGAGCATCCGCGCGAAGGACCCGTGGGACGAGTTCGGCCGCGGCACGGACATCCTCGTCACCTCCGGTTTCCCGCCACCACCGACGTTCTCCGACCCGCACCGCGCTCCCCGGTTGGTGATCACCACCGGCGACCACCGCCAGGCGCGACCGGCTCCCGGTTCGTCGCTGGTGGTCGCCCCCAACGCGGGGGTCCGCAACGCGATCGCGGAACAGGTGCTGCGCGGACTGCTGTGCGACCGGCCGCTGCACGAGGCGCTCCAAGCCGCGCGACGGGAATTGCGGCTCCCCGAAAGCCTGTGGCACCAGGTGAGGCTGCTGACCTCGCTACCGGGCCTGGACACCCTGAGGTGCGCCGAGACCGGCCGACCACCCGCGGTCGAGCAGTAGTCGACGACGCGACCGGACCCGGCGACCGCCGCCCGGCCGGTCGCCGTGGCAGCTCTCAGGCCAGACGTCCCACCTCGGCGAGGTCCGGTTCGCCGACACCGCCCTCCAGTCGCGCGACACGACGGCGCAATTCGGCCAGGGACTCCTCCAGCGATTCGATGACGAGCCTCAGGTCGGCCGTCGTCATGGCCGGGGTCGGCGTCTCGGCGGTGCGCGCGAAGACGCCCACGTTCGGCACGCGGGTGACCCAGCCCTGCTCGCTCAACAGGCGCAGCGCCCGGTGCATGGTCGCGTTCGTCGTGCCGTGCAGGTCGACCAGGACGCGCACCGGAGGCAGGCGTCGGCCAGGGGGCGGGTCACCCGCGGCGATCTGCGCGGCGATCGTCGCCGCGATCTGCTCGTACGGGTGCACGTAGGCGATCTCTACCTCCATACGCGGAGGCTAGAGGCCACCCCTCGGCACGTCGCGCGCCATGACCCGATCGTGGTACTCGGCCGGCCTCAGCCGACCCCTCGCAGCACGCACAGCACGTTGGGAGGCGCCGGGAAGTTCTTCTGCGCCGACCACTCGCCCGTCGCACCGCCCTCGACCGTCACCGACGTGGCGGCGTGGTCCAGGACCGTCGCGTTCTCCGTGGTGAAGAAGATCGTGATCGAGTAGTCGTGGGCGGCTTGGCCGGAGTTGGTGACCGTGCCCCGCGCCTCCCAGCCGCCGTCCGGGCCCGGCCGGCAACTCGTGATGACCGCGTGCTTGCGCCGATCGACGTCGTTGGCCACCGACGCCGGGATGTCCGCGGCCGCCGACGGCGCGACCGAACCGGAGGACGTCGACGGGCTCGACGGCGCAGCGGGCTTCTCACCCGCGGAGCACGCCGAGACGACCGCGGCCGCCACCAGCACGCACGCCGCGACCGCCGAAACCGAAGCCGCTCGACACACGCTCATCGCACGCCACCGATCGAAGCCGTCCGAGTGCAGGCCGTCGCCTGGCGAAGTGTCCACAGTGGTCTCCTCCATCCGATGATGACAGGGCCTGACCGCCTCGCGCCCGCCGTGCCGGGACGCGAGCGACCCGCCCCCGGCAGACGGCGTTGGCAGGCGCTGCCGCCGCGCATCACACCCACGTGTCAACCAGACACCGGACCCATGCCGCCGATGACGCGACCCACGCACCTCACGCGGCGAGACGCCGATGCCAGGATGTGCAGATGCCGAGCAACCACCCGCGATGGTCGGGACTCCACGACGACCTGAGGGCCGCGAAAACCCTGGTCTACGAGCCGAACGGTTTCGTCTGCTCGCAGCCGGTGCCCGAGCCCGAGAGCACCGCGTACGCGGCACACCGGTTCACGGTGGACGGGGCTTCGGTCGTGTTCCGCGTGGCAGCGACGACCCCGACCAAGGCCGGCCAGTTCGTGACCGTGTGGCAACGGTCGGCGCAAGGCCCGATCCGTCCCTTCGACACCGCCGACGGGATCGACCTCTTCGTCATCAGCAGCCGCGACCACGGCCACTTCGGACAGTTCGTCTTCCCCGGCCCGGTGTTGTGCGAGCGGGGCATCGTGTCCCGCGACGGCACCGGCGGGAAGCGCGGGTTCCGCGTGTACCCGCCGTGGGTGGAAACGACCAGCCGGCAGGCGTCCAAGACCCAGGCCTGGCAGGTCGAGCACTTCCTCCGCCTCGACGATCACACGCCGGCCACCTCGACACACGCGCGATCCCTCTACCGCGGCCGGTGACCACCAGGTGTGGTTCGGCTCTTCCGCCGGTAGGCCGCCACCAGGCTCGTCGCGATGCCGAGCATGATGGCCAGTGCTGCGCATGCCGCCTGGTTGATCACTGATGGACCGGTGTCGGGCATCGTGGGCGGGCCGTCGGGCGTCGGCTCCTGCGGCACGTCGACGACCGCCGAGGCCGTCGACGGCTCGGACTCGACGGCGGAGCCGTCGGGTGAGGTCCCGGTGGCGGTGGCGGTGTTGTCGACCGAGCCGTGGTCGGCGTCGGCTCGGGTGACGGTGTAGGGCGAGGAGGTGCATGTCGTCGATTCGCCCGGTGCCAGCTCGGCTGACGGACAGGTCACCGTGACCTCGGGCTCGGCAGGTGCCGTCAGTGTGTCTGCCACCGCGATGTCGGTGAGCGTCACATTGCCCGTGTTGGTGACCACGAAGTTGAACGTGATCGTCTGCCCGACCGTGTGCGCGGTCGCCGGATCCGCCGACTTCACCAACGTCAACGACGGATCGGGTGGGATCAACACCGACGCCGACGACGCGCTGGTCGCCGTGCCACCATCGGGTGACGTACCCGTGGCGGTGGCCGTGTTGTCGATCGACCCGTGGTCCACGTCGACTTGAGTGGCTGTGTACCGGGCGGTGCAGGTGGTGGACCCACCGACGGCGAGAGTCGCGACCGGGCAGGTGACCGCCGGCGCCGGGCCCGCGGGAACGGCCGGGGTGTCGAGCACGGTGATGTCGGTCAGCGTGACGTTGCCGGTGTTGGTGACCAGGAAGGCGTAGGTGATGGTCTGCCCGGCCGCCGACACGGTCGTCGGGTCGGCGGTCTTGACCAGGGTGATGGCCGGTGCCGGCACAACGGGCACGGTCGCGGACGAGGATGGGCTTGTCGTCGTGCCACCGTCGGGCGCGGTCGCCGAGGCGGTAGCGGTGTTGCTCACCGAGCCGTGGTCGGTGTCGGCCTGGGTGACGGTGTAGGGCGATGACGTGCACGTGGTCGATTCGCCCGGTGCCAACACGTTCGACGGACAGGTCACCGTGATCTCAGGCCCAGCGGGTGCGGCGAGCGTGTCCGCCACGGCGAGACCGGTGAGGGTGACATTGCCGGTGTTGGTGACCACGACGCTGAACGTGATGCTGTCGCCCGCAGAACCCACACTGGCCGGATCAGCCGTCTTGGTCACCGCCATCGACGCCGTGGCCGGGATCGAGACCGCCGCGTCGGACGGTGGGCTGCCAACCTGCGTGCCGTCGGGTGCGACACCCGTAGCGGTGGCGGTGTTGCCGATCGAACCGTGGTCCACATCGGACTGCCTCACCACGTACACGGCCGAGCACGTCATCGAAGCGCCGACCGACAACGTGTTCGACGGGCAGTTCACGACGAGCGGCGGCCCGGCGGGTGCGGCCACCGTGTCGATCACCGACACGCTCGACAACGTCACGTTGCCGGTGTTGCTGATCAGGAAGCTGTAGGTGACGGTGTCACCGGCCTGCGAGACCGAGCCCGGGTTCGCGGACTTCACCAAGGTGATCGCAGGCCCGGTCGGGACGGGGATCGTCACCGTCGACGGTTCGCCGGTGACCTGGTCGCCACCGGGTGCGGTGGCGGTCACCGTGGCGGTGTTGACGATCGAACCGTGGTCCACGTCAGCCTGCGTCGCGGTGTAGGTGGCGGTGCAGGTCGTCGACGCACCCGGGTCCAGCGTCGTGGACGGGCACACGACGGTCACCGCGGGACCGGCCGGGGCCGCCAGTTGGTCGCTGACGGTGATGCCGGACAGCGACACGTTGCCGGTGTTGGTCACCACGAAGCTGTAGACGACCGTCTGACCGGCCGCCGACAAGGTCACCGGATCAGCGGACTTGACCAGCGTCAGCGACGCGACATGGGGCGCGCTGACAACGGCCGACGACGGCGCGCTGTCCACGGTGGGACCACCGCTGAGCGGGTCGCCGTGCGCGGTCGCGGTGTTGGTGATCGTCCCGGCGTTCATGTCGTCCTGGGTGACGGCGTAGGTCGCGGTGCAGGTCGCCTGCTCGCCGGGACCCAGCGCCGCGGGACACGTGACGGTGGGCGGGGTTCCCGTGCCGGAGAAGGCATCCTCGGCCACGCGGACGTTGGCCAGCGTCTGGTTGGTGTTGTTGGTGACCACGAAGTCGTAGGAGATCACCTGACCGGCGGCGGACACGGTGACCGGGTTCGCGGTTTTGGTCAGGTCCAGGACGCCGGAGAAGGGTATGACCACCTGCGCCGAGGACGACGGCGAATCGACTCGGGTACCGCCGGGCGTGGCGCCGGTCGCGACCGCCGTGTTGTCGATCCCGCCTCGGTCGACATCGGCCTGGGTCACGGTGTAGGTCGCCGTGCACGTCACCTGCTCACCCACCGACAACGGATCGGCCTCCGCCGGGCAGGTGACCGTCGGCGACCCGCCCGACCCGGTGAACGCGGTCTCGGTGACGGCCGGGTTCACGATCTCCACGTCACCGGTGTTGCTCAGCAGGAAGCTGTAGGTCACCTGGTCGCCCGCCGCCGCCACCGACGTCGGACTCACCGACTTCGCCAACGTCATCGACGCCGCGAACGTCACGGTCGCGTCCGCAGGCGGGTTCAACCCCGCGCTGGCCGTGATGTTCGACGGCCCGTTGGTGTACGTGCCCGGGTCCGAGACGCGTACCGACACCGTCACCGTGCACGACGCCATACCGATGGTCAGGTCTCCGGACACCGTCACCCTGGCACCACCCGACGACGTCGACGCGACGCCGTTCGGGCAGGTCGTCGTCGGCGTGCCGACCGCCGTCATCCCCGTGGGCAGGTCGTCGTCGAACGACCACCCCGGCTTCGCCGCCAACTCTGAGGTGTTCGTAACCGTCAACGTCAGGGTGGAAGTCCCTCCCACCGGCGCGCTGAACGACTTGTCCAGCTGCGGTGTCGCATCGATGATCCGGAGGTTGTCGAAGGACCCGTCGTTGCCCCCGGCGACCGTGGTCAGGTTCCGCATGGTGAGCCCCACGGTATTGCCCGTCACCAACGCCGCGGTGTCCGACGTCAAGGTCGCGGCCCTCATGTCACGGGCGGGCGCGGCTCCCACCGCGGGAGTCGAGATCAACCGGCTGTTGACCCCGCTGCCGCACACGTTGAGCGAAGACCCCAGAGTGGTCGTCGTGGTCCCCGACGTGACCGCAATCGTGTAGACGGGCGGAGAGAAGCAGGTCAACGCCACGACGTCAACGCTCGCGATGATGAACCGTCCCGCAACCGCCAGCGGGATCTGCGGTGCGAGTTCGAGCGCTCGGGTTTGACCGGCTGGGATGGCGGCCAGCGTCCACCCCGACACAGCGTGGTTGTCGTTCGGCGTCGAGTCACCCGCGAAGGTGCCCAGCGCGTGTGCCATCTGCCGGATCCCCGAGAACGCGGCGTTGTTCCCGTTGCAGTTCGACGCCGCGAGGTTGGTCGAGTTGAACTCGACGACGTTGCCGTTGCAGTTGGTCAGGTACGGCGTGTCCGCCGTGTACGTCTGACCGTTCGCCCCCACGTAGGTGTTCAGACGCCTCGGGGTGGGTGTCGGGGCGTTCTCGAAGTCCTCGGTCAGCAGCACCGTCGCCGCTTGGGGAACACCGGGCGTGCCGGGGACGGTCGCCGACGCCACAGGTGCCCCGACATCTGCGAGAACCGCGACGCCGGGCACGGCAAGCAGAGCCGAAACCGCCAGTACGACGACCTTTGGCGTCGCGACCGGCAGTCGGCGACGCACGGCCACCCGGCTCGGCCGGCACCGCGAGGTCTTCCGGCCGAGCGGTTGACGCCACCATCGAGGGCGCTGGACATCCATCCGACTCACATCCCACGGACCTTCGAGCGCCGTTGACGATGACGCGGGCCGATCAGCCGGTCCCGTCGAGCGGTGGTGCCGCTCGGCGGGCTCGCCGCCGGCGAGCCTGCCGGGAACGAAGTCCTCGGCTCGGTCGATGCGGGCGCCGAAACCCGCGACCGGTCGGCTCGTCCGGGAAGTCCCGGCCTTCTCGATGCCAGCGAGTCGGCCAACTCCTTGGCCGACTCGCGGCGGTGGTGCTAGAGCCGCTTGCGGCGGTAGGTCGCCACCAGCCTCGTTCCGATGCCGAGGACGAGGGCGAGCGCCGCGCCCACGGCCGGGTTGATCACCGAGGGACCGGTGTCGGGCATCGTGGGCGGGCCGGCGGGTGCCGGCTCCGGCGCGACGTCGACGGCCGCCGAGGTGGTCGACGGCTCCGACTGGACTCCGGTCCCGTCAGGTGCGGTCCCGGTCGCGATGGCGGAGTTGTCCACCGAGCCGTGATCGGCGTCGGCCTGGGTGACCGTGTAGGGCGAGGAGGTGCACGTGGTCGATTCGCCAGGCGCCAACCCGGTGGACGGGCAGGTCACCGTGACCTCCGGCCCGGCCGGGGCGGACAGCGTGTCGTCCACCGAGATTCCGGTGAGCGTCACATTGCCGGTGTTGGTCACCACGAAGTTGAACGTGATGGTCTGCCCGACCGTGTCCGCGGTAGCCGGGTCCGCCGACTTCACCACCGTCAACGACGGGTCGGGCGGGATCGACACCGACGCCGACGACGACGGACTTGTCGCTGTCGTACCATCTGGCGCCGTTCCGGTGGCGGTGGCCGTGTTGTCGACCGACCCGTGGTCCACGTCGGCCTGGGTCGCCGTGTAGGTCGCGGTGCAGGTCACCGACGCGTTCGGGGCCAGCGTCGTCGATGGGCACGCGACGGTCACCGCAGGGCCGGCCGGGGCCGTCAGTTGGTCGGCGACGGCGATGTCGGACAACGCCGCGTTCCCGGTGTTGGTCACCACGAAGCTGTAGGTGATCGACTGGCCGGCCGCCGACACGGTCGCCGGGTCGGCAGTCTTGACCAACGACAACGACGGCGTCTGGGGCATGGTCACCGACGCCGAGGAGGGCTCGGTGGTCACCGACGTGGCGCCCGCGGTGCCGGCGGCGGTGGCGGTGTTGTCGATCGTCGCCCGGCCGAGGTCGGCCTGGGTCACGGTGTAGGTCGCCGTGCACGTCACCTCCTCACCCACCGACAACGGATCGGCCTCCGCCGGGCAGGTGACCGTCGGCGACCCGCCCGACCCGGTGAACGCGGTCTCGGTGACGGTCGGGTTCGTGATCTCCACGTCACCGGTGTTGGTCAGCACGAAGCTGTAGGTCACCTGGTCGCCCGCCGCCGTCACCGCCGTCGGGCTCGCCGACTTCTCCAACGTCATCGACGCAGCGAACGCCACCGTCGCGTCGGCGGGCGGGTTCAACCCCGCGCTGGTCGTGATGTTCGACGGCCCGTTGGTGTACGTGCCCGGATCGGTGACCTGTACCGACGCCGTCACCGTGCACGACTCCATACCGGTGTCCAGATCCCCGGTCACGCTGAGCGTGCCACCGTCCGAGGACACCGATGCGACACCGTTCGGGCAGGTCGTCGTCGGCGTGCCGACCACGGTCATCCCCGCGGGCAAGTCGTCGTCGAACGACCACCCCGGCTTCGCCGCCAACTCCGAGGTGTTCGTGACCGTCAACGTCAGGGTGGAAGTGCCCCCCACCGGCGCGCTGAACGACTTGTCCAGCTGCGGCGTCGCATCCAGGATCCGGACGTTGTCGAACGATCCGTCGTTTCCCCCGGCGGCCGTGGTCAGGTTCCGCATGACCAGCCCCGCGGTGTTCCCGGTCACCAACGCCGCGGTGTCCGACGTCAAAGTCGCGGCCCTCATGTCGCGAGCCGGCGCGCTCCCGACTGCGGGAACCGAGATCACCGTGTTGTCGACCCCGGTGCCGCACACGTTGAGCGAACTTCCCAGCGTGGTCGACGTCGTCCCCGACGTGACCGCGAAGGTGTAGACGGGAGGGGCGGTGCAGGTCAGTGCCACGACATCGACGCTCGCGATGATGAAGCGGTTCGCCGCCGCCAAGGAGATCTGCGGCGTGAGCTCGAGCACCCGCGTCTGACCGGCCGGGATGGCGGCCAAAGTCCACCCCGACACCACGTGGTTGTCGTTCGGCGTCGAGTCACCCGCGAAGGTGCCCAGCGCGTGTGCCATCTGCCGGATCCCCGAAAATGCGCCGTCGTTCCCGTTGCAGTTCGACGCCGCGATGTCGGTCGAGTCGAACTCGACCACGTTGCCGTTGCAGTTGGTCAGGTACGGCGTGTCCGCCGTGTACGTCTGACCGCTCGCCCCGACATAAGTGCTCAGCAGTCTGGGCGTGGGCGTCGCGGCGTTCTCGAAGTCCTCGGCGACAAGCAACGCGGCCGCTTGCGGAACACCGGGCGTGCCGGGGACGGTCGCCGACGCCACAGGCGTCCCGACACCTCCGACAAGCCCGACGCCCGGTAGGACGAGTGCGCCGAGTAGAGCCGAAGCGGCCAGTACAGCCGCCTTTCGCGACGGTGCAGGGTGCCGAGGACGGCCCTGACCCCGCGACAACAGCACGGTGGGCCACGAACCACGCCTGTTCATTCCAACCTCCATGCGCTGCCGACGACGGTGCCACTGCACGCCTCGGATCCGGACTGTCTTCCCGCAGACCGCCGAACGCCGTGCCCGATGACGTCCGGTCACCCGGACCGGTCGCGGCGACCCCGTGCCGCACGCTCGACGGTCAGGGCGACTGGCGGATCAGCCTCTGGTGCGTCTCTTGAACTTCCCGTGGCAGCCGATCCGGCTCGAACCACCCCGCCTGCTCGATCTCGAACCCGTCGATCTCGATCTCACCGCCGGTGTAGCGCGCCTCGTAGACGAACTCCAGGCGGAGGCGGTAGCCGCTGCCCAGGTACACCGGCATGGGGTCGCCCACCACCACGACGAGCCCCGTCTCCTCGACGACCTCCCGCACCACGGCGTCGGCGAGCGTCTCCCCCGCCTTCACGTAACCGCTGGGCAAGCCCCACTTCCGGTCCTCACGCCAGAAGTGGTGCTTGAGCAGCAGCACCCGGCCGTTCTCATCCCGCACCACGGCCGCGACGCTGACCATGAACTTCGCGTTCACCAGCCACAGCACGCGCCACTGCACCCAGCTGCCCGTTCCGAGCCAGAGCCGGCGGAGCAACCCGTTCATCGCGTGACCTCCCCGCTCGACGTCCGGGACGACCGAGCCGTGCCTTGGCGGACCCCTTCGGAGGCCGACAGGTAGACCGCGCTCGCCATGACGCTGGGCGAGCTGACGATCCGGGAGCGCCGCTCCGCCAGTCGCCGCGCTGGTTGCAACCCGGGTCATCCCCCGCCACCGGCACCGGCTCGGTGACCCGCCAGGGGCAAATCGGTCATGCCGCGTCATGGCGCGACCAGTCCAGCGGTCCGCACGGTGGAGGACCGCCACCGGGCCGGGGTGGAGCCGCTTCGCCGGCCCGGTGGTGGCGCTGTGGGCCGATGCGACGAGGCGCGGGTGCCGGACACCGTGCCGCCGGGATCGGGGAGGACGGCATGTACCTGTCCACGATCGACCGCGCGAAGGTCGGCGCCTGGAAAGGCGTGAGCGCCAACGTGTTCGCGCTCGGCGCGGTCAGCCTGGTCACCGACGTGTCCTCGGAGATGGTCACCGCCGTCCTGCCGCTCTACCTCGTCGTGGGCCTCCAGCTCAGCCCGGCGGCGTACGGCGTCGTGGACGGCCTCTACACCGGCGCGACCACGGTGCTGCGGCTGGTCGGCGGCTACCTCGCCGACCGCACGACCCGGCGCAAGGCCGTGGCCGGGCTCGGCTACGGCCTGTCCGCGGTGGCCAAACTCGGTCTGCTGGTCGCCGGCACGTCCACCGCCCTGCTCGGCGCGGCGATCACCGCCGACCGGGCCGGCAAGGGCCTGCGCACGGCGCCGCGCGACGCCCTGATCACGCTGTCCAGCCCGGCGGGTGACCTCGGCCGGGCGTTCGGCGTGCACCGCGCGATGGACGGGGTGGGCGCGTTCCTGGGACCGCTCGTCGCGCTCGCCGTGCTGGCCGCCACGGCCGGCTCCTTCGACTCCGTCTTCGTCACCAGCGCCTGCATCGCCGCGATGGGCGTGGTGGTCCTGGTGCTGTTCGTCCGCGACCACCGCTCGCCCGTGCCGGCGCGGCCCGTGCGCGTGTCAACCGCATGGGGACTGCTGCGGCGAACGAGGGTGCGGCGGCTCGTGGTCGTGGCCGCGGTGCTCGGGTTCGTGACCGTCGGCGACGGGTTCGTCTACCTGCTCCTGCACCAGCGGACCGCGCTGTCGATCGGGTGGTTCCCGCTGCTCGCCGTCGGCACGAGCCTGGTGTACCTGGTGCTCGCCGCCCCGATGGGCGTCCTGGCCGACCGGGTCGGACGGCTGCCCGTCGTCGTCGGCGGCCACGTGGCGCTGGCCGTCGCCTACGCGGCCCTCTTCGGGCCCTGGGGCGGCTGGCCGCTGGTCGTGGTGGTCGTCGCGCTGTACGGGGTGTTCTACGCGGCGACCGACGGTGTGCTGATGGCCCTCGCCGCCCCGGTGATCCCGCGCGCGCTGCGCGCCACCGGCCTCGCCCTGGTGCAGACCGGTCAAGCCCTGGGCTACCTGGGGTCCTCGGTGCTGTTCGGGCTCACCTGGCACGCCTGGGGCCCCGAAGCCGCCACCCGGCTCGCAGCCGCCGCCGTCGTGGCGGGAGCGGTCGTGGTCGTGGCGTTGTCGGGGCGGCGCCGGTGAACCCGCCCTCCGCCAGGGCGCGGCTCCTGCTCACCGCCGCGGCCGCCGTCACGCTGGCGGGAGTGGCGGTCGGCTACACCGCGCTGCGGTCCGCCTCCGGCGCCGACGTCGTGACCGGCCCGGTGACGGGGGCGAGGCTCCAGGTGGTCAGCGACGGTGTCCTGTCCTTCGTGTCCCGCGACGACCCGACCGGGCCGCGCGAGGTCACCGGCGAGCGTTGCGACCGGGCCTACGCGGCCGGCGGCACGGTGTCCTGCCTGCGCCCGATGAGCGCCTTGAACGCGGGCGAGTTGGTGGTCTTCGACTCGACGCTCCAGCGACGACTGCGGACGGTTCCCCTGCAGGGCATCCCCAACCGGACCAGGGTGTCCGAAAGCGGGCGCATGGTGTCCTGGACCGAGTTCGTGGAAGGGCACTCGTACACGTCGGGCTCGTTCTCCACCAACACCGGCATCCTGGACTTGAAGACCGGCGATGTGCTGTGGTCGCTGGAATACTTCACGTCCATGAAGGACGGAGTGCCCGTGGTGGCTCCGGACACCAACTTCTGGGGAGTCACGTTCGCCGCCGACGACAACCGCTTCTACGTGTCGATGTCGACCGGGGGGAAGCGGTTCTTGATGCGTGGCGACTTCCGGGCCATGCGGATGGAAGTGATCGCGGAGAACGTGGAATGCCCATCGCTTTCACCCGATGGCACACGCATCGCCTTCAAGGCCGCCGTGAACGGTGATCCGGCACAGGGTTGGCGACTGTCCACGATGGACCTCGCCTCCGGTGTGGTCGTCCCGCTCGCCGAAACGCGGAGCGTCGACGACCAACCCGCATGGCTGGACGACGACACGGTCGCCTACGCCATCCGACGCGACGAGGCGGCGAGCGACGTGTGGGCGGTCCCGGCCGACGGCTCCGGCACCCCGCGCCTGCTGGTCCCGGCAGCCAGCTCACCGGCCACCCTCGAACCTCCCGCCGACCGGCCCCACCGGTGATCCCGCTGCATTCAGCTCAACCGGCGGCTTGACCGCGTTCAGCCCGGGCAGGACCTTCGCCGCCGACCGGTGTCACCCATTACGACCACGCGGCGAACCAGTCACGCGGCCACCTCACCCCACACCCGAAGCACGACACCCGGAGCGCGACACCCGGAGCGCGACACCCGGACCAAGCACGCCGGAACGGGAGGTCGCGACACAGGTCCGCCGCCGGGCGTGTGCCCGGCGGCGGACCTGCCGTCCCGTTGTCAGCCGCGGCGGCGGCGGTACCGGCCGATGACGGGGATCGTGGCTATCCCGCTGGTGAGCAGCAGGACGGCCAGGCCCAGGAGACCGCGCAGACTGCTACCGGTGACGGGGTGTTGAGAGCCCGCGCCCGACGGCGGCACCTCGACGGTCGCGGTGGACGGCGGCGTGGTGGTGTCCGTCCCGTCGGGGGCCGTGCCGCTCGCGATGGCGGTGTTGTCGACCTTCCCGGCGCTGATGTCGGCCTGGGTGGTGGTGTAGGTGGCGGTGCAGGTGACCGAGGCGCCCGGCGCCAGGGGTTCGGTCGGGCAGGTCGGCGTCGGCGGGGTGCCGGTGCCGGTGAAGCTGGTCTCGGTCACGGTCACGTCGGTGAGCGTGACGTTGCCGGTGTTGGTGACCACGAAGCTGTAGGTCACGAGCTGGCCGGCGGAGCCGATCGTGGCCGGGTCGGCCGACTTGACCAGGTTCGACGACGGGTTCGGTGGCGCGGTCACCTCGGCCGAGCTCGGCGGTGAGGTGACGGCCGGGCCGACGGGCGGGTTGCCGGTCGCGGTCGCGGTGTTGGTGATCGACCCGGTGTCCACGTCGGCTTGGGTGAGGGTGTAGGTGGCGGTGCAGGTGGCAGTGGCTCCCGGTGCCACGGGGTCGGTCGGGCAACTGATCGGCGACAGGGTTCCCGTTCCGGAGAACTCGGTCTCGGTGATCGTGAGGTTGGTCAGGGAGACGTTGCCGGTGTTGGTGACCAGGAAGCTGTAGGTGACCGTGTCACCGGCGTTGGCGACGGTGGTCGGGTCCGCGGACTTGTCCACCGTCAGGTCCGGCGCCGGCGGGATGGGGATCACCACGGTGGACTGCGGGGCCTGCACGGGCGGGCCGTTGGGCGGGGTGCCCACGGCCGTGGCCGTGTCGTGGAGTTCCCCGCTGTCCGCGTCCGCCTGGGTGACGGTGTACGGGCTGGCCGTGCAGGTCATCGAGGCGCCCACGGCCAGGGTGGTCGACGGGCAGGTGATGGTGACCGACGGCCCGCCGGGCGCGGCGAGCTGGTCGTCCACGGTGACGTCGGTCAACGGGACGCTGCCCGTGTTGGTGACGACGTAGCTGTAGTTGACGATGTCACCGGCCCGATCGACGGTGGTGCGGTCGGCCGACTTGACGATCGAGATGGCGGCGCTCGCCGGCACCGGGACGCTGGTGGTCGAGGGTGGGCTGGTGGTGGTGCCGCCGCTGGGGTCGGTGCCCGACGCGGTGGCGGAGTTGTTCACCGTGCCGTTGGCGGCGTCGGCGTTGGTGGTGGTGTAGGGCGTGGAGGTGCACGTCATCGACGCGCCGATGGCCAGCGTGGTGGACGGGCAGGTCACGGTGACCTCGGGCCCGGCCGGCGCGGCCAGCGTGTCGGTGACCGCCACACCGGTCAGCTCCACGTTGCCGGTGTTGGTGACCAGGAAGCTGTAGGTGATGGTCTCACCGACCTGGGAGGTCGTGGCGGGGTCGGCGGTCTTCAGGATCGTCAACCCCGGCTCCGAGGGGATGTCGACCGTGGCGGTCGAGGGCGGTGTGGTCGAGGTGACGCCGGCCGGGTCGGTGCCCGACGCGGTGGCCGAGTTGTCCACGCCGCCGTTGGCGACGTCCGCCGCGGTCACGGTGTAGGGGGTGGAGGTGCAGGTCATCGACGCGCCCGCCGCCAGCGTCGTGGCCGGGCAGGTGACGGTGACCTCGGGCCCGGCCGGCGCGACCAGGGTGTCGGTCACGGTCACGCCGGTCATCTCGACGTTGCCCGTGTTGGTGACCAGGAAGCTGTAGTTGATCTGGTCCCCGGCCTGGTAGGCGGTGGCCCGGTCGGCGATCTTGGTCAGGGCCAGGCTGGGCGCGGTGGCGATGGGCAGGTCGACGCTGAACCGGACGCCGGGATCGACGCTGTTGCCGTTGGCGTCGGTGCCCGTGACCGTCGCGCCGTTGCGGACGTTGCCATTGGCCACGTCGGCCGCGGTGATGGTGTAAGGACTCGACGTGCAGGTCATCGACGCGCCCGCCGCCAGCGTCGTGGCCGGGCAGGTGACGGTCACCGCCGGGCCCGCCGGTGCGACGAGTTGGTCTTGGACCTGGATGTTGCTCGCCGGCTGCCCGCTGGGGTTGGTGACCACGAAGGTGTAGGTCACCTGCTGGCCGACGGTGTAGGCCCGCGACGGGTTGACCATCTTCACCATGTGCAGGTCGGCCACCAGGCGGGTGGTGATGAAGGCTTCGGCCTCGTTGGACTGCACCGGGCCGCCGTCGGGCGCGGTGGCGTTGGCCACCGCGACGTTCACCAGGGGCGAACCTCCGGCGTCGACGTCGGACGGGGTGGTGGTGTAGTCCGCGGTGCAGGTGACCTGCGCACCGGGCGCGAGTGGTCCAGGTGGGCAGGTGATCGGTGACATGAACCCGCTGCCGTCGAAGGAGACTTCGGAGATCGACACGTTGTCCACCGGCACGTTGCCGCTGTTGGTGACCACGAAGGTGTAGGTGATCTCCTCCTCGGCGGCGGTGAAGTGGGCGGGATTGGCGGTCTTGACCAGGGTCAGGGCCGGGTCGGCCGGGATGGGCACGCTGATCGCCGACGGCGGACTGGCGACGGTGCCCCCCGTGGGGTCGGTGGCGGTCGCGGTGGCGGAGTTGTCCACCTTGCCGTTGTCCACGTCGGCCTGGGTGAGGGTGTAGGGGGCGGTGCAGGTCATCGAGTCGCCCGCGGCCAGCATGGTGGACGGGCAGGTGACGGCCAGTTCCGGCCCGGCCGGCGCGACCAGCGCGTCGGTCACGACCACGTTCGCCAGCGAGGTGTCGCCGGTGTTGGTGACCACGAAGCTGTAGGTGATCGTCTCGCCGGCGACGTGCCCGGCCGCCACGTTGGCGGACTTCACGATGGACAGGCTCGAACCGGCCGGCGCCGGCACGCTCGCGGTGGACGGGTTGGACGTCACCGGGTTGCCGTCGGGATCGTCGCCGGTGGCGGTGGCGGTGTTGTTCACCGACCCGTTGTCCACGTCCGCCGCGGTGACCGTGTAGGGGGCGGTGCAGACCATCTGCGCGCCCATCGCGAGCGTGGTGGACGGGCAGGTGACGACCAGCGCCGGACCGGCCGGGGCGGACAGCGTGTCGTTGACGGTGACGCCGGTCAGCGGCACGTTGCCGGTGTTGACGACCACGAAGCTGTAGGTGATGGTCTGTCCGACCGCGCGCACCATCGCCGGGCTGGCCGACTTGGTCACGGTCAGGGACGGGCTGGGCGAGATCGACACCACCGCGGTCGACGGCGGACTGGTGACGGCGCTGCCGTCCGGGCTGGTCCCGGTGACGGTGGCGGAGTTGTTGACCGACCCGTTGGCCACGTCCGCCGCGGTCAACCGGTACGGGCTGGAGGTGCAGGTCTGCTCGCCCCCGACCGGGAGCGAATCACGCGGGCAGGTCACGGTGATCGCCGGGCCGGCCGGCGCGACGAAGACGTCCTCGACGGTGATCCCGGTCAGTTCCGTGCTGCCCGTGTTGCGGACGACGAAGTCGTACTGCACCACATCACCGACGTTGCGGGCGGTCGTGGGCACCGCCGTCTTCTGGATCGCCAGCGACGGGCCGGCGCTCGTGCGCGGCACCTCGGCGGTCGACGGCGGGGCGCTGATCTGCGGCCCGTTGGGCGGCGTCGCCGTGGCGTTGGCGGTGTTGACGACCCTCCCGTTGTCCAGGTCCGCGGCGGTCACGACGTACGGGCTGGCGGTGCAGGTCATCACCCCGCCCACCGCCAACGTCGTGGCCGGGCATGTGATCGTGAGCGCGGGCCCGGCCGGAGCGGCCAACTGGTCGGTCACCACGATGTCGTTGAGCACCGTGTTGCCCGTGTTGCGCACCACGAACGTGTAGTGGATCTGCTCGCCCACCTGGCTGATCGACCCCGGGCTGGCCACCTTCTGGATCGTCATCGCCGGCGACGACGGGATGGGCACCGAGCCCACCGACTCCTCACTGGTGGTCGGCGGGCCCGACGGCGGCGTGCCGGTCACGGTCGCGGTGTTGTTCACCGACCCGTTGTCCACATCGGCCTGGGTGACCGTGTACGGGGCGGTGCAGGTCATCACCGCGCCGGCCGCCAACGTGGTCGACGGGCAGGTGACGACCAGCGCCGGACCGGCCGGCGCGGTCAGGGTGTCGTTCACCGTGATGCCGGACATCGGCACGTTGCCCGTGTTCGTCACCACGAAGCTGAACTGGATGGTGTCACCGACCTCGTGCGCGGTCGCCGGGTTGGCGGACTTCACCACCGACAACCCCGGCACCCCCATGGCGGTGACCGTCGAGCAGGACGGATCGGTCGACCCGACCGGGCAGTTGGTCGTGGACGTCGGCGAGGACACCGTGTTCGGCAGTTCCGTGCCCACCGGCACGTTCGCGTTGGGCGTCAGGCTGTAGGTCATCGCCACCGAGGTGTTGGCGGCCAGCGGCCCGGTCCAGGTCAACGTCGGCGACGCGAAGCTCACCGTCCCCGAGGGCGCGGACGCGTCGTTGTTGTAGGTGGCGTTCGCCAGCGCCCGCGACAGGTCGTCGTTCACCACCACCGGGTTGCCCGCGAGGTAGTCCGCGGTGCCCGTGTTCGTGATCGTCACCGTGTAGGTCACCGGTTGGCCCGGCAACGCCAACGAGGTACTCGCCGTCTTCGCTATGTGCACTCGGCACGACTCCCCCGTCGGGGCGACGTCGAACGCCGCCACACCCGAGCTGTTCCCGGCGGGCGCGTCGCTGGCGCCACCGTTCGCCGTGGCGTCGGTGGTGAACGTCGCGTTGTTCGAGATCGGGAACGTGTCGCACACCTGGGCCACCTGGGTCTTGAAGCAGACCTGGTAGACGTCGTCACCGGTCCAGGTCACCGACGCCTGCGGAGCCGTGAAGTCCGCCGTCGTCTCGATGAACGACACGACGACCTCCAGCTCCGTCGTGTCGAAGGTGCCCCCGAGTCCGTTGGACCAAGTGGCGGAGTAGCCGATGATGCTCGCCAGGTCGATCGGGACGTTGGCCGCCGGGACCTGGTTGTTGCTCCAGACCGTGCCGTTGGAGTCGGTGATGATGTCCCCGTCGGCGTCCCTGATGGTCACCGCGACAGCGGCGTAGGTGTTGTTCGGCGGACTCGACACGACGATCTGCGACCACGCGGTGTTGCGGCCCTCCGCGCTCGATCCATCGCAGTAGTTGGCCTGGGGGCGCGCCGTGACCGAGCCGGTGGTCGAGCAGCCGACCTCGCCGGTGAGCGCGTTGATCGGGATGACCCTTCCGCTGTCCCCGTTCGCCCAGATGCATGTCGGGTTCACCACGTCGACCGCGAGCGTGTAGTTGACGCTCGGGACCACGATCGGAGGCGTTTCCGGGTAGTTCGCGCACGTCGCACTCGTCGCGAAGTCGTAGCACAGCACCCGCCCGGTGTTCGTGGCCACGTAGGTACGGGTTCCGATGGTGGTGAGGTTCTGGTAGAAGCCGCCCCAGGGCACGACGTTCGTGTAGATCGGCGGGTCGGGCAGCGTATCGGCCACTCCCGCGGTCTGCGTCGTGGTCGAGAAGCAGTCGGAGTTGCTGTTGCCGAGGCTGCAAATGCCCACCACCGCACCGGAAGCGTCCATGACCGGTCCCATGGTGATCTGGTGCGTCCGGTTGCCGATGGCGGTTGGGGCGATGACGCCGTTGGCGAATCCCGGGCACACGTCGTTGGTGCGGGTGTCGTAGCAGGAGATGTTCTGGTGCCACCGGTTGTCGGACATCACCGGCCACTGGGTGAACACGTAAGGCCCGAACGACTGGATGTTCTGACTGGCGGCCTGGGGGAACAGGCCGGCCGTGGTGGGGTACAACTGGAAACCGTCGTTGGCGCACGGCGTGAAGGACCCAGGGTTGAAGCAGTGGAGGACGCCCGTGTGGTCCAACCAGTACATCAAACCGTCTGCCGCTTGTGTGAGCGCTGCGACGGATGTGCTGTAGGTGCCCTGGTTGGGCGAAACCGTCGGGGTGATGGCGGAGTTCCCCTGGGTGTAGGTGATGGCCGGGACGGTGGTGAGTTGCAATTCCCCACAGCCGGTCAGGGAGAGCGGGTCGTAGCAGATCACCTCCACATGGGTCGGGTCCTTGTAGACCATCCCGAAGATCCGACCGGTGCCCTGGTCGAGCACGGTGTAGTTGCCGTAGATCGACTTCCCGGTCGCGGGCGAGGTGGTCAGCAACGGACCCGTGGGATTGGCGAAGTCGAAGTAGAGGACGCGGGCCGGCCAGTTCGCGCACGTACCGCCGGTCGCCCTGGTCATGCAGGTGATCGACGGGTCGTTGTGGTGGAACGACGTGTAGAGGTTGTCGGGCTCGATCAGGCTGGTCATGACGACGGTGCCGTCACCGCCGCCCGGTTGCTGGAGCGCTTGGCCCACCTGGAGGAACGTGAAAGCCGCCGTCCCTGACGGCGGCACGCTCTGCCCGTTCGCGGTGACCGTGTCGCCGTTGACGGCACCGGTGAAGTCGGGCGGCATCGTCAGCGATCCGGGCACGTAGGACTGGCTGCCCGTGATCGTGTCGGTGAGCGAGACGGTGGCCGGGAGACCGGTGGAGTTCGTGTAGTTGAGCACCCAGTCGATCGTGTCGCCGGGGTTGGCGGTGCCGCGGGTGCCGTCCGAGCTGGCCACGGAACCGTTCTGCTCGTTCGTGCCCGACTTGGTCACCGTCGAGACCGCGGTCGTGTCCGCGACGGCGGTCGAGGTGACCGGCAGCGCGCCCAGGACGACCATGGCCGCCGCGAGCAGGAGCCTGCCGAGTCGCCGGGGTGTGCCGGGGGAAGTGGCCGTCCAAGGACGAGGAGCACGCCGATGCATGGCGAGCCGTGACCGACGCCGTCGATGGCGTGGCGCCGCGACACGGTCCACGGCCTGGGCGTGATCAGACATCCACCGACTACCCATGTCGCACCTCTTCCCATCGGGTCACGATCGGACATGACCTCCCATGCAGCACCGACACCACGGGAGGCACGTCGATGACGCGCCGACCGCCCTCACCTGGAGACTGTCGGCGGCGCGGTCGGTGACCCCGGAGAGCGGATCGCCTCGCCAACCGGCGTGGCAGCGGCGAGGCCGGCGGTCTTGACGAGCGCCGGCGCCGGGTGACAGCGGTGAAGGCCAGTCCACAGTGGACTGGCCTTCACCACGTTCATGACCTCACATGTGCGCGTCGTACTCCACGGCGTCCTTCGTCAACCTGATGAAGGCTTCCTCCAGGGAACCGCGCTGGGACGCCAGTTCGGACAGCGTGATGCCTTCGATCACCGCCAGCTCGCCGATGCGCTGGGGGTCCAGGCCGTGCACGACGAGCGCGCCGCCGACCGAGTCGACCCGGGCGTGACGGGCGAGCACGGCCCGCAGCCGGTCGATCTCCGGTGAGGTCACGCGGACGGTGTCCTCGGTCGCGTCCTTGATGAACCGCTCGGTGCTGGTCTGGGCGATCAGCTTGCCCTTGCCGATGACCACCAGGTCCTCGGCGGTCAACGCCATCTCCGCGAGCAGGTGCGACGACACGAACACCGTCCGCCCCTCGCCGGCCAGCCGGTGCATGAACTGCCGGATCCACTGGATGCCCTCGGGGTCCAACCCGTTGACCGGCTCGTCGAACATCAGGATCTCCGGGTCGCCCAGCAGCGCGCCGGCGATGCCCAGCCGCTGGGACATGCCCAGGGAGAAGGTGCCGACCCGCTTGTTCGCCACCCCTTCCAGGCCCACGAGGTCCAGGACCTTGGCCACGCGGCCGGCGGAGATGCCGTTGGAGCGGGCCATCCACAACAGGTGGGCGCGAGCGCTGCGGTTGGGGTGGACCCACTTGGCGTCCAACGCCGCCCCGACCGTCTTCAGCGGGCGGTGCAGCGCCGCGTAGGGTTTGCCGTCGATCAGCACGTGCCCGCTGGTGGGGCGGTCCAGGGCGAGCATCATCCGCATGGTGGTGGACTTGCCCGCGCCGTTGGGGCCGAGGAACCCGGTGACGCGGCCGGGCATCACGCTGAACGACAGGTTGTTCACCGCGACGGTGGAGCCGTAGCGCTTGGTGACTTCGACGACCTCGATCATGGGGTGCTCCCGACTCGATGGCGGTTGAACGGGTGGCTACGCGTCGCGTCGTTTGATGACCACGAGCGAGAGCGCGAAGACGGCGACGGCGATCGCCGAGAGGTAGGCGAACGAGGCCCAGGGCGACGGCACGTCGGTGGGAGGGTGCTCGACCGGGAGCCGGAAGGCCGAGACGAACGGCATCCACTCGTAGACGTCCTCGCCGACCTTGGGGATGAGCCTGACCAACGGCTCCACCACCAGCCCGAACACCAGTATCAGCGTCAACGCGCCCGCCGTGTGGCGGATCAACCCTCCGATGCCCAGTGCGAGAACGGCGCTCGCCGCGCAGATCAACCCCAAGCCGAGCACCGCGCGCAGACCGGAGCCCGACGTGATGACCAACCGGGACCCGTTCTCGGCGAGCAGCTTGCTGACGCCCACCGAGCCGAACGACGCCGCCCAGCCCGCCAGGCACGCCACCCCGGCGACCACCGCGGCCTTGGCCAGCAACGGTGACACGCGGTCCGGGGCCGCCTGGAACGTCAGCTTGATCGTGTTGAAGCGGTACTCGGTGGTGATCGCCAGCATGGCCATCACCAGCAGCGTGTAGAGGCCGAGTGAGCCTCCCGCCAGGATCGAATCCAGCGTGACGGGGCTGTCACCCGAACCGACTGTCGTGACCACGGCGACGACGATCGGCAGGACGATGGCCGCACCGACGCACCACCAGGGCGAACGAGTGGAGAACAGCTTGATCCGTTCAACGCCGATGAGCGCTATCACGGTCCACCTCACCTTCCGGAACGCTCAGGGCCGTCGACGCCACGCCGCTCGACCGTCCGTCCTCATCCCGCGTCCCCGATCGGGACCGCTTCGACAGACCGACACACCAACCGCCCGCGCTATTACGCCGAACCAGACGACTCGCGAGCACCGCACCGGCAGCACCAGAGCGAATCCGCGCCGATCCGGTCTCGCTCAGGCGAGCACGACGGGGAGATCGGTGATCCGGTGGCTGAGCAGGTCGCTCTGGCGGCGCGGCGGGGTGTCCGGATCCGCGAGCCGGGCGTGCGGGAACCGCCGCAGGAACGCCGTCACCGCCGTCGTGGCCTCCATCCGCGCCAAACCGGCGCCGATGCAGTAGTGCGCTCCCAGCCCGAACGAGACGTGGTCGTTCGGGCTCCGGTCGGGCCGGAACCGGTGGGGGTCGGGGTGGCGGTCGTGGTCGCGGTTCGCCGCGGCCAGGTTGACCAGGACGGGCGTGCCGCGCGGCACCACCAGAGCGCCCAGGGCGATGTCCTCGGCGGCGAAGCGCCACGTCGCCAACGGGAAAGGCGGGTGCAGCCGCAGCGCCTCCTCCACCGCGGCGGCCACTGCACCCCCGCCGGGTCGAGCCCCGACGGCCAGCAACTCGTACAGCGTCGCCGAGATCAGCCCGGCGGTGGACTCGTGGCCGGGCAGGACCAGGCTCGGCACCCACGCCTTGACCTCGGTGCGGGTCGCCTCCGGCGGGTCGTGCCCGGTCACGGCGAGCAGGTCGGTGATCATGCCGTCGGAGATCAGCTCCGGCTGCTCGTCGATCAGCCGGCCGATCGTGCCGTACAGCTCCGCACGGCCTCGCCCCCGCACCTCGGGGCTGCCGCCGTAGAAGATCTTCTCCGCGGCGGCGCGCAGGGCCGGGCGCGTCGCGGGCGGCAGGCCGAGCAGGGCGCAGATGACCGCCAGCGGCAGCGGGTAGGCCAACCCGGCGACCAGGTCGACGGCGGCGCCGCCCTCGCCGCGCGCGGCCAACGCGTCGAGCAGGTCCTCGGCCAGCGCGGCGATGGTCGGGGCCCAGGTCCGCACCCGGGCGGGGCTCAAGCCCAGCAGGTGCAGCCGCCGCAGCCGGCGGTGCTCGGGCCCGTCGCTGGTGACGATGTCGCCGGGAGCGGTTTCCCCGGACCCGATCAGGCCGCTCTCGTCGACGAACCACGGCGGGGCGTGCCGCCCGTTCTTGGCGAAGCGCGGGTCGGCCAGCACCTCCCGCACCAGGCGGGGCTCGGACACGACCCACACCAGGCCGCCCGCGTGCGGGACGCGGACCATCGGCCCGCGACGCGGCAGGTCCAGCAGCTCGGTGAGCAGGTCGCGATCACCCAGGTCCAACGACAGGGCGACCACCGGCGGTGTCATGCCCCACCCCGCGGACCGGCGCGGAGCAGGAGGTGGGTCGGGCCGTGGAAGACCAGGTCGGCGCCGAAGACGGGACGGGCGGCCAAGCCCCCGGTGAGCAGCCCCTCTTGCGCCAGGGCGTCGAGGCCGATCTGGGCCTCGGCCTTGGCCAGAAGTGCGCCCAGGCAGTAGTGGATGCCCATGCCGAACCCGCAGTGCCCGGCCGGACGCCGGTCGAGCCGGAGCACGTCGGGGTCGCGGAAGCGCCGCGGATCGCGGTTGGCGGAGCCGAGCACCAGCACCACCTTGTCGCCCCGGCGGACCGTGCGCTCCCCCAGCACGGTGTCCCGGTAGGCCCACCGGGTCACCATCTGCACGGGCGCGTCGTACCGGATCAGCTCGTCCACCGCCCCGACCGGCAGGGCCCGCCCCGCGCCCAGCGCCCCCGGATTGGCCAACAGCGCCAGCACGGACTTGCCGATGAGGTTCGTGGTCGTCTCGTGCCCCGCGGTCAGCAGGTGGATGCACGTGCCGGTGAACTCGTCCTCGCTCAGCCGACCCTCGCCACGCGCGAGCACGGCGATCAGGTCGTCACCGCCGCTGCGGCGCCTGCGCGCGCCTTCACCGAGGAAGTAGTCGGTGAGCTGGGAGGCCGCGTGGTCGGCCCGCGCGTAGGCGTCCGCCCCCCGCCCGACCTGCGTCGTCCCGGCCTCTTGGAGCGCCACGGCGCGGCCCCGCAGCCACGGGACGTCGGAGGCCGGCAGCCCGAGCACTTCGGCGATGACCAGCAGCGGCAGCGGGGCGGCGAACGCGTCCACGAGGTCGAAGACGGGTTGCTCGCGCAGGGCCCGGACGAGCTTGAACGCGATCGCGGCCACTCTCGGCCGCAACGCGCGCACGGAGTCCCGACCGAACCGCGGGGCGAGCAGCATCCGAAGCCGGCGGTGCTTGGGCGGGTCCATGAACACCAGCCAGTTCGCCACCACCCGGCTGAGCCGGTCGTAGCCGGGCGGGACCGGTGGGACGGTGCGGCCGTCGGCGTGGGTGACGGCGTGCGCGCTGCGGCCGAAGCCGTCGTCGCCGAGCACCCGGACCACGTCGGCGTGGCGGAAGGCGTACCACGCGGTCGCCGTGCCGGGCAGGCCCGCGCCCCGGTGCACCGGGTCCCGCTCGCGGTAGCGCCGGTACACCGGGTAGGGGTCGGCCACCCGTTCGACGGGCCACCCCGCCGGGGCGAACGGGGGCAGTCGCCGCGCGGTCACGGTCGCGCCCCGCGCACCGCGTCGGCCAGCGCCGCCGGGCGGGTCGGCGCGTCGTCGCCGCGCCAGGCCACGTGCCCGTCGGGCCGGACCAGGACGTAGCGGCGCTCGTAGAGCCGCGCCACCGCCGGGTCGGCGCAGTCCACGACCTCCAGCGGCACGCGGCGGTGGGCGAAGGCGCGCTCGACCGGCCCGGTCTGGTACGCGCCCGGGAAGCACAGGAGGGTGAACCCCGCCCCGAACAGGTCCAGCGTCGACACGCCCCGGCGCAGCCACGCGTGCGGCGCCCGCGATCCCGGCGTCGCGCGGGGCCGCCACTGGCCCTCGACGGGAGCCGGTGGTTCCTCGGGCACGATCAACCCAGACTCGTAGCGGAACCCCAACTGGGCCTCGGGCGAGTCGAACTCACGGGCGGCGCCGCCGAGTGCCAACACCCTGCGCGCCGCGGCCCGCGCCCGCCGTCCCGCGAGCGTGTCGGCGTGCAGGTCATCCGGGATGCTCCGCCGCGTCGCGCGCACCAGGTTGGTGTTGGCCTCGTGCAGGGTCGCCAGGGCGACCGGCCTGCACTCGGCCTCGTAGCTGTCCAACAAGCTCTCCCCCGCCCAACCCTCCAACTCGGCGGCGAGCTTCCACCCCAGGTTGGCCGCGCCCGCCACGCCGAGGTTCAGGCCGTGGCCGCCGGACGGGGACAGCGTGTGGGCCGCGTCCCCGACGAGGAACACGTTGCCGCACCGGAACCGGTCGGCCACCCGGTGGGTGAGGTGCCAGCGTTGGTCGGAGAGGACCTCCACCGGGGTGTCGAAGGCGATCGCCTCGGCCACCAGCGACCGCGGGTCGGCGTCCTCGCCGTCGTCGGTCCCGGCGACCAGGTTGAACAGGTCCACGCCGTCGATCGCGCGCAGCGGGTAGCGCAACAACGGCGACGCCATCAGGAAGTAGACCATCGCCGCTCGCGGGCCGAGCTGGTCGCGCAGGGTCGGGGCGTGGAAGAGGATGTTGCGGAACACCCTCGTCACGTGCCGGGGCGGTGCGGGGATGCCGCACATGGCGCGCACCGGCGACGCCGCCCCGTCGCAGGCCACGAGGTGGTCGGCCTCGATCACGGTCACCGTCCCCAGGCGGGAATGGGTGGCCGCGGCGACGACACCGCCATCGCGGTGGTGGACGGCGTCCACCCGGTGCAGCGTGCGCACGCGCCCGGCCGGGTGCACCCCGACCCGGTCCAGCAGCAGCGGGTTGAGCCAGTGCGCGGGACACACCTGGTCGGGTTCCGGGGTGTGGTCGGGCAGCGGTCGGCTGTTCGCGGTCCCGCGGGCCAGGCGGTACAGCTCGTGGCCCCCGACCCGGGTGACCCAGGCGACGTCGAGCGGGTGGTCGCCGGGCCAGCCCGCCCGGCGGATGCGCTCGGCGACGCCCCACCGCCGGAACAACTCCATCGCCCGCGGGCCGACCGTGCTCACCTTCGGGTGGGTCACCGCGCCGTCCCCCGCCTCCAGCACCACGAAGTCCACACCCCGGCGGGCCAGGTCCAGCGCCAGGGCCAGCCCGACGGGTCCGGCGCCGACGATCAGCACCTCGGTTTCGAGCAGGTGGTCGGTCATGACCCGCTCGATCCGCGCGCCCGGAACCGGTCGGCCAGGAACCCGAGCGTCTCCACCGCGGACGCCGGCAGCAGCCCGGACCGGCGGGCGCCCGCGGACAGGTGCTCGAACCGCGTCGCCACCGACCGCATCGCCACGTCCCGCCGCGGGATGACCCCCGGCACCCCGGCCAGCTCGAACGACGGCCCCGCGGTCCGGCCCCGCCGCCCGGACGGCATCCGCACCAACTGTTCGGCGGTGGGCCGCAGGACACCGGTCATGACCTCGATGGCCAGGTTCATCAGCTCCGAGCGGCGCAGGGCGCTGTCCGGCTGGTGACCGAAGTGCTGGACCATGAGCTGGAACATCATGAAGTAGGACTTGTTGAACAGCTCCAGCACCGTGCGGGCGTCCCGATCGGACACGAACTCGGTGGCGGGGTTGCCCTCGCGCAGGCTCGGGTTGCGCACCACCGGGTAGGCGGGCGTCCACGGGGCCGCCCTGCGGCGCTCGGCGGACAGGTGCTCGACCATGAGGACGTCCGAGATCCGGAGGAACGTGTCGAAGTGCGCCTCCTCCCCGTGCTCGACGCCGCCCAGCACGTTGCCCTCGCCCTGTTCGGTGACGACGTCGATCGCGAACAGCGCGCTGGCCAGGTCGTCGACCTCCAACTGGTAGTCCGGGTGCACGGCGTTGAGCGACTCGCGCAGGAACAGGTGGTGCTCGCCGCCGCCCCGGCCCTTCTCGACCAGGAACAGGTCGGGCACGCGGCACAACCCCTCCCGGATGCTCGCGTACATCTCGCTCAGCGAGCCGTAGCGGCGGTCGTCCCCCGGCGGCCCGTCACCACCGCCGCCGGGTTGTTCCAGGGCGATGAACCGCTGCACGCTGCCGATGCCCAGCGGCTCCAACGCCAGCTCCAGCGGGACCGGCAACTGCCCGTTGACCGTGCCGAAGTCCAGCGCCGGGACGTGGAACGGCTCCCCGATGGCCATGATGATGTTGTTGACCACCAGGAAGTGGATCATCTCCTCGCGGGCCACCTCCAGCAGCGCCCCGCGGATGCCGCCGTCCCGGGTCTCCCCGCCGTCGCCGCACACCAGCCGAAGGTGCCCGCCGGTCCACTCACCTCGGCGCACGTGCTCCCACGCGGCACCGTAGGTCGGCAGGGAGAAAGCCGCGTAGAGGTACTGCAGCATCGCGGCCAACTCGATGGTCGCCGCGTCGTGCAGGGCGCTGAGCAGGTCGCCGCGGGTGTCGATCCGGTACCCGGCCGACGAGACGCCAGCCGACGAGACGCCAGCCGACGAGACGCCGGCCGGCGGCGACTCCGGGGCGTGCTGCCGGCGCAGGAAACCCAGGAGCAGGCGGGCCTTCGGCTCGGTGAGGTCGCGGGTGGGCGGCATGTAGTAGGTCTTGGACTTGTTGGCCGGATTGCACATCTGCCAGATCAGCCGTGCGTAGGTGGCGACCCGGAAGCCGTCCGCGAGACTGAACACCTCCTCGCGCATGAACGAAAAGAGTTGTTCGTAGTAGGCGAAGACTTCCCGGTAGACCACCTCGAAGGTGATGTCGCGGTCGGCGATGCCGTCCAGTCGCCAGTCGTCGGGCAGCACGCGCACCGCCAACCACCCGGCGCCGGGCCAGAACCCCAGTGCGTCGTCGTGGTCGTAGCCGACCGCGGCCGAACCGGGCCGGGACCCGTCGCACGGCACGTCGTGGGCGGTGGCCGACAGCAACACGCGGGTGGTGCCCGCCCGCGCGCCGCGCAGCGTGAGCACGCCGCGTCCGTCCTCGCCGGTGTGCAGGAGACAGGCCGGCTCGAACCCGGAGGTGTGCTCCCCGCCCGGCCGCACGCCGACGATCGTCACGTCGCCCGCCTTCGCGTCGCCTGACGCGGCGACCTGGTCCAGGGGCAGCGCCCGGCCGTTGAAGTACTGTCCGACGTGGACGGCCGGCCACGGGCCGGGTCGCCCGCGGACGTAGGTGCGGAACTCGACGTCGATGTCGTGGCCGGCGTCGGTCGGTGACCGCGGGTGCTCCACGATGAGGACGGCGTCGTCGGACTGGACGTTGACCTCCCGCTCCACCAGCAGCACCGTCCGTTCCCCGACACCGCCGACGACGTGCAGCGCCTGGTCGGCCGCGTCCGGGTCCACGACGGGAACCGACACGACGCCGCCGTTGGGCCGGACGGTCAGGTACTGCCCGCGGGGCAGCCTGGCCACCAGCCGCCCGTCCGCGCCGCGCAGCTCCAGGTCGCCCATGTCCACCGCCGGCCCCGGCGCGTGCGTGGATCCGGGGCCGGGCCGCAGGGCCCGACCGGTCAACGGGACGGCGTTGACCAGGTTGAACGTCGCATGGGTCGGCGAGATCTCCACCGACAGGGTGTGCAAGGGGTGCGCCTGCGCCGGCCGCCCACGCGGGCTCAGCAGCCGCCCCGCGGGGTAGGTGCGCGGCTCGTCGGCGCGCCACACCGCGATGGTGCCCCGCAGGTCCCAGTGGTCGGGCGTGTCCGGCGCCGACGGCGTCGCCATGCCGCCAAGCGCGAACTGGACGACCAGGCCGTCCCCGTCCGCGGACTCGGCGGCCTCGCGCAACGCGGCGACGGCGGGGGACGCCGGGTGCGTCGACGGCCACCGCCACAACGGGTTGTCGTGCCGGCACACGACGAACTGGTGCACCGTCGAACGCCGCAGGTGCGCGGCCAACGGGTGCTCGCCGACGTCCAGGACGTAGCGCAGGTGGTGCCATCGAGGCGGCTGGAAGCCGTCCACGCCGCCGCAGAACAGGTAACCGTCGTCGTGCGACCGACCCACGCGGCCGAAGCAGAACTGCCCCACCATCAGCGTCGTGGTCCAGTCCGAGGCCGGGTCGACGTCGAACACCCTGGCCCGGTTGGCCGTGGTCGCCAGGTAGGGGTTGTAGTGCCCCCACATGTCGACGGCCCGACCGACCGCGGTGTCCTGCGTGTCGAGCTCGCCGGCGGCGCGTTCGACCCCGACGATCCGGGCGTTCACCGCGAAGTGCCCGTTGCCGGCGAAGTTCCAGCCCTTCGCCGCGCTGAACGGCCCTTCGTCGCACAGGCGGCCGGACGCGTCGAAGCGGGGGCCACGCCGGTCGAGGTAGCGGTGGTGGTCGGTCGCCGGGCTCCCCGGGTCCACCGGCCGGGAGTCGGCCAGCGCCGTGTTCGTCGCGAGGTCCACCAGACCGGACTTCGGGCCCGTCGGCAACCGCGTCGTCGCGGTGCCCGCGAAGTGCAGGCGCGGCAGGTCGAACACGCTCATCGACTCGCCCCCTCCATGCGGCGCGCGGCGCACGGAGCGCCACGCCGGACCGTGTGGGCGTCGATCTCGTCCGCCGCGCGGACCGCCGACGCGATCGCGCCCTCGATCCACGCCGGGGTGGACGAGCAGTGCTCCCCGGCGAAGAACAGCCGCCCTTCCGGCTCGGCCGCCAGCCTCCGCTCCCGCTCGGCCGCCGCGGTGTCCAGTCCCCACCGGACGGACGCCGCGCCCTCGCTCCACCGGTACCGGCCCCACGGCATGCTCACCGCGTCGAGCACCATGCCCGGCCGGAGCAGCTCGGGGTGGATCCCGCCCAACTCCTGCAACACGGCCGCGTGCCGGACCGACGTCGGCAGCGCGTCGAACCCCGCGGTGTCCGCGCCGATCGTGTAACTGGCGAGCAGGGCCGCGCCGTCGGCGGGATCTCCCTCGACCGGCAGGTAGTAGGTCTGCTGCACGCGCCCGCCGCAGAACGACGCCCCTCCGCTGATGCCGTCCTGCTCCCAGAACGGTTCCCGGCAGTGGAACGCGACTTTGGTGGCCGCCCAGTAGGTCATGTCCCGGATCACCGCCGACTTCGCGGCGCTGAGCCCGGCCAGTCGCATGCGCCGCAGGCTGGAGAACGGCACCGTGCACAGCACGTAGTCGCAGTGGCGGGTGCGGATGTGGTCGCCGTGGCGGATGTCCAGCAGCACCCCCTGCTCGCACACGGTCAGGCCGACCACCTCCTGTCCACACCGCACCTGGCCGCGCACCTGCCCGTGCACGCCGTGGACCAGTTGGTCCATGCCGCCTTCGAGCCGGACCAGTTCGGGGCTGGTCTCGCTCAGCACGTCGTCGAGGAACCGGTCGAGGCGCCCGTTGCCGGTCATCTTGACCTCGGGGTGCGCGGCGAAGAACGCGTGCAGGTCCACCCGGCGCCCGGCGTCGTCGAAGAACGGCGACACGTCGATCCGGTCGACGGCGTCGAGCAGGTCCAGCCACAGGTCCGCACGCAGATCCGCGCGGAAGTACGCCGGGGCGATCGCGTGCCCCGCCGCCATCAGCCATGCGCCCAACAACACCGAACCGTCCGCGTAGCGCCTGCCGGGCACGGCACGGCGGAAATCCGCGACGAGGGCCTCGGCCGCGTCGCGGATCCGGACGGGACCCGCTCCGGTGGCGTAGTAGGCGCCGCCGTCGGTGAACAGGCTGCGGAAGTCCCGCAGCCGGTCGACCAATCCCAGTTCGGTGATGCAGTGCATCGTGTAGAGGTGGTCGCCGGGTATCCGCATGGCGCCGAGTTCGACCAGCGGGGCACCCGGGCCGGACGCGAACCGGTGGGTCAGGATGCGCCCGCCTATCCGCCCGCTGCCCTCCAGGACCTCCACGCGGTGACCACGCCGTTCCAATTCGCGTGCGGCCACCAGGCCGGATATGCCGGCGCCGATGACGGTCACCTTCTTGCTCTCTCCACGGTTCACGGTGTCGTCCATGTCGTCGTCCGCACCGGCGCATGAGCGGAAATGGGTTGCCGAACCTCGATCCGCCCTGGAGTTCTGCGGAGCAATCCGGCGGGGCGGCCTTGTCGTCAATGTGTCCGTCGAGCGGGAACGACTACGCGTCCGGCGATTCCCCCGCCGTTGCGGGGCAATCCTGCGAACGGGTCGATTCCCGTCGAACGCGAACCATACTCGCACCGGTGCCGTTCACAGACAATAGACCGACGGCGTGAGCTTGGGACACGGCGGGCTGCGGATTTGTTCGACCCGTGGAATTTCACAGAAGTCGGACCGACGCGGGTGAATGCGGACCGTCGGCAGCACGCGCCCGATCTTCCGCCGGGTGGCCGCGCGGCGAAGTGGCCATTCGCGCGAAGCGGGGCGCGGGATTGTCCGACCGGTCGCACAAATGCGGTGAAAACAGGCCGTGCCGCCGGAGGAAGAACATCCGGCGGCACGGTCGCGGCTTGGCCCATCCGCTGGGCGCGGTGGCGCGTCAGTGCGGGGCGAAGACCTTCCCCACGAACTCGGCGACCTGGTGGTCGCTGAGGTGCTGGGCCAGGTCGGCTTCGCTGATGATGCCCACGAGCCGGTTACCCTGGCGGGTGTCGATCACCGGCAGGCGCTTCACCCGGTGCTCCCCCATCGCGTCGACGACCTCCCGCGCGTCGGCGTCGGCGTCGATCCACCTCGGCGTTCCCTGGGCGAGGTCGGCGGCGGTCATCTTGGCCGCGTCAAGGCCTTTCGCGACGCACCGCAGCACGATGTCGCGGTCGGTGATGATGCCGGCCAGCCGACCGTTGTCACAGATCGGCAGTGCGCCCACGTCGAGCTTGAGCATCAACTTGGCCGCACTCGCCAGGGTCTCGTACATGGTGATGCACCGCACGTCCCGGTGCATGATGTCGCGCGCCTTCAGACTGGCCATGTCCAGACTCCTTGATCGGTTCGAAGGGGATGTCCCTGCCGAACAGACACCGGTCACGGGCTCTTCCTGACGGGCGTCGGCGTCACCCGACGGCGGTGCTCCCGAACCCGCCGTCCCCAGGGGACGGCGTCGGGTCGGTGGCCACATACCACCGACCCGACGCCCTCCCCCTCCGTCACGGCTCCCGACGCGCCCGACCGGCATCGTCGTCGGGCTCATCGCCGGTGACCTTGCCGGCGACGAAGTCCTCGGCCTGGGCGATCTGCCCGGTGAACTTGCCGCCGGTCTTCTCGTCCAGGAAGTCCCCGGCCTTGTCGATGCCCTCCCGAACCTCGCCCTTGTGGTCGGCGGCCAACTTCTTCGCCGCCGCCTGCATGTCGTCGAACGATCCCATCTCGGACTCCCTGATCGAATCGGATGTCGCGCACGCGCATCACCGCGCGGCGCTCGTCACGTCCATGACGAACGGACACGCCGACGGCCTTCCCTATGACGCGAGCGAGCGCGGCGGGTCCAGCGAACCCCGGACCACCGGCCGCTGCATCCGATCGCCGCCCGAGGCGGCCGGTCGGGTCACCGGGCCAGCACGAGGCCCGTCGCGATCTGGCCGGAGGCGTCGGTGACCGTGTAGGTGAAGTGGTCGACCCGGCCACCCAGGCCACCCGCCGGCGGTGTGTAGGTCACCGACTGGTCGGCGTTGAGCACGACCTGGCCACCCAACGCCGACGCGGCCTGCACCGACGTGATGGTCAGCGCGTCGTTGTTGCCGTCGCGGTCGTTGGCCAACGGGTTCAGGGTGACCGGCCCGGTCACCGGCTCCACCGTGTCCATCGCGGCGTAGGGCGGGAGCGCCGTGGCCCGGTAGACGCCCACGTCCACCAGGATCGCGGTGCGGGCCGCCCGACTGGTGCCGACCGCCTGCGCCTCGGGGCCCGAGAAGCGGCCGTACTGGTTGCCCGACATCACGGTCGCCCCTTCCTGCTCGGCGCCGGCGTGGTTGTCGTACACGCCCCAGTTGTGGCCCATCTCGTGGCGGGCGACGATGTCGAAGCTCCCGTCGCTGTCGGCGTCGGACCGGCCGGAGTTCCACTCCGGGTTGTAGTCGGACACGAAGGCCAGGCCGCCGCCCTTGTTGACGGTGATCAACTGCACCTGGTCGATCCCGGCGTCGGCCTGGTTGGTCCGCCACTCGTCCCGCACCACGTTCAGCAGCTCCGCGGAGGTCTCGTAGGGGTCGCTGACCGGCGCCGACCGGATGACCACCCGCCCCAACGCCTGCTTGACCCCGACGTCGGTCAGGTAGATCGCGCGGATGTTGTTCATCGAGTACTCGGCGAGGTCGAGCGCGGTCGCGACGTCGGAACCGGCACGCGTGGTGAAGTAGTCGCTGCTCAGATCGAGACCGACGTCGGTGAGCACGGTGTTGTCGTCCAGCACCCCGGCGGCGAGCGTCGGCGTCGTCGGCCAGGTGTAGGCGGTGGGCGGTGTGGTGCCCCGGGTCTTGGCGACCGTGTCCCCGGTGGTCCACCAGGTCGCGCCGCGGTCGAACACCACCTGGGCGCGGACCGTGCCGTCGCTCATGACGTACCCGCTGGCCACCGCGTCCGGGAACCCGTCCACGGTGCCCAGGTACGCCCGCTCCCCCTTCGGCGTGAACGTGGCGAACGATCCGTCCGCCTGCTGCACGCGGACGTCGAACCCGTCGCCGCGCAACCGCACCCGGCACAACCGCAGGGTGATCGTCTGCCCGGTGTCGGGGTTGGTCACCTTCTGGGTGAAGGTCGTCGGCGGGTTGTCCGGGTCGACGGCCGCGATCCCGGACGCGGGAACGGCCGGCGAGCCGAGCAGCACGAGAGCCGCGACCAGGCCCGTCCGGGCCACCGACACGAGGTTCATCGGGTCACGCTCCGGGAGGCCGCCGCCTTCCGGGGACCGGTGCGGGACAGGAGGACGAGCAACGCCCCGGCGACGGCGAGCAGGGCGCCGAGCAGCACCAGCCACCCCGGAGCGGTTCCCGTGACCGGCAGCGTGGCCGCTTCGACGGCGGTTCCCGCCGGTGGTCCGGCTCCCACGTCCACCGCCCGCTCGGCGGTGCCGGTCACCACGACCTGCTCCGGCGTGGTCGGCTCCGGCGTGGTCGTGGTGGTCAGGTCACCGCACCGCGCGTCGGCATCCGCCGGACAGGGAACGACGAACAGACTGGGAGCAGTGTCCATCGTGGACACATCAACGCTCGTGTCCACGATGGACACAGCCGACGTTTCCGCGACCGTCGACGAAGACGGTGTCACCGGTGGCGGGCTCACGTCCAAGTCGGGGATCGGCCACACCGACGCCGCGACCAGCAGCACGCCGGCGAAGCCCTGCCACAGCAATGGTTTCATCATGGTGCGACGGCCCTCCGTCATCCATCGCCGACACGCGACCCCACAGCCGCCATCGGGCGACGACCGCGCGTTCCCGAGCCAGTGGGAGCGGCCGGTCGTCCGGTCGGGTGTACGCCACCTCGACATCGCGGCGAGCACCCGATCCGCCGGTAGAGTCGCACCGCGTGCCGACACCGGCCACCCGAACGCCCCACGTCACCGTTTCGAGCGACAGGCGACCGGCGCGAGAAAATCGTCAGGCACGTCCGCGGACGCCCTGGTGGTGGACGGCCAGCAGGGCGATGTCGTCGGCGATGACCTGGTCACCGACGAACTCGGCCATGATCCGGCCGCACGCGGCCTCGGCCGGCATCGCGGTCACGGTGCGGCGAAGCAGTTCCAAGCGCCGGCCCAGGACCTGGTCACGGCGCTCGACCAGGCCGTCGGTGTAGAACACCGCCAGCGCCCCCTCCGGCAGATCGACCGTGGTGGTGCGGCGACCCGTGGTGGCCAGGTCGAAGCCGATCGGCGGATCGACGAGTCCCGGACCAGCACGGCGTCCCTCCCGGGCACCGCCACGACCGGCGGCGGGTGACCGGCGAGGGAGAGGGTCATGCCGCCGGTCGAAGGGTCGATCACGGCGTAGGCGACCGTGGCCATCGCGTTGTGCTCGAAGTGGCCGGCCTTGCGGTCCAGCTTGGCGAGCACCTCGGCCGGGTCCTCGAACTCCAGCGCGTAGGCGCGCAACGCGCTGCGCAGGCGTCCCATCACCACCGCCGCCGCCAGCCCGTGACCGGCCACGTCACCGACCACCAGGCCCAGCCGCCCGCCGGGCAGCTCGAACACGTCGTACCAGTCGCCCCCGACGGAGCCGCCCGCGCCCGGCACGTACCGCGCGGCCAGCCCCCACCCCGGCGTCCGGGGCAGCCGGCCCGGCAGCAGGCTGTCCTGCAGCGCCGCCGCCGCGTCCCGCTCGGCCCGCGACCGGTGCGCGTGGGCCCCGGCCGCGAGCCGGTCGGCGACCAGCCGCAGCAGGTCCACCTCCTCGTCGGTGAACCGCCGCTCGACCAGCGACCCGACGTGCACCACCCCGACGAGATCTCCGCCGGCCACCATCGGCACGCCCAGCATCGCCCGCAGGCCCCGCCGCCACAGCAGCGGGTTGACCACCGTGGACTCGTCCACATGCGACACCCGCACCGGCTCCCGCAGCTCCGCCACCCGCCCCGCGAACCCGGAACCCACGGGTACCCGCACCCCCTGGAGGACCTCCTCCTCCAGCCCGCGCGTCGCCCGGGCCACCAACTGCTCGCCGCCGGGATCGGTCAACAGCACGGTCACGGTGTCCACCGACAGCAGCTCACGCACCTGCCCCAGCAACACCTCGAACAGCTTGTCCAGGTCCAGCTCGCGCAGGGCGCTGTCGGTGACCGCCTCCAGCACGCGCAACCGCACCTCCGACACCCGTTCCCCGCCCATACGCCGACTCCGTCCCGGATCCGAGCACCCCGAGCCACCCACGCCGCGAGCGAGCCGTCGCCCAGCAGCCGGCACCGGGCGGACGGTCCACCCCACGACGATACGCCGCGCTTCAACCACCTGGCCGCACGAAAGGCCGAACCCGAGAAGTGATCCACAGTGGACGCCGCCTCCCGACCGGGGCTCAGGCTCGCCGCCCCCACGGGCCGCCGGGACGAGACCGGCCCTCCCCCGCAGCCGCCAACCGGTGCGCGCGAGAACCGCGAGCCGCCGCGTCATCTCATCGGCCCCGCGACTGTCTCCAGGGAAACCCCGGGTAGTGGAGGTGCCGAGATGGAGAAGCTTCCGCCTGACGATGCTGACGATGCTGACGCCGTGCGCGACGGGTCCGGAGCTGTGCGGAGCACTCGATCGCGACAACGCCCCGCCCGACGCAAGCGGGTCCTGTGGGTGGCGCTGCTCATCGCCGTCGTCGTCATCGCGGCAGGGGTGCTGATCGTGGTCTCCAAGCGCGATCGACAGGCGGGCACACGACCCGCACCGAGCACGACCGGCACCCCGTCCGCCGGCCTCGCCCGGTTCTACAACCAGCGGTTGACCTGGAGCAGTTGTCCGGAGGCGCAGTCACCCGAACCGGACAACAGCGCCGGCACCGCACCGGAAGAGACGATCAGCGCGGGCGGCGTCCTGAACGTGGAGTGCGCGAACATGGATGTGCCCTTGGACTACGAGAAACCCGACGAACGGACGATGCGGATCGCGTTGGTACGGCGGAAGGCGACCGGTGACCGCATCGGATCACTGATCGTCAACCCGGGCGGCCCGGGCGGCTCCGGCAGGGACCTTGCAGCCCAGCTCGCCGCGTCCATGGGCGAGTCAGACCTGGGAGCGCGGTTCGACCTGGTCGGGTTCGACCCCCGTGGCGTCGGCAGGTCCGAGCCGCCGGTGCGGTGCCTGACCGACGCCGAACGCGACGCCGACCGGCTGGACGACGACGTGGACACCTCACCCGCCGGGGTGGCGCAGACGGAGGCGGAGATCAAGGCGTACGTCGACAAGTGCGCCGCCAACACCGGTCGCGACGTGCTCGCGCACATCGGTACCCGCGAGGTCGTCCGCGACCTCGACGTCATGCGGTCGGTGCTGGGCGACCAGAAACTCACCTTCCTGGGGTACTCGTACGGCACGCAGATCGGAGCGCAGTACGCCGCTACGTTCCCGGACAAGGTGCGCGCCCTCGTGCTCGACGGGGCGGTGGACCCGACGGTGAGCGGGTCGGAAATGATCATCTCGCAGTACACCGCCTTCCAGAAGGCATTCACCGCGTACGCGACCTGGTGCTCCCAACAACCCGAGTGCCCACTGGGCCCGGACCCCGCGCAAGCGACCACCACCTACCAGCAGCTCGTCCGGCCGCTGATCGGGAACCCGATGCAGGCCGGCGACCGCAAACTGTCCTACGGCGACGCCACGATCGGCACGATCCAGGCCATGTACGGGGAGTACATCTGGGAGCACCTGTCCAGGGCTTTGACCGGCCTGCGCAACCAGGACGGCAAAGGCATGCTGGAACTGGCCGACGCCTATCTCGGACGTTCCCCCGAAGGCAACTACCAGACGCTCAACGATGCCGGCCAAGCGATCCGTTGTGCGGACAGCCCGCCCATCACCGATCGGACCCGATTGGACGATGCCGCCCGCAGGTTGCAAGCCGCGGTGCCGTTCATCGACAGCGGCTACCCGGCCGCCGGGATCCTCGACGCCTGCGCGTTCTGGCCCGTGCCACCATCGACACCCCGACCGGTCGCGGCGGCACCGGGATTCCCCATGACATTGGTCATCTCGGCCACCGGAGACCCGGCCACCCCGTACGAGTGGGGAGTGAACCTCGCTGCGGCCCTGCACGCGCGCCTGGTGACGTTCGAAGCCAACGCGCACGCCGTGTCCCTCAAGGGCAACGAGTGCCTCGACCCGATCGTCATCCGCTACCTGATCACCCTGGAAGTCCCGGCCGACGGACAACGTTGCGCCTAGACATCGCCGCCGCTCGCGGGGAACCGCCGACCCCGTCGCCCTCCCCGCGAACGGCCCGGCACGGCCCCCATCGCTCAGGAACCCGTTCCCGTCCAGGCGAAGGCGGGCGACGCCTCCCGGCACGAGGCCGGCCCGCAGCACCGCAGGCACCCACGCGACCACCGGCCCCACCCCGCACGGTCCCGGGCCGGCGACGACGCCCAAGGGGTCGCCACCTCGCCGGCCGGCGCGACCGGGTCTTGCGGCAGCGCAGGGAGGGTGGCGTGCGGGCCGAAATCGAACCGCCAACGGCTCAGTGACATCGTGCTCCCCTTTCTCGGTTGGGGGGAAGACAAGCACGGGCGCCCGCCGACGCGGATCGGTCACGCGGCCGATGCGCATCTCCGGGAGTTCCCCCCGACATGGAACGGGGGCCGGACCGCACGTCGAGGTGCGTTGCGAGGCGCGCGCACCGGTCGGAGCGGGACCGCGTCCACGTCGGCCGGAATCGGCGGCATTTCGGGTGATGTGCCCCGGCCGCACCACCCGAGTGGCCCGCGACCGATGGCGTGCCCGTTATCCGGCGGTCGTCGTTCGTGGTAAGCCGGTCACTTGGCGGTTCGAGTCGATCGGTGGAGAGATCCATGATCGGGGATGTCCTTCCCGGCGCGGTGTCCGGCCGCTCACGTCCGCATGCGGCGGAGCGGTCATGACCGAGTACGAGCCACGCTCGGCGGACGAGCGCAGGGCGTGGTTGTGGGGCCGGATCCGGCAGGTCGCCGTGCGGGCCGGCACGACGGTCTCGGTGCGGCACGTCTGCACGGTTGCCGCCGCCACGTTGAACGCCTACGGCGCGGTGTTCTACGAGACCGCCGCCGATGGTGACGGCGGCGTGCCCGTGGCCGTCACCGACCCGGTCGCGGACCTGCTCAGCGAGGCCGAGGTCACCACGGGCGAGGGACCGGCGGCCGAGGCCGTGCTGGACGAGAGCCCCGCGCTGGTCGCGGACCTGGCCACCGCGGAGAGCCTGGCCCGGTGGCCGGTGTTCGCCCCGATCGCCCTCTCGCACGGGGTGCACGCGATCTGGGCGTTCCCGGTCTCCCTGGGCGCGATCGTCCTCGGGTGCCTGGAGGTCTACCACGCCGAGCCGGTCGAGGTGGACCTCGCGCGCCTGGCCGACGGGCTGCTCCTGACCGACGCCCTGGTGGTCGTGCTGTTGAGCGGCGTGTCGACCGTCCCCGGCGCGGACCCGTTCGCCGACGCCGTGGAAGCCCGGTGGGCGACCGTCCAACAGGCCACCGGAATCGTGTCGGCACAACTGGACGTGGACCTGACGACCGCCTTCGTGCGGTTGCGGGCGAGCGCCTTCTGCACGGACCGGCGGCTCGCCGACCTCGCGGCGGACGTGGTGGCCGGTCGCGTGCGCTTCACCCCGGAGCCGGGCACCGGCCCCGACCCCGGAACGGGGTGGAGGTGAACGGAACCCACGCGGTGCCGGCCCCGTCACCGGGACGGCCGCAAAGCCGCGCTCCCAACCGTACGGCCCTAGCCGACGCCGTCCGCCCGAACCTAGCGTCGGTCAGCGCACGAAGACGGAGCCGCGACGAATCGACAGCAGGCACAGGAGGTACCGGCCATGGTGTCGCGACCGGATCCGACGACCACTCGACTGGCCCTGACCATCGCGACCCGGGGGCACGCGCTCGACGCCGCCTACCTGCTCACCGACGCGGTCGCCGGGCTCGGGGGCGTGAACGCCGCCGGCGTGATGGTGTCGGCCGGCGCCGACGTGGTCGCCGCGACCGACCCGCAGCTGTTCGACGCGTTCCAGGCCGTCCAGGCCGGCCGCGACCTCCTGGCCCCGGCGGAGCAGGACGTCACCGGGTCGGCGACGGCCTTCCGCCACCTGTCCACGCGGGCCGACCGGTGGCCCCGGCTGGCCCGGTTCGCCGACACCCACGGCATCAGGACCGCCTACACCGTTCCGCTGCGCGCCTTCGACGTCCTCGCCGGCACCCTGGTGCTGCTGTGCCGGCGCGAGCCCGAGCCGACCGCCGACGACCTCGACACCACGCACGGCTGGGCCACCATCGCCGCGGCGGGGGTGCTCGCCGACGCCGCCGCCGACGCCCTGCCCGACACCGCCCCGCACCTCACGCGCCACCGCGTGTTCCAGGACCAGATCGTCGTCTGGCAGGCCACCGGCGCGCTGGCCGCCCGGCGCGGCGAGGACACCCGCGCCGCGCTCGCCGCGCTGCGCGGGCACGCCGAGGACAGCGGCCGGCCGCTCGCGCACAGCGCACGGCAGGCGCTGGACTGGACCCCCGAGACCCGCGACGCCTTCACCGGACCGGGCCGCGACACCCGCGTGCTGCTGGTCGAAGCCGACCCGTTCACCGGCCGCTGCCTGGCGGGGCTGTTGCGCGCGGAAGGCTACGACCCCAGCACGACCACGACCGTGGACGCGGCCCGGGGACAGCGGGCCAACCCACCGCCCGTGGCGATCGTCGACCAACTCCTGCCCGGCGCGGCCGCCTTCGGCCGCGACCTGGCCGAGAACGGCACGCTGGTGGTCGCGCTGTCCGCCGCACGCTCCGGGCAGGCCCCGCCCGGAGCCGCCGCCCTGCTGCGCAGACCGATCCCGCCCGCGCACGTCGTGGCCGCCGTCCGCGACCTCTACCCGGTCGCACGCGAGCGGGTGCCGGCATGACCCCGCGCATGTCCACCGGCTCCCCCGGGCTCGACGCTGTCCTGGGCGGCGGCCTGGTCACCCCGTCGATCACGCTCCTGGCGGGAGTGCCCGGCACCGGCAAGACCGTCCTCGCCCAACAGGCCGCGTTCGCCAACGGCCACCCCGACGCGCCCGTGGTCTACCTGAGCACCCTCACCGAGCCGCTGGCCAAGATCACCCAGTTCGTGCAGGGGCTGACCTTCTGCGACCCGGACCGGATCGGCACCGAAGTGGTGTTCGAGGACATCGGCGACCTGGTCGTCACCGGCGGCCTGCGCAAGGGACTGGAGCGCATCACCGACATCCTCACCCACACCCCGGGCGCGGTGCTGGTCATCGACAGCATCAAGGCTCTGCGGTTCGCCGCGCGCAACGCCACCGAGTACACCCGCTTCCTCTACGAGCTCGCCGGCCGGCTCAGCGCCCTGTCCACCTGCTCGCTGTGGCTCGCCGAGCACGACCTGACCGAACTGACCGCCTCACCGGAGTACGCGATCGCCGACAGCACCGTCGTCCTGTCCACCCACACCACCGGCCAACGCACCAACCGCGCCCTCCAGGTGCTCAAGCACCGGGGAAGCGGGAGCCTGTCGGGCTGGCACGCCTACCGCATCACCGAACGCGGGCTCGACGTCTTCCCCCGGCTCAGCGACGTCGGCGGGATGACCGAGTGGCAGGGCGACACCGCCCGGGTCAGCTCGGGCATCCCCGCGCTGGACACGATGCTCAACGACGGCTACTGGCCCGGTTCCAGCACGATGGTCGCGGGCCCTCCCGGATCGGGCAAAACCGTGCTGGGACTGCACTTCGTGTACCGGGGCGCGGAGTTGGGCGAGAAGTGCACCTTCACCACGCTGGAGGAGAACCGGGTCCAACTCGGCCGTGCCGTGCGCAGCCTGGGCTGGGACCCGCAGGACGACAACATCGTCCTGCGCTGCGAATCCCCCAACGACATCTACATCGACCAGTGGTTCTACGAACTGGTGGACTCCCTGAAGAACACCGGCTGCCGGCGGCTGGTCATCGACAGCCTCACCGCCCTGGCCACGGCGTGCGACGACCAGCAACGGTTCAGCGAGTTCATCCGCTCCCTGCTCAGCCGCTGCGCGCAGGCGGGGATCAGCACCATGCTCACCCTCGACGTGCCCGACCTCTACAGCCGTCACCGACTGCCGCAACTGGGCATCGCCCACCTGTCGGACAACCTGGTCCTGCTGCACTACGTCCGCGACGGGACGAGGATGGACCGGGCGATGACCGTGCTCAAGTCCCGGGCGAACAGGAACCAACCCGACTCCCGGAAGTTCGTGATCACCCCGAAGGGCATCGTGATCGACGACCCGGCAACCGGGTCCTGACCGAGCCCTGCGCGTGTCCGGTTCCCTCCTGCCCTACAAGGCGTTCGCGTGGTCGCTCCACGGCGCGCCGATGCCCCGGAACAGGCTGAGCGCCCCCTGGCGGTCCGCGCGGGACTGGTGGTGGCGGCCGGCGCGGCTGTGCAGGCGGGCCAGCACCAGGCGCGCGCGGGCCTCCCCCAGGCGGTGGCCGGTGTCGGCGAAGCGGACGCGGGCGCGGGCCGCGTCGGCCGCCGACCGGTCGCGGTCGGGCGCCGTGGCCGCCCAGGCGAGCAGCGCTTGGCCCTCCAGCAGGAGGTAACCGTGACGGGCCGCCAAGTCGACGGCGGCGCACGCCGCGTCCGGGTCGCGGCGCGCGGCGGCCACCCCGATCAGGGCCTTGGTCTCCCCGAACCGGTAGGTGATCTCACGGGCCAGGTCACGCGCCTGGCCGTAGCAGGCGACGGCGTCGGCGTGGTGACCCAGCAGGTGGTGGGCCGCGCCCAACGCGATCAGGGCCTCGGTCTCGCGGTGGCGGTCCCGGGTCGCGCGGGCCAGGCTCCGCGCCGTGTGCGCCTGCTCGAACGCCTCGTCGTAGTGGCCCGCGTCGGCGCGCACCGCGGCGAGTTCGGCCCGCGCCTCGGCCTCCGCGCCGCGGTCGCCGACCTCCCGCTGCAGGTCCAACGCGGCCCGCAGGTGCTCGGCCGCCCGGTCCAGGTCGCCCAGGTCGTGCGCCACGCCGCCCAGGTTGGTCAGGGTGACGGCCCGGCCGTGGGCCGAGCGCAGCCGCCGGTTGAGCGCCAACGCCTCCTCGAAGCGGCCCAGGGCGACGCGCAGCTCGCCGCGGTGCCAGTGCACGATGCCGAGGTTGCCCAGGTTGTTGGCCTGCTTGGGCACCCGCTCGACCCACCGGTTGAGGGCCAGCGCGGCGCGGTGGTGCTTGGCGGCGTCGGCCAGGCGGCCGGCCTCCAGGGCGAGGTTGCCCAGGTTGCCGCGGGCGTCGGCCTGGCCCTCCCAATAGCCGATGCGCGCGGCCAGGGCGAGCGCGTCGGCGGAGTGCCGTTCGGCGTCGTCGGTCTGGCCCTGGCGGTAGTGCACGTCGGCGAGGCTGAGCAGCGCCGCGATCGTCGCGCGCCCGTCACCGGTGGCGCGGGCGATGGTCAGGCCGGCCTCGGCCACCGCCAGCCAGTCGACGGTGTTCATCCGCAACCAGAAGTAGCCGCGCAACGCGTCGGCCAGCAGACCGGCCGCGGCGACGGGGCGGTGCCGTGCGGAGTGGGTGACGGCGGCGAGCAGGTTGGGTCGTTCGGCGTCCAGCCACGCGGCGGCCCCGGCGGGCCCGGCGAACGACGACGCCGCGACCGCACCCCGGGTCTGCCGCCGCATCTGCGGGTAGAGCACGGCCGCCGCGTCGTCGGTCGTGGCCAGGTACCAGGCGTGCAGGCGGTCGGTCGCGACGGCGGTGTCGTCCTCCCGGGCGGCGCGGCGGCGCGCGTACAGGCGCAGCAGGTCGTGGCTGCGGAACCGGCCGGGCCGGTGCTCGTCGAGCAGGTGCGCCGCGGTCAGCTCGGCCAGCAACCGGTCCGCCTCGGGCTCGGGGACACCGGCCAGCGCCGCCGCCGACCCGACCGTGAAGTCGACCGCGGGCGCGGCCCCCAGCAACCGGAACACCCTGCGCGCACCGCCGCCCAGCCGCTGGTAGGACAGGTCGAACGCCGCCCGCACGGCCGAGCGCTTCTCGTCCGGCGCGCGCAGGGCGGCCAGCCGGTCCTCGCCGCGCAACTGCTCCACGTAGCGCTCGACGGGCAACGCGGGCCGGGCGTGCAGGTAGGCGGCGGCGATCCGCAACGCCAACGGCAGCCGGGCGCACAGGCGGGCCAGGTCGGCGACCGGCCCGGTGCGGGCCGGGCCGAGCAGGCGGCGCAGGAGGTCCTCCGCCTCGGCTTCGGCCAGCACGTCCAGCGCCAACGCCCGCGCGCCGACACCCGCGACCAGACCGGACAGGGGTGTTCGGCTGGTGACGAGCACGGCGCTGCCGCCGGCGCCGGGCAGCAGCGGGAGCGCCTGCGCCGGGTCCCGGGCGTTGTCCAGCACGACCAGCACCCGCCGGTCGGCCAGCAGGCTGCGGTAGAGCGCCGCGGCCTCGTCCACGTCCGCGGGAACGTCGTCGGCGTGCACGCCCAAGGCGTGCAGGAACCGCGTCAGCACCGTCAGCGGCGTCGTCGGCGGGCCCGGGGCGTAGCCGCGCAGGTCGGCGAACAGCTGCCCGTCGGGGAACCGGTCGCGCGCCCGGTGCGCCCACCGCAGCGCCACCGCGGTCTTGCCCACCCCCGCGGTGCCGGTGACCACCACGACGGCGGGCGACGCGGAGACCAGCCCGTCGAGCGCCCGCAGCTCGGCGGCCCGCCCGGTGAAGCCCACGACGTCGGCGGGCAGTTGCGCCGGGCGGACCGGCGGGACGGGCACCGCGTCGTCCGGGAGGGTCAGCGCCGGGTCGTCGGCGAGCACCGCCCGCTCCAGGTCACGCAGGCCGGGGCCCGGCTCCAGACCCAGCTCCTCGACCAGGTGGGCGCGCCCACGCCGGTAGGCGTCGAGGGCTTCCGCGCGCCGACCGCACCGGTACAGCGCCAGCATGAGGTGTTCGAGCAGCCGTTCCCGCAGCGGGTGCCGGGCGGCCCACTCCTGGGCCTCGTCCACCACCTCGACGTGCCGGCCCAGCCGCAGGTCCGCCTCCAACCGCGCCTCCAGCGCGGTCAGCCGGGCCTGTTCGAGCCGGGCCGCCTCGACCTCGACCGCCTCGCCCGGCACGTCGGCGAACGCCGGTCCGCGCCACAGCGCCAACGCCGCCGCGAGCGTCCCGGACGCCGACTCCGGCCTGCCCTCCGCCAGTTCCCGCCGGCCGGACTCGGCCAGGTCCAGGAACACCCGGGCGTCCAGGTCGCCGTCGGCGGTCGGCAGCCGGTACCCGCGCGCACCGGTGACCAGCACGTCACGACCGTCCTCGCCGAGCTGCCCGCGCAGGCGGTTGACGTAGACCTGGACGGTGTTCACCGCGCGCTTGGGCGGCTCGTCGCCCCACAGCACGTCGACCAGCCGGTCGGTGGACACCACGCGCCCCGCCTCGACCAGCAACACCGCGAGCACCGACCGCTGCTGGGCGGCGCGCACGTCCTCCCAGCCCTCCCCGCCCCACACCTGCATCGGGCCCAATACCCGAAACCGCATCAGCCTCTCCGGCTACCCGCCGTCCTCCCCCGACACGGTAACGCCGGCGCCCCACCCCCGACACCGCCGTTTTCCGACCAGTCAGGCCACCACCCGCGCGCACAGCACGACACCCGACCACCCGGTGTTGCCCCCGGTGCAGGTCGCACCGAAGACCCGAATACTCGGCCACCTCGCTGAACGACCGCTGAGTCCACCCTGAACCCGCAGGACAACCCGGCGTCAGGAACGGGCCGGCGCCATTCTCGCCGCAGTGGTGCCGAGACCGTGTGGGCGCAGAGGCGGGGTGCCCGCGCAGCGAAGGCCGCCACCCGGTGGGGCGGCGGCCTTCGTCGTCGGTCGGCTCAGCTCGCGTTGTGCAGGTCGAGCAGGGCCGCCGCGGTGCGGAAGTACTTGTTGCGCCCGAGATCGCGGACGGTCTTGATGCCCAGGGCGTCCTTCAGCTTCTGGGCGTCGTCCTCGCTGACGCCCGACAGGGCGCTGACGGGGGCGTCGAGGATGTCGGTGAGCGAGCCGTCCTCGTACTTCTTGTCCAACACCTTGGCCAGGTCGGCGGTCAAAGCCATCAGCACGAACCTCCTTCAATCGGTGGACAAATCCGGTGGGCGCGGCGGCGACGAGTGGCCGCCACCGCGTGGGAGAGGGGCCGAAGCCCCGACCGCCCGTCGGCAGGGCCGGGGCTTCGGCGAACGTGCCCGGTCGAGCCGTCCGGGTGCGGCGACCGGACGACCTCCCCCTCGCGCGGCCGGTCAGTGACCGCGGGTGGCGCCGCCGGCCGGCGGTGGCGTCGGCGTGCCGCCGGTGACGGCGGGCATCTGCCGGGTGGGCGCGTCCATCGCCTCCCGGGCCGCCGGCGTCATGGCGCGGGTGGCGTCCTCACGGCCGCGCCGGTAGGCCTGCGCCTGGGCCTTGGCCTGCGGCAACTCCCGCTCGGCCGTGGTCAGCCACCCCTCCCACCGCCGCTGCATCGGCCGGACCAGCCCGCCGCCGACGCCCACGACGGCGATGCCGCCGATCGTCGCCAGGATGGTGATCAACACCGGGGTGGTGACCGCGGTGGCGACACCGATCTGGTCGAGCGCGGCGATGACGCCCAGGCCCAGGATGAACACCGAGGCGGTGGTGGCCACCACGCGACCGTAGGACAGGCCGCTCAGAGCGTTGCCGACGATGTCCTTGACCGCCTTGGCGATCGCGGCGGCGACCACGACGATCACGATCGCGACCACGGCGCGGGGCAGCCAGGCCACGATGTCGGTCAGCAGCGTCGAGACCGGGTTGGGCCCCCACACGCCGAACGCGATCTGCAACGTGATCAGCAGGATCGCGTAGTACACCAGCTTGGCGATGATGTCCGACGCGTCGTAGTTCGAGCGGGCCAACGCCCGCTTGACCCCGCCGCGCTCCACGACGCGGTCGAACCCGACCCGTTCCAGGATCTTGTCCACGGCCTTGGCGGCGAACTTCGCCACGAAGAAGCCGATCAGCAGGATCAGCAGGAAGCCCACGAGCTTCGGCACGAAGGTGATCACCGCGCGCCAGGCGTCGGAGACGCCCTGACCGAAGTCGACGGCGGCCAGTGTTGTCGAGGTTGACACTCCGGCATGGCTCCTTCCGTGTCACCGGAGCCCCGATCACCGGGGCCGGTCGTCACGGCGAGTACCCCACACGAGTGAACCAACACCCCTCACGGCCGGGCGACCGCTCGATCGGAGCAGCCGATGGTGCCGCCCGACCGCGTGACTCAGGCCTTGTCCAGGCGCGGGAACGTGACCTCGCGCAGGAGCAGCAGCACCGCGGCGGCGACCGGGATGGCCACCAGTGCCCCGATCACCCCGAGCAGCACACCACCCAGCAGCACCGCGACCACGGTGACCAGGGCCGGGACCTTGACCGCCCGGCCGATGACCCGCGGCACGAGCACGTAGTCCTCCAGCACCTGGTAGCCGACGAAGAAGCCGACGGTGGCCAAGCCGACCGGCAGCGACACGGTGAAGGCGACCAGCGACACCACCACGGCGCTGAGCGTGGCGCCGACGACGGGGACGAGGTCGAGCAGGGCGACGGTCACGGCCAGCAGCAGCGCGTACGGCACGTCCCACGCCAGCAGCCACACGAACGTCAAACCGCCCGCGATCAGGGAGATGATCAGGTTGCCCAGGACGTAGCCGCCGACCTTGGCGAAGATCTCGTCGCCGATCAGGATGGCCCGGGGCCGCCGCGAGTGCGGCACCAGCCGATACAGACCCTGGCGGATGCGGGGCAGATCGGCCAGGAAGTAGACGGTCAGCACGACGACGATGAGCAGGTCGCCCAACACGCCGAGCACCGCCTGGCCCGCGCCCAACGCCCCCTCGACCGCCGCCTGGCCGTCGAGCAGGCGGCGCACCTGCTCCTCGACACCGAAGCGGTCGTTGAGCTGTCCCAGGGTCGAACCGTCGTCCCGCAGCCGTCGCAGGTGGCCGGGCAGGTCGTCGGCGAACGCGCCGGCCTGCTCGACGATCACCGGTATCGCGGCGGCGAAGAACCCGCCGACCAGACCCAACACACCCACGAACACGGCGGTGACCGCGCCCCAGCGGGGCAGGCGACGGCCGACCAACCACGACACCGCGGGCTCCAGACCGACCGCGATGAACCACGCCAACCCGATCAGCACCAGCATGTCCCGCGCGGTGACGATGATCTGCGCGAGCAGGTAGGTGGCCGCGACCCCGGCGGCGCCGAGCATGCCGACGAAGAACGGCGAGCGCCGGTTGAGCGGCTTTCCCGGCCGCCCCAGCGGCTGCTGCGGCGTGCTGATCTCCGCCGCGACCGCCTCGGCCTCGGCCACCGGCCCTTCCTCGTCCTCCCGGTGGGGCCGGCCCACCAGCTCGTGGTGCCCTTCTTCCGCCAGGGGTGGTCCCTCGTCGTCACGGCGTGAGGAGTCCAACGGGCCCATCGCGTCTCCCTCGTCGAAACCCCGCGCCGGGGCAAGCACCACCTACCCGCGTCCGGGCCGATCCACACCGTCCGGCGACAGGTTCGCGGGAAGCCGGCCGCACGCACTCGCCGAGTTCCGCCACCGCAGCACCGAGGAGGTCCCCGACCAGGTGAACCGACGCGGTACGCGGAGCCGGCCGCCCGCCGCCGCTGTTTCATGGGATCGCAGGCCGTCCACGGGCGAACACGACAGGGGCGTTGTGATGTCGATCGGCGACAAGGCGGAGAACAAGGCCGAGGAGATCGGCGGCAACGTCAAGGAGACCGCGGGCAAGGTGACCGGTGACGACGAACTGCGCGGCGAAGGGCTCGCGGACCAGGCCAAGGCGAAGGTCAAGGACGCGGTCGAGGAGGCCAAGGACGCGGCGGGAACCGTGGCCGACAAGGTGAAGTCGGTCTTCAAGAAGGACTGACCCGACCGGCACGCGAGGACGGCGTGCGGCCCTCGTCCGCCGCACGCCACGCTGGAACGCCTCAGCCCACTCGCGCGGTTCAGGCGTGCGTCACGCGCGCGACGCCGCCGTAGCCGAGGACGCGGGCGGGGTTCTCCTGCTCCGCGGTGGTGTCGGGGCGCCAATCGGGCAGGCACACCAGGCCCGGCTCCACCCACCGCAGTCCCTCGTCGAACCAGTCGGTGATCTGGCGGTGCGTGCGGACGTGGACGTGCTCGTCGGCGGCGGCGTAGGCCGCCACCAGGCGGGCGACCTCGGCGCGCAGCTCGGGCTCGGCCCTTTCGTCGGCGATGTGGGACACCGCCAGCAGGCTGCCCGGCGCCAGTCGCCGCCGGTAGGTCGCGATCAGCTCGCCGGGCCGCTCGTCGTCGGAGATGAACAGCAACACGCCGACCATGAGCAGCGCGACCGGCTGGGAGAAGTCGATCAGCCGCCGGGTCTCGGGGTGCTCCAGGATCTCCTCGGGGCGGCGGATGTCGGCCTGGATGATCGTCGCGAACGGGTTGCCGGCCAACAACTGCCGCGCGTGGGCGTAGGCCACCGGCTCGTAGTCCACGTACACCACGCGGCTGGCCGGATCGACCTGCTGGGCGACCTCGTGCACGTTGCCCACGGTCGGGATGCCCGAGCCCAGGTCCAGGAACTGGCGAATCCCCTCGTCCAGGCAGTACCGCACCACCCGGTTCAGGAACGACCGGTTGAGCCGGGTCACCGCCGGCACCGACGGCGCGATGCGCAACACCTGGTCGGCGAAGTCCCGATCGACGGCGAAGTTGTGGGCACCGCCGAGGAAGTAGTCGTAGGCGCGGGCGGCCGAGGGCACGGTCAGGTCCACGTCGGTGCGCGGCGGAAAGGGCGACGAAGTCATGCCGCGCAGTGTGCCCGGCCGACTACAGGCCGGGAAGGCGGGGCGCAGAGTCGCTGACCTGTCGAGGCTTCAGGACGCCGATGGGCGCTCGGCACGTCACCGCAATGCGGACAAGGCCAGGCCTGGGCGGTCGAGCCACAACGTGTGGGTGTTGTGGGTGACGGTGAGGCCGAAGCGCTCCCAGCCGGGTTGTCCGGCGTCGTTCCACGCCCTCCACGCGGCTTCCACATGACCCCACAACGGAGTGGGGCCGCCTTCACGGACTCGTCGAGGACTGCCGGTGAGGTCGATGTGGCACCACGAACCGTCGGTGGCGGTGAGAGTGGCGGCGTTCGGGGTGCGGGTGGCGGGATCGAGGGTGTAACCGCGGCGCAGGTCTGGCGGCAGGGCCAGGGCGGCGAGCAGCCACAGTTCACGGTGGGTGTTCCAGGGTTCGGCTGGTGCCGTCGTGGTGTGTTCACGCTCCTGCCCTGCCCGCGCCGCCGTGATGGGCGTGGAGGCGGTGGTGTCGTGGCGCATCGGCATGAACCCGGCCCACCGGCCGGTGAACCGACCTTCCAACCGGTCGACGTGACGACGCAACAACACCAGGTTGCCCGCACCGGAGCCCACCTTGAGGTCGGTGAGCAGCAGCGCACCGGGTGTGACCTGTTCGGCCCACGTCCAGGGCACACGGGAGACGGCGCAGGTGGCGATGATGCGGTCGTAAGGGGCGTGGTCGAGCCAGCCTTGAACTCCGTCGCGGGCGGCCAGGCGGGGGCGGCGGCCGATCGCGGCGAGCCTTGTGCGAGCAGTGTCGACGAGTGTGGGATCGATGTCGATGGAGTGGACGTGGTCGTCGCCGAGGCGGTGGGCCAGCAGGGCGGCGTTGTAACCGGTGCCGGTACCGATCTCCAGGACGCGGTGGCCATCGTGGATGTCGAGCAGCTCCAGCATCCTGACCATGAGGTCGGGTTTGGTGCTGGAGGACAGCGGTTGGCCGGTGTCGTCGAGCCGGGTGACCAGGGTGGTGGTCGAGTAGGCCAGGTCGAGGTCGGCGCCGGCGGTGTCGAGGGCCGCCCAGGCGCCGTCGGGTTGTTGGCGGTAGGCGGTGGGGACCAGCAGGTGGCGCGGGGTGGCGGCGATGGCAGCGGCCCAGGCGGGGTCGTGCAGGTCGCCGGTGGTGGTGAGGTGGTCCGCCAGTGCGGCGGCCAGGTCGGTCCAGTCGGCCCGGGTGGTGGTCATGGAGCGGCTCCGGTGAGCAGGTCGGCCAACTGCGCTGTCAACGGGGCACCGGTGGCGCCCTCGATGAACCCATACTGGCCCGTCGGGTTGATCTCCAACAGGACCCAGTCACCTGATGGTGTGATGACAAAGTCCAACGCCCCGTAGAGCAGCCCGAACTCCTTCATCAACTCTCGGATGCCCGTCAAGACGTCCGGCGGAGCTTCGACGAGGTCGAAGGACAGGGCGCGGTAGTCGGTGCGGTAGTCAGTGCGGGCGGCCGGGCTGTGGGCAGTGATCGCGGCGGCGGTGATGTGCTCGCCGATGACGATGACACGGGCTTCACGGTCCTTGTCCACCCAGCGTTGAAACAGGTGCGTGGTGTGTTCGACGCCGCGCAAGTCGATCAGGTCGTCATCGGTGAGCAGGCGGGTGTAGACGTTCTTGCGCACACCCTGCTCGTCCAGCGCCATGCCGCCGACCAGCTTGGTCACCGTCGGCCCCGCCGCCGCGAACTCCCGCACCGCCGCCTTGTCGTTGGTGATCAGCGTCTCCGGGACAAGCAGGCCGCACCGCCGGGCGAGGGCGAGTTGGATCGGTTTGTAGGCGGCGTCGGCGACCTTGCTCGGGTGGTTGCACCACAGAACGGGCGACGAGGCCAGCACACCGCCGAGCCCGTACTTGGCCTCCACCCGTGCGTGGTGAGCTTCGCTCGGATTCATCTCCGGCGGCATCCGGTACGCCTCTGGCGACCGGTACCACACAGACCGGACCGCATCGAGGTCCAACCGTCCGCGTGGGGTGGTCAACTCGCCGGACCAGCGGTCGCCCCAAAGGCGGCCGGTGACCCGCAGGCGCGTGGGGAACCACGCGGTGTTGGCCCGGTACACCTCGACGTCGCGGGCAGCCAACTCGGTGATCATCCGGTCGGCGGTCGGGTCGAGGTCTGCGGCGAGGACCAGCACGGTCACGCCGGGTCTCCGGTGTGGTCGGGGTGGAAGTCGTAACGCCAGTCCTCCGATGCCCCCTCGTCGCCGTCCAGGTGCGAGACCGATTCCGCGCTCGGATCCGCAGCGACGATGTCGGCGACCCGCTTCCCCTCGTCAGCGACCGCGACCTGGAGCTGGTGGTCGTAGCGCCAGCCTGCGACCCGGGCGCGTTGTCCGCTCACAACCAGGGCGAACCGCAGGTTCCACGGGCGGATCCCGGCAGGTGAAGGCGCATCCGAACCAGCCGGAGTGCCGAGCGGGCGCGCCAACCCGAAACGAGCAGAGTGCGACGCGACCGGGTCGTCCGCGAACGCGGCGGGTTGCACGGTGAGATCGGGCATCCGAGAACCTCCCTTGCAGCAGACCTCAACGCCATGAGGAGACCAGCCGTCACCGGCGTGCCGCTAGGCTGAGAGGTGACTCACGGTGGACTCACACCCACTCACGGTCAACGAGCGGGGGTCGTGGTGGCGTCGGACGAGACGGACGCGGTAAACGCGTTCGCCGCCGAACTCGCGCGCTGGCGGGACGTGCGGGGGCTATCGCGCACGACCCTGGCCAAGGCGATGGGCTACGACCGCTCCTACGTGTCCAAGGTGGAATCGGGTAACGAGCGGCCGTCCCAAGACTTCGCACTCGCCGCCGAAGTCGCCCTACGGGCCGGCGGTGCACTGCGTGAGGCGTTCCGCGAATTCAAGACAGCCCGTGCCGATCGGGCTCGATCACTGATCACGGACCCGATCGACCACACCGGGTCGGGCAGCCTGGTCGTCGCCCACGACGAGGCGACTCTGCGCTACGACGGCAACACCTACCGCCTCACCCAACGCCGGCACCTGGTCAACGGCGGCCCCGACCCCATCACCCGCTACCTGATCCGGATCTCCGTGGACCGCCACCCCGGTGACCCGGAACGCTCCAACCGCCTCTACGCCGACAACCCCCTCACCTGGGACGAGATCGACCTGCACGCCTGGCACGGCCACGGCCGCGCCGAACCGATGACCTGGAGCGCCCACCATGACCGGGACGCCTTCAAAGAGGTCTGGCTGCACTTCGCGGGCGACTCCGGCCACTTCCCGCTCTACCCCGGCGAGTCGACGTGGATCGAATACGAGTACAAGGTCCGCGACGAGCACTGGGGCAACTGGTTCCAACGCGCCGTCCGCCTGCCGACCACGACCCTATCGGTCACCCTGGACTTCCCCGCCGCGTTGGAGCCGGTCGTGTGGGGCCTGCACACGTCGATGACCGCCGACGCCATGCCCTTCCGCACGCCGCTCACCCGCACCACCACCGGTGACCGCACCCTGTTCGCCTGGTCGTGCGACGACCCGCCCCTGCACGCCCGGTACCGCTTGGAGTGGGACTTCCGAGGCCGAACTGCGGCAGCCGCCGACCCGCTGCCACCACGCCCGAGCCGGACCATGGCAGCCCTGGGCGTGATCCAAGACGGCGACCCCCTGCTGCGCCGCGTCGCCCGCCCCTTCCAGCTGCCCGCCGAAGCCGAGGACGCCCGCCGCGTCATCACCGAACTCCACTCCGCCGCCCAACGCATCGCCCAAGCCCACACCTTCGGCAAAGGAATGGGCGTGGCCGCACCCCAAATCGGCATCGACCGCGCCGCCGCCCTCGTCCACCCGCCCGGCACCGACAAGGGCATCACCCTGCTCAACCCCAGGATCATCGAAGCCGGCGCGGAGGTCGACGAACAGTACGAAGGCTGCCTCAGCTTCTTCGACGTCCGCTGTCAGATCCCCCGCCCACTGCGCATCCACGTCGAACACACCGACACCACCGGCAACCGCAAGATCACCGTCTTCGAACGCGGCATGGCGCGGCTCGTCGCCCACGAGATCGACCACCTCAACGGCATCCTCCGCCGCGACCACCTCCCCGACGGACGCCAACCCATCCCCGTCGAGCACTACACCGGCACCGGTCGCAGCTGGAACTACCAACCGACGACCCGAGCCACGGGAAGTCGGGAAAACTGTTGACGAGAACGGCCACTGACCTGCGGGTTCGGTCCGCCTCACGCGGCGATGTCGTAACGCAACAAAGACCTTCAGGTACCGGACGCCCGCCGGCTACGGTGCGGGCCGCACGAGCACGTCTCTCCCTGCACACGTCCGGAGACCGACTCATGACACGTTCCCTCCCACGCATCGCGCTCGCCGTCGCCGCCGCCGCGGCGGCGGCCGTCGTCGGGCTCAGCCCCGCAACTGCACAGGCCGACCCCGTCAAGGGGCTCGCCGACAGCGTCACCGACACCCTGCTCGCCGAACGCGGTCCGGTCGTCGCCGCGCAGCGCGGCACCGCCCTGGACCACCGCGCGGTCGTCGAACCCCGCCGCTCGACGGGTGACTGGTCGTTCGGCGCGGCCACCATCCCCGGGGACGCCGAGGACCACGCGCCCGACGCCAGCCTGTACGTGGCCCACCGGGTCGCCGGGCGGTGGCAGGTCGGGATCCTGGGCAGCGAGCGGTTCGTCGCCCTCGCCCGCCAGGCCCCCGCGTCCGTGGTCGGCGCGGACGAGAAGACGCTGTTCGCCGCCAACCACGAAGCCGCTAGCGCCGCGCTGCCGGTGGACACCGGTCTGGCGCTGCCGGTCAACGCCGCCGCCACCGTCGGCTGGGGCGGCGGCCCGCACGCCAACGACGGCCGCGGATCGCTCTACAGCTCCCTGGACTTCGGCGGCACCGGCACCGAGATCCGCACCGCCGCGGCCGGCCGCGTCTACCGCGCCTGCGTGGACGCGGGCTCGTCCGCGACCGCGTTGATCCTCGTGGTGCACGCCAACGGCTACACGACCGGCTACTACCACCTCAACCAGCGCAGCGGCTTCCCGGCCGACGGCACCGCCGTGGACCTCGGCTACTACCTGGGCACGGCGGGCACCAACACCGCGTGCGGCGGCAGCGCCAACGGGGCGCACGTCCACTTCACGCTGCGCTCCGGCGACCGCGACAACCTCGCGTTCGAGTCGGTGGTCGGCAAGACCATCGGCGGCTGGACCTTCCACACCAACGGCTCCAACTACGACGGCTACGCCACCCACGGCGACCGCAAGTCCCAGGACGGCGGCAGCCTCTACAACTACGGCCGCTACAGCGGTCCCGGCCCGTTCGCCGGCACGGTCAACTCCTCCAACGGCGCCAACATCCGCTACAACACCAACACGTCCACCAGCTCGGTCATGTACACCGCCCCCAACGGCCGAGGCCTGGCCATCAGCTGCAAGACCACAGGCAGCACGGTCAACGGCAGCACCACCTGGTACCGCCTGACCGACGCCGACCACGTGGCCGCGTCCCTGGTCACCACCAGCGCCACCATCCCCACCTGCTGACCACACCCCCGCCGGGGCGTCCGACCCGTGCAAACCGGACGCCCCGGCAAGCCGCATCTTTGCGTTGATCCACGGCCGAGGTTGGGATCTTGTGTCCGGATCACGTCGATGCCGGTGCGGAGGTGGAGGCGACGGTGGGGCCCGACGCGGACGTTCCCGCCCCGGGGCAGGTGGGCGTGGCGCGGGGCGGGCGGGTGTTCCAGGCCGGGCGGGACCTGCACGTGCACGGGGACCTCGCCGTGCCGGAGCCGTACCCGGCGCACCCCGTGTCGGTGGCCCTGCCGCACGGGTGGGCGGCGCGGTCGGTGCGCGGACGTGGAGAGCTGCTGGACCGGTTGGCCGACGCGACCGGGCAGGTCGTCGTGCTGCACGGCGTCGGCGGCTGCGGCAAGACGACCGTGGCACTGGAATTGGCGCGCCGGACCGGGCCGCGGGTGTGGTGGGTGGACGGGAGCAGTGCCGCGAGCCTGGCTCAGGGATTCGGGGCGGTCGCCCTGCAAGCGGGGGCGGGCGAAGCCGAGGCGCGGTCGGCGTGGGGCGGGCTCGGGTCCATGCCGGACCTGCTGTGGCGGGCCCTGCACGGGATGTCGCAGCCGTGGTTGCTGGTCGTGGACAACGCCGACGACGTCGGGCTCCTCGCGGACGCCCAGGGTGTCGTGGTGGACGGCCACGGGTGGCTGCGCACCCCGGGCCCCGGCGGCACGCTCGTGGTGACCAGTCGGGACGGGCGGGCGGAGGCCTGGGGCGGGTCGGCGCGGCTGGTCGCCGTCGAACCGCTGGCGGGCTCCGACGCCGCCGCCGTGCTGGCCGACCTCGCCCCCGCGGCCGGCGGTCGCGCCGACGCCGAGGCGTTGGCCCGGCGGCTGGGCGGGCTGCCCCTGGCGTTGCGGCTGGCGGGGTCCTACCTGGCGGCCACCAACCGCGTCCCGGCGCTGTCGGGGGTGACCGAGCCCCGCACGTTCGCCGAGTACCTCACCGCGTGGGAGACCCGGTTCGCCGACATCGTCACGCGCGGGCTGGACCAGCCGGTGCCGGTCGAACGCCGGGCCCTGCACCGCACGTGGGAACTGTCGCTGGACCTGCTCGCCGCCCGCGGCCTGCCGGTCGCCCGCCCGCTCATGCGGCTGCTGTCGGTCCTGGACGGCGCGCGGATCCCCGGTTGGCTGCTGCACCCCGCCGTGCTGTCCGACTCGGGGCTGTTCGGGTCGGCGAGCGCCGCGGACCTCGCGCACGCCGTGGCGGGGCTGGCCGGGGTGGGTCTGGTCGACCGCGTCGGGCCGGGGTGGGACGCGCTGGCGGTCCACCCGGTGGTGCGCGAGGCCAACCGGCACCAGGCCGACGCCATCGCCGCGATGGGCGAGTACCTGTGGTTGGCCGTGCGGTTGGTCGAGCACGCCGTGGCCGGCATGACCCACGACGATCCCCGCCACTGGCCCCGGTGGCGATCGCTGGCGCCGCACTGCACGCACCTGATCGACCAGTTCGGTCCACTGTGGACCGATGAACGGGCGTTGGCCGTCGCGCGGATCGCCCACCGCGTCGGCGACGCCTGCCACGCGGCGGGCCTGCACCTCGACGCCGACCGGTTCTACGGGGCCACGGTCGCCCTCCGGTGGTGGGTGCTGGGCGCCGAGCACCCCGACACCCTGGCGGCCCGCCACTGCGTCGCCCTCATGCTGCGCGACCGCGGCAACCTGTCCTCCGCCGCCGCGGAGCTGAGGCGGGTGCTCGACCTGCGCGAGGCGGTCCTGGGCGCCGAGGACCCCGCCACGCTGGCCACCCGGCACGAACTGGCCAGGGTGCTGCGCCGCCAGGGAGACCTGACCGGAGCCGAGAGCGGGCTGCGCCACGTGCTCCGCGTCCGCGCACGCGTCCTCGGCGTCGCGCACCCGGCCACCCTGGACTCGCACAACAACCTCGCGTTCGTGCTGCGCCAGTCCGGCGACCTCGCCGAGGCGGAGCGCGAGTTCCGGGTGGTCCTGCGGCTGCGCCGGGAAGTCCTCGGGCCCGAACACCCCGACACCCTCACCACCCGGCACAACCTCGCGGGCGTGTTCTGGCGGTCCGGCCACCTGGCCAGGGCCGAAGCCGAGTACCGCGACATCGTCACGGTCGGCAACCGGGTGCTGGGCCCCGAACACCCGCAGGTGCTGCACAGCCGCCACCGCCGGTCGTGCGTGCTGCGCGACCGGGGGTTCCCCGAGATCGCCGAAGCCGAACTCCGCGACATCGTCACGATCGCCGAACGCGTCCTCGGCAGGGACAACCCCGACACGCTCCTCGCCCGCCTCGACCTGGCGCTCGTCACCGGCCACCCCACCGCCGAAGCACAGGTCCGCGACGTCCTCGCCGCCCAGCTCCGCGTCCTGGGCCCGCGCCACCCCGATACGCTGGCCAGCGAATACCACCTGGCCCGCATCACCGGCGACCACCAGCGACTGGACTCGTTGCTGACCACGTGCCGCAGCGTGCTCGACGCCCGACACCACCTCATCGGGATACTCCTGGCGTCGATGCCTTCCCGGACGCGCAAGGAGGGGCGATGACGATCCACGATCGGCGTAGCGGCGCGGACCCGCCGGACGGGCAGGTGCGCAACGTGGTGGACAGCGCCACGGTCTCCGGCGGGCTGGTGCAGGCCCACACCATCACCGGCGGCATCCACCACCATCACCACCCCGCCGCGCGGCCGGTGCCAAGGCAACTCCCGCCACCACCACACGGGTTCGTCGGCCGCCTCGACCACCTGGCCACCCTCGACCGCGCCCTGCCCACGACCGGCGCGGTGGTCATCTCCGCCGCCGGCGGCATCGGCAAGACCTGGCTCGCGCTCACCTGGGCGCACCGCAACGCCCACCGGTTCCCCGACGGGCAACTCTTCGCCGACCTGCACGGCTTCAGCCCCACCGCGCGGCCCGCGGACCCGGTCGACGTGCTCGGCGGGTTCCTCGACGCCCTCGGCGTCGGCCCGACCGAGCAGCCCGACGAGCCCGACCGCCGCGCCGCCCTCTACCGCAGCCTGGTCGCCGACAAACAGGTGCTGGTCGTGCTGGACAACGCCGCCGCCGGCGAGCAGGTCACCCCGCTGCTCCCCGGCGGCGACCGGTGCGCGGTGCTGGTGACCAGCCGCGACCGCCTGCACGGACTCGTCACCCGCCACGGCGCCCGACCGGTGCGCCCGGACGTCCTCACCGACACCGAAGCCCACGACCTGCTGACCACCGCCCTCGACACGGACCGCGCGGGCCCGGCCGACGAGCTGGTCCGGCTGTGCGGCGGGTTCCCGCTGGCGCTCGGGCTCGTCGCGGCCCGCGCCGCCACCGAACCGCACCTGCCCCTGGCCGACATCGCCGCCGACCTGCGCACGCTGGGCCTGGCCGCGTTGGACTCCGCCGACCCCGGCGCGGGCCTGCCCACCGTGCTGTCCTGGTCCCTGCGCCGGCTCACCGAGCCGCAACGGCGGGCGTTCGCGCTGCTGGGCGTCGCACCCGGACCCGACATCGGCCTGCTCGCCGCCGCCTGCCTCACCGGCCTGTCCGAACGGGACACGCACGCGGTGGTGCGCGCCCTGGCCGACGCCTCCCTGGTCGAACGACTGCCCGGCGGCCGGTACGGCATGCACGACCTCGTGCGCGCCTACGCCGCCACCCTCGCCGACGACCGGACACGCGAAGCCGCGCTCCGGCGCGTCGTCGCCTTCCACACCCACACCGCCCACGCCGCCACCGCCGTGATCTTCCCCGAGCAACCGCCGCTCGACCTCACGCCACCGGCCCCGAGCGAGCACACCCCCGCGCTACCCGACCCGGCGGCGGCCCTGGCGTGGCTGGCGGCCGAGTACCCGTGCCTGCTGGCGGCCCAGCGCACCGCCGCGGCTCGGCACTGGCACGAGACCGTGTGGTGGCTGGCCCACGGCCTGCTCGCCCACCACGCCCGGCACGGGCACCCGCGCGACCGGATCACCGTGTGGCAGGCCGCCCTCGACGCCGCCGCCCACCTGACCGACCCCATCACCCGGTACATCGCCCACCGCAACCTCAGCGACGCCCACGCCAAGCTGGGACAGCACGACACGGCGAGCGAGCACCTGACCCAGGCCCACGCCCTGACCGAGAACCACCCCGATCCCCTGTTCAGGGCCCACACCCACCAGATGCTGGCGTGGAGCTGCGAACGACAGGGCGACCTCCGGCGCGCCTACGACCACATCAAGCAGGCGCTGGAGCTGTTCCTCGAACTCGGCGCACCCTGGGACGCCGACGCGCTGTACGAAACCGGCTGGTTCGCCGCCCGCGTGGGCGAATACGACACCGCCCGCGACCACAGCAACGCCGCCCTCGCCCGGTACGGAACCCGCCACCCCGAGGGCAGGGCCGCCGTGCTGGACAACCTGGGCTACACCGCCCACCACAGCGGCCACCACCGGGAGGCCGTCGAGCACTACCGACAAGCTCTGGACCTGTGGCGCGACCTCGGCAACCTCCACGAGGCCGCCGACGTCCTCGACCACCTCGGCCACCCACACCTGGCGCTCGGACAGCACGAGCGGGCGCGAACGGCGTGGCACGAGGCGCGGGACCTGTACCTGCGCCAGGGACGCGACGAGGACGCCGCCCGCGTCCAGCACCACCTCGCCGACCCGTCTACCGGAGCGCCTTGACCATGATCAGGCAGGGCGTGCCCGGCCAGAGGTCGCGGGTCTCCTCCAGTGGCAGGAAACCCGCGGCCCGGTAGAACTTCCTGGTGTCGGCGTAGCCCCGGTCGGGGTGGGCCGCTCCCAGCGTCTTCACCTGGAGCAGCCGGCACCCGTCCCCGCGCAACGCCTCCTCGGTAGCGGAGACCAGCGCCCCGCCCACGCCTCGGCGATGCCACTCCGGGTCCACCGCCAGCAAGTGGACCTCGGCGGACTCGGTGTAGTGGCGGTGGTACAGCAGGATTCCCACCGCCGCGACGCCGGACTTCGCGACGAACCCGGGCAACCGGCCCGCCGCCGCGATGTACTCCGCGTTGGCCTCGGGGATCCCGAACCACGCCGGAAGCCGGTCGAGCAGGCGCTCGGTGATCGCCGCCGACTCCGGTGACGCCGTGAGCCCAGACACCCGGTACTCCACGCCACCAGCCTGCCGGGCACACAACGCGCGACGCCACCGGATTTCCGGGCTACCCGGCGCGCCGGAACTCCTCCCACGTCGGCAGGGGCGAGCGGGGGTCGTCGTGGTCGATCACGTCCGACTGCCACTCGTAGCCGGTTCCCCGACGGCGGGCCTCGGCGTAAGCCTCGCGGTAGGCGGCGCTGAACGCCTGCCGGTCGGGGTAGTCGCGGCTGTCGAGGACGAAGTGCGCCACGACGTCACCGCCGGCCGTCTTGCCGAAACACGTCCGGATGATCGGACGTTCCCCAGCTCGTTGCCCGGTGTCACCCACGCCTGGTCTCCTCCTGGTCCTGCGCCGCGGCTTCGGCGAACATTTCCTCGACTTTTGCCCGCTGTCGCCCGCTCAACTCATGGTAGGGCTTGTAGACGGTGTTGTGGTACACGTCCGCCGCGACCGACGCGCGTCGCGTGGTGAGCTGGAGTTCGAACGGGAACTCCTGCCCGTCGACTTCCTTCTTGATGATGAGCGGAATGACGCGGTATTCGTACTTGCCCGGTTTCGGTTGCGCGTACATGTTCTCGATCTCCAGGATCCGGCCGCCGTCGCCGACCCCGAAGTGCTCGACCACCCTCTTCAGGACCGTGTTGAGCCGGCCCATGTCCTCCACCGTGATCCGGGCTCCGACGGCGTCCAGGACGTCGCCGCTGCGGTAGCCGGGCCGCGGGGCCTGGTGGGGCGGGTTGCCCGCCGTCATCCTCCTGACCTTGTCCAGGATCGCCTCGGCCGACTTCGTGCGGATGCTGATCGACGCGCCGGGAGCGACCTGCTCCAACTCGTCCAGGACTTCTTCGTGGACTTCGAGGGCGAGTTGGTCGGCGAACGATTCGAGCAGGCGTAATTGTTCTTCGTCGGGATGCGCGCCCACGTCACGCCTCGGGTCGCGTTGTTTCTGGGAGTCCGAGAACTCCTGTTTGCGTGACACGCCCGTCGGCGCGGTGTTGATCTCGGGGGTGACGGGTTCGAAGACCTCGCCGCGGCCCGGGTGGTCCCGGAGGTAGTCCATGAGATCGGTTCCGCGCAGGGTCTCCCCGGCTGCCAGTTGGGTCAGCAGTTCCAGGGTGCGTTCCCGTTGGGCCGGTTTGAGCAGGTTCGCGGTGACGTTGAGCGGGTGCGTCCCGTGGTCGTCGAGCAGCTTCGTCACGACATCCGCGACCTCCGGGTGGTCGGCGAGCGCGGCGCGGACGTGGTCAGTGGCGGCGTCCGCTCCCTCCTCTGTGGACTCGGGCCGTGGTTGGTCGTCGGCGTTGTCCGTTGAGGTTCCCGGGTTGCGGTGGGTCGGTGTGTGGTCCGGCTCGTCGGGTTGTGGGGGTGTGCCGGGGCGTTCCGGACGGTTCGGGCGTTCCGGCGTGATCGGGTTGCCGCCGCCGGGTTCCTGTCGAGGCTGGTCCGGGGCTTCCGGGTCGGCCAGGCTCGGCGGGTTGGCCGGGTCGTCGAACCGCGGTTCGCGGTCGCCGGTGGTAGGCGCTTCCGGCTCGGCGGCCGGTTGGCGCGGGGGCTTCGGCTGCTCCGGCGCGTCCCCGTCCGGGATCGCCGTCACGCCGGTCGCCGCCAGGCCGAGGGCGGCGGCCGTGGGGCCGTGGCGGAAGCCGGGGTTCACCGGCGCGCCTGGACCCCCGCGGTCGGGCGGTGTGCGAGGCGGTTGCGGGCGCTGTGGTTCCGGTTCGCGGTCCGGAGCACGTCGCGGAGAGGTGTCCTTCGGCGTGGTCCGGGGAGTGGTCGGGGCCCGGCCGGATTCGAGCAGGTCGTCACTCTTGCGCCCGGCCCGGACGAGGTCGTCCAGCCGAGCGCCGCGCAGGACGTTGTCACCGAGTCGGCCGGCCCGGGCGGCGCCGGCCACCGCACCCCGCAGCGGACCGAGGGTTCCCCGCGTCGGCGCACCGGCCAGGGCCCACAGCGCTTCGGTGTGGAGGTCCTTGCAGTCGCCCTTGTGGGCGCAGTCCTTGCGGGCCTGGTAGACGTTGGTGCCGCCGCCACCCAGGACGGCGTCCACGCCCAGCGCGACCGAACTCTTGACCGCGTCCTCGACCTCGCGGGCCTCCACCTTGCCGTCGTCGTCCACGCGCCGCCACTGCCGGTCGAGGTCTTCGGCGTTGTGCTCGATCTGCTGCTTGCGGGGGTAGATCGTGACGTTGCGCCCGTCCGCGGTCGTCTTGCCCTTCTCCGGACCGAGCAGGACGCTGTCGCGCAGCTTGTTCCCCACTTCCGCGGGCACACCGCCGTGCGAGACCGCGACGACCGAGCCGCTCCGGGTCTCGCCGAGGGAGAGGTTGGCGTAGCGGGGGTCGGAGGGCTTGCGCCACTCGTTGACCTTCACCGTCTGGCGCACGGTGGTCGGCTCGCCGTTGACGACCGTGTCCACGTCGGCCTCGACCGACTTGGAGGTCGGGTGCAGGTAGCCGCTGAGCGGCATGTCGTGCACCACCGACGCGCCGGTGCGGGCGTTGGTGACCCTGGTCTTGTTCTCCCCGACCTTCTCCACGACGTGGGTGTCCCGCTCGCCGGGGTTCCGCCCGGAGATGGCGTCGTGGTAGTCGGCCATGCCCTGCGCGATCCGCAACCGCAGGTCCCGCTCGGCCCGCTGGGCAGCCGCCCCCGGCCCCCCACCGCGCTGCGCCTCGGCATACGCCGCACGCCCCGCCGCCAGCCGAGCCTCCTGCTCCCTGCGCGCCGCGTACTCCCGAGCCGTCCGCGACTCCTTCTCCGCCGCCGCCTCAGCCAACCGCAACGACTGCGACACACCTCCAGGCTTCGGTGCCGGAGTCCTCACCGCCGGCTTCGGTGCCGGAGTTCTCACCACCGGCTTGGGCACCGGCACCACAGGCACCGCCGCACCAGCCGCCCGAGCCCGCCGCGCCGCCGCACCCGGAGCCCCACCCCGCTGCGCCTCCGCATACGCCGCACGCCCCGCCGCCTGCTCCCTGCGCGCCGCGTACTCCCGAGCCGTCCGCGACTCCTTCTCCGCCGCCGCCTCAGCCAACCGCAACGACTGGGACATACCCCTGGGCCTCGGCACCGGCTGCGTTGGCGGCGCGGGAACAGCCGGCTTGGCCCGTGCCGCCGCCTTGGCCGCGGTCCGGCGCACCGCCTCGTCACGCGGACCACCCGAGGGCAGCTTCACCGCTTGTGGCGCAACGGCATTCTCGGGCCTCGGCACGGCGCGCGGCCGTGGTGCCGGCGGCGTCATCCTCACCGACTTCCGCATGCGCGGCTTCGGCGTGGAAGGTTGTGGCCTGGGGTCAGCGATCCACCGTCGCGGCGTCGGCGGCACAGGCGGCTTCACGTCGTGCGACCGCGAGTGCGGGGCGCGCGGCTGCCTCGGCTCGGGCGTCCGCACCTCCGGCCGCCTCGGCGGAGTCGGCCTCACCCCGGGAGACCTCGGCTGCCGCGCCGCCGGCGGCCTGATGTCGTGCGATCGCGGTTGCGTGGCCCGTGGCTGCCTGGGCTTGGGCGTCCTGGGCACCACCTTCGACCCGGGCACGGGCTTCCCGGTGGCCTTCTGGCTCGGCACCGGCTTCGGCGCGGGCTTGGGCTTGATCCTCGGCTTGGCCGCGGGTTGCGCTGCGGGCTTCGGCTTCGCGGCGGGCTTCGGCTTGGGCTTGGCCGCGACGGGCTTCGGTTTGGTCGTGGGCCTGGGCTTCGCGGCCGACTTCGGCTTCGGCTTCGCCTTGGTCTGCTTGGGCTTCGCAGCCGGCTTCGGCTTGGCCGCGGGCTTCTTGGCCTTGGCGGGCGACTTCCTCGCCGGCGCCGGCTTCTTCGCGGCGGGCTTGGGCTTGGGTTTCGCCGCCGCCGGGCGCGATGTGCCCTGGCCCTTCGGCGCGGCCTCGGCCTCCTGCGCGCCGAGCGCGCCGAACGCCAGCGTCAGCAGGCCACCCGACGCGGCGTACAGGGCGGCCTGCCGCATCCTGTTCCGCTGGGACGTCACGACCGACCTCCCGCCGCGCCCGGTGCCGCCCCGCGCGGATCACTGCCGGATTCCACCATGCGACTCCTCACTCCCAGTTGGCACTACTGGGCAGAGAAGGTCACACCGACCGGTGCAATCGCGGTACAGAACGGGTCGCGGCACGCTGCACCACCCGCGCCCACGTCCCACGCGTGATCACCAGCACGACGACCACAACCAGCGCACCCACATCAGTCACCAACGACGGCAACACCCCGACAACCCCGAACCGCTCCCGCGCCGCGGTGAACATCTCCGCCGGCGCGAGCGCGCAGATACGCTGCGTGATGTCAAAGGGGGTAACCGATGGAGATCCGGATCGTGCTGACCGCCCCCGGCGAGGCGGAGCCGGCCAGAACCGTGCTCGAAGACCTGGGCCGGGCCCTCGACGGGCTGGCCGGCACCACGTGGGCGATCAGGCAGAAGCCGCCCGGGTTCAGTCGCCCGTTCGGCGACGCGCGCCACCTCCTCGACGTCGTGCTCGGCTCCGACGACCGAGTCCGCGTCATGGCCGAGGCCGTCGAGGGCTGGTTGCGCGACCGGGGGCGCGGTGTGGTGCTGAGGGCGACCGTGGTGACCACGTCGGTGGACCTGAGCTACCCGAGCAGCCCGCACCCACCTGCCGCCATGATCCTCAACCTGGTCGAGGAGGGACGGCAACGACTCCGCGACGTCGTCACACGGACCTACCTGCGCGACCTGTACGACGGCGCCGTGAGCCCTCGCGTGCTCAACCACCTCGCCGACAACAGTGGTACCGCCGTGCAGGCCGGCGTGGTCAACGGCGATGTGAACATCTACACCGGCCCAGCACCGGCACCCCACCACGACGTACCGATCATCCTCACCGTCAGCTACAAGGTCCCATCCGCCAAAGCGGTCGATGACGGGTTCCAGCAGCTGTGGCGCCGGCGACCCAGCACCCACGACATCGGAATCATCGTGCTCGTCGAAGGACGCACCGCCCAAGCCGTCGTACTGCTCGGCATCCGACCAGTGGTGGTCGACTTCCACGACAAAGTCAGCGAAGCCCATTCGAGGTCTTCAATCCACAACTTCAGCATCGAGCTGGGTGTGGACTCACGAGCAGTCGAACCGGAACCACCGCGGGTGGTCGCCCATGAACACGATTTCCCGTTCGCCGTGACGATGGGCAACCCCGAATTGTTCCACTTCACGATGAGCGTTCCCGCTACCTACCACGCCAGCTGGCGCCTGGAGCTGGACTGGGCCAGCGCCGGCCGCACCGGCACCGTGGTGATCCCCGACAGCGGGACGTTCGCGATCTGACCTCCAGCCCGTCAGAACGCATAGCGAACGCGCAGGTACGGCGCGTACTGGTCGATCAGGGCGAGCAGGTCGTCCAGCAGGGCCCGCTTGAGGCCCCGCCGGTAGCGGACGTTGGTGCCGCCGCCCTCGCTACGCTTGGATTCCTGCAGGTCAGGACGCCACAGCACGTCCTCGGCGCGCGGGTGCCACCGCAGGTTCACCTCATGCAACGCCGCATTGTGGGTCAGCATGATGACCTCCGCCGCCAACTGGTCGCGGGTGGCCGGCGAGATCGCGTCGCCCAGTGCCACCAGCAGCTCGCGCCAGTCCTCCAGCCAGCCGTCGTGCACGACGACCGGGCTGAGGTTCACGTGCACCTCGTAGCCGGCGGCGCGGAAGTCGTCCAGGGCGGCCAGGCGTTCGGGGATCGGGCTGGTCCGCAGGTCGAGCAGCTTCGCGGTGCGTTCGGGCATCAACGAGAACCTCACCCTCGTGCGGCCCCGCGGGTCCCAGTCGAGCAGGTCGCGGTTGACGTGCTTGGTCGCGAAGGACGCCTTGGCGGTGGGCAGCCCGCGGAACAGCTCCACCAGGTCGCGCACGTTGTCGCTGACCAGCGCGTCCACCGAGCAGTCCGAGTTCTCCCCGATGTCGTACACCCACGCCGCGTCGTCCACCTGGCCGGGCTCGGTCATCGGCCCCTGCCGCGCGACGTGCCGGGCCAGGTAGCCGGTGATCTGCTCGATGTTCGCGAACACCGTGATCGGGTTGGAGTAACCCTTGCGGCGCGGCACGTAGCAGTACGCGCAGGCCATCGCGCACCCGTTGGCCGTGGACGGCGCGATGAAGTGCGCCGAACGCCCGTTGGGCCGGGCGCTGAGCGACTTCTTGACCCCCAGCACCAGCGCCTCCTGCTTGATGCGCACCCAGCGCCGGGCGTTGGCCTCGTCACCGTGCAACTCCGGGATGCGCCAGTGGCTGTCCACCTCGACGCGCTCGGCATCGGGGAACCGGTCGAGCACCGCACGGCCGCGCGGCAGCTCCGCGGCGGCGGGCTCGACGTAGATGCGGGTCGGCGAGATCAGGGGCTTGGTGCTCACCCTTCCCAGTGTCCGAACGGGACCGACAAAAACGCACGTCAGAGCGGCCCCTGTGGGCCGACTCACTGTCACACGATCGGGTGAACGAGGTCCCGCGTGGCACCGACGCGAACCGCCACCGACCGGGCCGCGGTCGCGATCAGAACGGCAGCAGCAGTTGGAAGTGGTCCACCCGTTCCTCCAGGTCGGTGTAGCGCTTCTCCAGCTCGCTGCGCCGTGACCCCGACCTGCGGGCGGCGAGCCGGGCCGCCCCCTGCGGACCCTCCACCCGGGGCTGCCGCACCCGGTCGGGGATGTCGTCGTAGGTGGGGTCCAGCATGGTCCGCCGGACGTGCCCGAGCACCTGCGACTCCCACGTGTCGGCGCGGGCGTGGGGGAAGCGCAGGTAGTGCCGGAGGATGCGGTCCCAGTCCAGCCCGCCGACGACGCTCGGGTAGCCGGTCACCTCCACCACGAGGTGACGTGCGACGGCCATCGACGCGAAGCGGGCGATCCGCTTGACCTCCTCGTGCATCGGGTGGCTGATGGCGGTGTCCTTGGACATCAGGGTGTGCGTGCCCACCTGTTCACCGGTCGCGCCGTTGTCGGACCTGGTGTCGAAGACGTTGCCCGGTCCGTGGTCGCGTGAGTTGTCCATCGCCTGGCTGCGCAAACGGCTCTTCTCCAGCTCCCGCTGCCCCTCCGCGAGCAGCGCGATCAGGAAACCGCCGATCCCGGGCGTCTTGACGCCGAAGTCCTCCATCTCCCGGTCCAGCGCGACGGCCGCGAGCCAGGCGTCCCGGGCGGCGTCGTTGAGGTACCCGTGCTCGTGCAGGTGGTGGATTCCGCGCTCGTACACCCCGTCGCGGAGCTGGTCGGCGTGCAGGGCCAACTCCTCTTCGAGGCGGGTCTTGCTGTTGCCCAACTCCGACCGGTACTCGTGGTCGAAGAGCGCTCGCACCAGCACGAGACGGGAGCCGCGCAGGCGACTCGGGTTCTTCGACGCCCACTTGTCCTTCACCAGGCGCGGCAGTCCCTGGAAGGACCGCTCCAACTCCTGGACCGACGCTTCCATGCTCTCCAACGCCATCGACAGCGTGTGGAAGACGTCCTTGCTGCCGAAACCGCCGCTGTACACCAGGTTCAGCGCGGACTCCGACGTCTCCGGGTCGAGCTTGTCCACCGGCCGGTACACCGGGTACCGCAACCTCCGCATCAGGGCGCGGATCCGTTGGTGGCGTTCCGGCGTCCAGTGGCGGGTCGAGTCCTGGTGCGGCTCATCCGGTGGCAGCAACCGCGAATGGGCGTTCTTCGCGAACCACTCGCGGAAGTACTCCTCGGTCTCACCACGGGGACGCTTGGAACGCAGTTCGTGCCACAGGTGCAGTTCCACGTGGTTGGTGTGGAAGAAGAAGTCCTCGACGCCGTGCAGCGCCTTGCCGAGCTTCACCAGCACGTCGTGCCGCCTGGGGTCGCCGGCAGGGGTGCCGGCGAGCCCTTTCCACTCCACTTCCAGCTTGCTCAGCGACTCGGAGAGGTACTCCACGTACTCCTCCAGGTAGGCGATCAGCCCACGCGGGCCGCGCCGGTAGAGCCGGTGCTTGGCCCGGTGCTCGCCGTAGAGCACGTAAGGCGGGAGGTCCATGTGCTCGTGCGGGTAGTACTGGGTGAGGAACTCGTCGTAGATGCGGCCGACCTCCGCCGACGGCAGCCGGGCGAGATCGCCCAGGGCGGGTGCGAACGCGGGCCGCCACAGGGCGCCTTTCGGCACGTCGTCGGCGAACACCAGTTGCGTGATGCCCGCGAACACGTGACCGAAGTACTGCGCGAGCTTCCCGTGCCGCTGCTCCGGCGGCTCGTGCACGCCGAACATGCGGTCGATCCACTCGTCCAGGTCCACCGCCCAGTTGAGCACCGCCTCCGACGTCAGCAGGCCGATGACCGGGAACACCTGCAACACGCTCAGCACGATGCTCTCCGACAGACCGCGCTGCCACACGATCCGCTTGCCGTACATCAACGCGAACGGGTCGCGGAACTGGCTGATGTCGGTGAGGTAGTTGCCCATCTCCAGGCAGATGTAGTCCTCGCCCGGCCGCAGGGGCGAGACCACCGCGTGGACGTGCCGGAAGATCTCCGCGTGCCGGTGCAGGTCCCCCACGGTGCGCTCCTACTGGGTGAAGTCGGGCAGCACGGCGTCGGCCTGGAGGTGCACCAGCGTGGTGGGCACGACCACCGGCCACGGGTCGCCCTGCGGCACGGCGTTCTCCAGGTCGTCGGTCTGCGCCTTCAACTCCTCGACCAGCGAGACGAACAACGGGTCGTCGATGTGCGGCGGGTCGCCCCCGTGCCACAGCTCACCGGTCTCGACGTAGTGCAGGATCGCCTCGTTGTACGCCGGGCGCACGGGGACCACCACCCGCGCCCCGCCCGCCTGGAGGAACTGGGTGAAGTGCGGGTCCGGGTCCTCGGCGGCCAGGCGGCGGCCCCAGGTGGACGGCCGGGCCCAGAAGTACGGGTAGAACAGGTGCGTCGCCTGCTCCCACTCGAACGCCTGCTCGAAGAACTGGATGAACCGGCCCTCCTCGGCCGCCTCCGCCAGGTCGGTCACCGGGGGCAGGCCGCTGACGCTGTCGAAGGACGAGTAGTCCTGGCCCGTCAGCAACGTGATGGCCTGCTTCTTCAGCTCGTTGCGGACGATCCGGAGGTTGGCGCCGGGGTTGCGGCCCTCGACCACCACGCCCCGCGCCGCCGTCGCCGCCTTCACCTTGTCCTCGTGCGCGGCCTTCGCGGCCTCGTACGCGGCGACGATCTTCTCGAACGTCTGGATCTGCCACACCTCGAACGCGCGGGCGGTGCGCTCGCACCACACCTCGACGTTGACCGCGAAAGCCCGCGTGTCGGAGGTGATGAGGCTGATCGGCACCATCGAGTCCTCGCCGTCGAGGCCAGGGGTGTCCAGGTCGTGCGTCCCGATCGTGAGCACCATCGTGCCGCCGAACCCGTGCAGCTTGGCGCCCCAGCCGCGGGCCAGGTACCCGTCGGGGACGACCACTTCCTTGGAGGTCTTCGAGGCGTACTGGTCGTCGGCCATCCCGCTCTCGGCGAACGTCGTCGTGACGACCTTCCACTCCGGAGGGGGCGGGACGACGCCCTGCACGTTGTACTTCTTGACGAAGTCGCCGAAGTTCCAGCTCTGCACGTCCTTGTGCGACAACAGGTCCAGCGTGGGCGGCTCGGCGCTGCCGGCGTTCTTGGCCGGGTCGTGCTCCTGCGCGAAGTGGTAGTACTCCGCCGGTTCGGGGATGATGAACTCGAACATCATCCGCACGCCGTAGTTGTGCACCTGGGCCTGGTAGTGCTTGTCCACCCAACGGTAGATGCCCGTGACGTGGCCGTTGCCCGCGGGCGTGTTGTCGATCTTGTGGAGGTTGGACTCCTCGATCTCCCTGATCGTCTTGGTCACGCGCTCCTCGCGCACCCGCTTCTGGATCTTGGTCAGCGACCGGTCCACGACGTCGCGGGCGAAGTTCTGGCTGTTCTTGGTGGTTTCCGCGGACGACTGGCTGTAGGCGAAGTCCGCGTAGGCGCCGAGTTCCACGACGCCGTACGACGCCGACACGGTCACGCCGGCGTTGACGCTCATGTCCTGCCGGATGGTCTTCTCCGACTCCTTCTTCAGCTCGAACCGGTCGGTCGTCTGCGCGTCGCGCTCGGTGTCCTCCACCGTCTCGGTCTCGATGGTGAAGGTCTGCTCGGTGCGGTCGAGGCGGCGGTGCGTGCGGTCCTTGCCCTCGCCGTCCAGCACGTTCTCGATGTGCGCCACCTCGCCGGCGACGTAGCGCTGCAACGTCTGCTTGACCACCTTCAGGTCGCCGATGCCCAGCGGGCGGATCACCGGGTGCACCACCCAGGGGAACTGCACCACCGGCTCGAACAGGTCGTCGAGCTCCAGCGCCGACGCCCCCTTGTACTTCGCGGCGAGCGCGGCCATGCCGGGCACCTGCGCGGCGGCTTCGGGCATGACCTTGAACAGCGCCGCGTCGGTCGAGTTGAGCAGCCGGTCGGCGACGACGGCCAGTTTGTGCTGCACCGCCTCGATGAACAACGGCTTGTCCAGCATCGACTGGCTCGCGGGCAAGGTCGCGACGGCCTGCTTCGCGGCGTGCGGGAGGCTTTCCACGACGCCGTGCGGGAGCCTGCCGTGCAGCGACTGCCGCCACTCGGCCCCGGCCGGGGCGGGGGTCGTGCCGGGCTCCTCGCCCGTCCCGCGCGGTTCCGCGTGGCGTTCGACCACCCATTCCACCGGCGCTTCGCGCAGGACGCGCAGGCCGTCGACCAGCTCCACGAACTCCGTCCACAGCGCCTCGTGCTCGACCGCCCGCCGCGCCTCCGCCTCCCGCCGGGCCCTGTCCCGTCGGGACGGACCGGGTTTGGGCACCGCGGCGTCGGTCGCGAGGTCGGGCAGGACCAGCGTCGCCCGCGCCACCCGGCGCAGATCGCGGGCGGAATCCGGCACCGCACCGGCGGCCAGCAGTTCGACCAGCCGCACCGCGCGCAAGGCGTCCACCAGGCCCTCCACGTTCACCGGCCGCCGCCTGCCCAGCAGGTAGAAGCTCTGCAGGCGGTCCCACAACCCGCCGCGCACCTCGGTGACCCGGCCGTCGGCCAGGAAGTCCTGGGCGGTGGCGCCGAGGGCCTGCTCCACGTCAGCCCGCAACGCGCCGACGTCGACCGGCCCCATCGAGCCGGCCAGGGACAGGTGGCGCCGCAGCACCCGGGTCACCTCGGCCAACGCGTCGCCGATGCCCCCTTCGGGCGGCAGCGGGGTCAACCCGTGCGCCGCGACCGCCTCCTCCAGCTTCGGGTCGAACCGTTCGTGCGAAATCTCGTCACCCAATTCCGCAATGATGCGGCCCACGAGAGTTTCCGACGACGACCGGCCGTCCCGCAGCAGGTACTGAATCGGGTCTTCCTCATCGACCGGCGCAGGCGGGCGGAGCGCCACGAACTTGAAGACGTCGTGTTTCAGCTCGAAAGCCATTGAACCCACCCCTAGGCCCGTGGAACAACACAGAATCGGCCGACACATTCCCCTCAAAAGCCGGTCTTCACGTTGTCTACCACGGCTTCCGCGCACTGTGAAGTACACAACACCCATTGAGCCCAGTACGCGGAGCCCGAGCGCTCGCATTCGCCTGACCGGACCATGGTCAGGCGAATGGCGATATTCCACCTTCTTCGGGAAAGGTGAGCGTCCCGCGTAACGGCCCGACCGTCAGCGGGACGTGGCCATGCGGGTGAAGCCGGTGAGGCGCGGGGTGATGGTCGTGGCGAAGGACTCCCCGCTGGGCGTGCGCAGCCCGGCGAGCACCCGCTCACCCGGTGAGCCGAACACCTCGAACCGCTCGACCGCGCAGTGCTCCATCACCTCGCGGATGTAGGGGTCGGAAAGCTCCCAGTGCCTGAGCACCGACTCGTCGTCGGCGTAGAGCTGGAAGCTGTGCGCCACCATCGCGTCGGCGTCGATGAACACCTCCACCATCAACTGCGGACCGTGCTCGCGGACGAACCCGACGGCCTTCACGACCGCCGCACGGAACTCGTCCAGGTGCCCCTCGCGGATGCGCATCGTGTTGCGGAAAAGCAGTGTCCCGGTCATGCCACCGACGCTAAAACCTCCAGTTCGGTAGAGATCAAGCCCGCTCCGCCGGTGAGTCCCGCCAGGCCGAGGACGGTCCGGAAATGTCGTTGACCGACGACCGGCGGGCTGACAATCATGGCCGCCATGCAGCAGTGACCAGTGATGCCCGGAGAGCCGACGGCGGGAGCGAACCCCTCCCCCGCCGCTCTCCGCCGTGCCGCTCGACGCTCGCACCGCGTGGCCGGTGCGGGCCGCCGGCCACTGGTCCCGAGGCGTTGAACCGCGCCTCCTGCACAACACTGGAGCCCACCAATCCATGAGTGACCTCCGCCGTACCGTCCTGCCCGGCATCGACCGCGAAGCGCTCTGGACGGTCAACGACCTCCCCCTCGTCCTGCACGCACCCGAGGCGCCCCTCCACGAACGCATCCACGTGTCACTGTCCCAACGCGACCGCCGGCGCATGTTCGAGGGGAAAGAGCACGTCCACGGTCCCTCCTCCGGCCGCGGACACCACGCCGCCCGGCACGGTCGCGTGCGAGCGCGACGAGAGCGGCACCTGGGCAGCGCGGGCCGCCATGCCGTGCTCCGGGCCCGGCTTCGCGGTCGAGGTCGCCGTCGGCTGTAGCCGGCTGTGGTCGGGCGCGGCGGCCGGCTCCGACGTCGAGGTCTGCGGACGAGCCCGGTTGACGCACAGGACGAGTCACCGCGTTCCCAACCGGGACGGCGCGCCGCGGAGAGGGCGCGGTGCGGGCTCGGTCGATCGCCACGAGCCCGCACCGCGCGACCGGACCGGCGCGCGGGCGCTGGCTGTGCAACGCCTCGGCGTCGAGCCTGGTCAGGACGCACGGTCCCTCGCCGCGTCGGCACCTGCGGCACCGGCACGACACCATCGGGCTACACCACACGATCACACTCAAACGTCTTCTCGCCGCGACCGGCTCGGCGACGGCGTGGCCGGCGGCGCCGCGACGGCGGCCACGGCCCGGTCCACGTCCTGATACAGGTCGAACACGTCGTCCAGCGCCGTGACGTGGATCGGATGCACCACGGCCCGATGACCGGCAGCCGGCACGAGCCGCACACCGCGCCGGTCGGCGTGCGCGGCGGCCTCGGCCGGCAACGCCAGACCCCTCGAGCCCGGGAAGGCCACGCCGGTCAAGTCGATCACCACCGCGGTGGCCTGCGATCCGAAGGCGGGCAACGTGACCGCTCCCAACCCGCAAGCGACCGTCGGCGGACGTCACCCGAAGGCGTTGCGCTGGTGCGACCGGGCGATCTTCGCGCGGATCTGGCCGGCGTCGGGGTGATCGACCTCCTCCATCAAGGCCAACGTCCGCCGCCACGCCCGCGTGGCCGCATCGTGGTCCCCGAGCGCGGAATGCGTGTCGCCCAAGTGATCGAGGGTTTCCACCATGCCGTTGCGGTCGCCCAGCTCCTCGTAGAGCCGGAGCGCCTGCCGGTAGCAGGCTTCCGCCCGCACGTGGTCGCCCAGGTGGTGGTGCACGAAACCGACACTGTCCAAAGTGGCCGCCTCACCGTCCTTGCTGCCCAACTCCCGGTGCAGGGCAAGGGCTTGCTCGCACTTCTCCAGCGCACGCGGGTGGTCGCCGAGCAGGCAGTGGTACCACCCGACCGCGTTCAGCGCCCGCGCCTCGCCGCTGCGGTGCCCCGCCGACCGGAACAGCTCCAGCGCACGCGCGGCGTGGCGGATCGCCTCGGTGTAGCGCTCCCGCTGGCCCAGCAGCCAGCAGATCGCCCGGTGCGTGCGGGCCAGGCCGATCGGGTCCTCGATCTCGGCGTAGAGCCCGAGCGCCTCGGCCAGGTGCGCCCGCGCCTCGTCGTCGCGGCCGAGCCGACCCAAGGCGTTGCCCAGCAACCGGTGGGTCCTGGCCTGGCCGTCGCGGTCGCCCCGGCGGCGCGCCGCCTGCAACGCCGTGCGCTGGGTGGCGACGTAGTCCGGCCACAGGCCCGACCGGTCCAGGAAGGTGACCAGCGTCCACGGCAGCCGCCAGGCGTGCTCGTCCATCCGGTGCCCGGCCGCCACCCCGACCGCGCTGACCAGCACCGGCAGCTCGGCGCGGAACCACTCCAGCGCCTTCCGGTGGTCGGTCACGCGCTGCACGACCGCGCCCGGCGCCGGGTCGGTCAGGTCGAGCGGGTCGCGGTACGGTTCCAGCAGGCGGTCGGCGGCGTGCGCGGTGTGCAGGAGGTGGTCGAGCAGCCGGCGCACCGCCCCGTGCTGGTCCGCCGCGGGGTCGTGGCGGTCGGCCAGCTCGATCGCGTAGGCCCGCAGCAGGTCGTGGACCGTGTGCCGGCCGGGCCGGTCCTCGGTGAGCAGGTGCGCGCGGCCGAGTTCGGCCAGCAGCGGGCGCACCCCGCCGGTCGGGCGCCCCGCCAGGCTCGCGGCGGCGGCCAGGCTGATCTCCGGCCCGGGGTGCAGGCTCAACAGCCGGAACAACCGCGCCGCCGCCGGGCTGAGCGTCCGGTACGACCACGAGAACACCGCCCGCACGTCCAGGTCCTCGCCGGTGTCCAACGCGTCCAACCGGGTCGAGTGGTCGCCCAGCTCGTCGGCCAGGACGGCCAGCGGGATACCCGGGTGGGTGGCGACCCGGGCCGTCACGATGCCCAGCGCCAACGGCAACCCCGCGCAGTGCCGCAACAGGCCCTCCGCCGCCTCGGGTTCGGCGGCCAGCCGGTCGGCGCCGAGGTGCCCGGCCAGCAGGTCACGAGCCTCGTCGTGGCTGAACATCTCCAACGACACCGGCCGCGCCCCATGCGTGGTGACCAGGCTGGTGAGCTTGTTGCGGCTGGTCACGAGCACCGTGCAGGTCGGGCTGCCGGGCAGCAGCGGGGTGACCTGGCCCGCGTCGGCCGCGTTGTCCAGCACCACCAGGACCCTCTTGTCCGCGACCAGGGTGCGGTAAAGCGCGGCTTGGGCGTCCGGACCCGCCGGGATGCCACTCGACGGGACCCCCAGGGCGTCGAGGAACCCCCGAACCACCACCTCCGGCGACACCGGCTGCGCACGGGGGTCGAACCCACGCAGGTTGACGTACAGCTGCCCGTCGGGGAAGCGGTCGAGGTTGCGGTGGGCCCAGTGCAGCGCGAGCCACGTCTTGCCGATCCCGCCGGTCCCGCCGATCAAGGCGATCACCAGGTCGGCACCCGGTTCCGCCGCGCCGGTCAGGTACGCGGTCAGCGCGTCCAACTGCCGCCGACGGCCGGTGAACAACCTCGGCGGCGCGGGCAGCTGCCGAGGCGGCCCGGCCGTCCCGGGACGCGCCACCCCCGCGTCCAACGCCGGATCCTTGGCCAACACCTGGTGGTGCAACCGCCGCAACGCCGGCCCGGGATCGCTCCCCAGCTCCTCGGCCAACCGCGTGCGGATGCGCTGATACACGTCGAGGGCATCCCCCTGCCGACCACCGCGGTGCAGCGCGAGCATCAACTGCCCGGCCACCCGCTCGTCCAGCGGCCGCTCGGCAGCCCGCGTGACCAGAGCCGCCACCACCTCGCGGTGACGGCCCAGCCGAAGCACCAGGTCAACGTGCTCCAGCTCGGCCTCGACCCGCTCCGCCTCCAACTCGGCCCGCAACGCGCTGACCCACTCACCGTCCAACCCGGCGAACGGCTCACCCCGCCACAACGCCAACGCCCGCCCCAGCAGCTCAGCGGCCGTGGATTCGTCGGCCACCCGAGCCTGCCCGATCAACTCCCGAAACCGGTGCACGTCCACCGTCGAGGGGTCCAGCGTCAGCACGTAACCACCCGCACGGCGACCGATCCGAACCCCGTCGGCATCGGCGATGACACGCCGCAAACGCGTCAGATACGTCCGCAACGTGTCCCGCGCCGCAGCGGGCGCACGATCCGCCCACACCCGCTCCACCAGCCGGTCCGACGGGATCGGCTGGTTGGGCTCGACCAGGAACGCGGCCAGCACCGACCGCAGCCGAGCCGGCCCGACGTCCACCGCCCTCCCGTCCACCCAGGCCTCGACGCTGCCCAGCACACGGAACTCCACGACCACCCTGTTCCCCCTGACATCCCCGTGCCTGTGTAGTCCCGCCCACCACGCGACTCAACGATGAAGCAACGTTTTGCCCACGACCGGACGCGCAGGATGGTCCGGACGGCGGGCCCGTCGAGGGGATCGAGGAGGCGGACCCGCCGCACCACACCACAGTTGGAGAAGGGGGACCCACATGGGGATGCAGTCCGTCCTCAAGACCATCGGCGTGGCCACCGCCACCGTCGCGGGCACAGCCATCATGCTCGTCGCTCCCGCCACGGCGGCTCCGAGCACCACCTCGGCACCGGCGAGCGTCTCGACGTTCACGCCGATCGGCGCCGCGGAGGCCGAGAACTGCCCGGTCGACCGGTACGGCTACCGGGGCTGGTCGCCGTGCGGCAGCCAGGGCATCGACGTCGACTGGGGGAACAACCGCCTGGAGACCTTCGTGGTCGGCACCAACCACCAGGTTTACCACGCGTGGCCGGGCAGCGGCGGCTGGAAGTCCATGGGCGGCTGGGCCTGGAACATCCTCAAGGCCCGGAAGCAGGGCAACGCCAGGATCGTGTCCCACGAGGGCCGCGACGGCACCACCTGGTGCCACAAGGACCCCGGCAACGGCAAGTGGTCGGGCACGTACTTCTGCGGGTGACGCCACACCGGGTCGATCGCAGATGACCGCAGCCCTTGGTCCTCCCCACTCCCACAGGGTTCCCGGACCAAGGGCTGCGGCTCGTGCCGCCGCGTGACCCGGGCGGCTGAGGCGGCGGCGAAGAACAAGACTGTTTTCCGGGATGTCGCCCGTGCAGGCTCGACGGCACTGATCGCCGATCGACCTGGGGGAACGCGTGGCCGGTGGGGACGTCGACCGTGAGATCGACATCGAGCAGGCGTACGTGGCGGGCCTGTACGCCCGCCTGGACGCCTTGCGCGACGAGGCCGCCGAACGGCTGGTGGCGGCGCGGGCCGGCGGGGACGCGGAGTCGGTGGCCATCTGGCAGGCGGAGGTGGCGCGACTGGACGCCGTGCAGCAGGGGTTGTGCTTCGGGCGGCTGGACCAGCACGACGGCCGGCGGCTCTACATCGGCAGGCTCGGCCTGTTCCGGGAGGCGGACGGCGAACCGTTGCTGGTGGACTGGCGCGCCCCGGCGGCCCGCGCGTTCTACACCGCGACGGCCGCCGAGCCGCAAGGGGTGCGGCGACGGCGGCGCATCACCGTGCAGGGCCGCACGGTCGTCGCGCTCGACGACGAGGTGCTGGACACTGACGCCGTCGGCGAGGTCGGGCTGGTCGGCGAGGCGGCGTTGCTGGCGGCGGTGACCGCGCGGCGGACCGGCCGGATGCACGACATCGTGACCACCTTGCAGGCCGAACAGGACCGGATCATCCGGCACGGGTCGGGCGGGGTCCTCGTGGTGCAGGGAGGGCCCGGCACCGGGAAGACGGCCGTCGCCCTGCACCGGGTCGCGTACCTGCTCCACACCCGTCCGCACCTGCGCGCCCGCGGGGTCCTGGTCGTGGGTCCCAGCCGGGTCTTCCTCGACTACATCGGCCAGGTGCTACCGGGTCTCGGCGAGAACAGCGTGGTGACCGCGACCATCGCCGACCTGCGTCCGGGCGTCGAGGTCGACCGGGTGGACCCGCCCGGGACCGCCGAGGCCAAGGGCCGGGCGGTGATGGCCGAACGGCTGGCCGAAGCGGTCCGGTCCCGGGTCCGGACCCCGGACCACCCGGTCGAGGTCGAGTTCGAGCAACTGGTGCTGCGGCTCGACCCGCGCACCTGCGGTCGTGCCCTGCGCAAGGCCGGACGCACCGGACTGCCGCACAACCAGGCCATGCTGGTCTTCCAGCGGGAGGTCGTGGACGTGCTCGCGCGACACCTGGTCGAGGGCATGGAGGCGGTCGTGCTCACCGACACCGGCGAGGCGATCGACGGCGGCAGCCCGGACGGCCGGCTCGGCGAAGCCGACCTGCGCGCGCTGGCCGCCGCGGGCGTCGTGATCGACGGGGATGAGCACGACGACGGGCCGAGGACCCTGCTGGACGAGACCGACCGGGCGCGCCTGCGGGACTCGCTGCTCGCCGACACCGGCGTCCAGGCCGCACTCGACGCGCTGTGGCCACCGCTGACCCCGGAGGACGTGGTGTCCGACCTCCTGGCGGACCCGTTCGGCGAACGGCCCGACGGCTGGAGTGCCGCGGACGTCCCGCTGCTGGACGAGGCCGCCACCCTGATCGGCCAGGACCACGACCACCCGACGTACGGGCACGTGGTCGTCGACGAGGCGCAGGAACTGTCCGAGATGGCCTGGCGGATGCTGATGCGCCGCTGCCCCACCAAATCCATGACCATCGTCGGAGACCTCACCCAGACCGGAAACCCCGCGGGCACCTCGTCGTGGGACCGCGTCCTGCGACCACACGTGCAGGACCGCTGGCACCTCGCCCAGCTCACGGTCAACTACCGCACCCCGGCGGAGATCATGGACGCCACCGCGGACCTGCTCGCCACCCACCACCCCGGGACGCCGTTGCCCCGATCGGTCCGCTCGACCGGCCAACCACCCTGGCGCATGCGCACCACGGATGCCGACCTCCCCACCACCATCGCCGACCTCGCCACCGCACACACCCACGGCCAACTAGCGATCATCGCGCCCCACACCCGCATCAAGTCCCTGACCGCCGCGCTGTCCCTCACCCCGGCGGACCTGACCGGCAAGGTCGTCCTGCTCACCCCAGACCAGGCCAAGGGCCTGGAGTTCGACTCGGTCCTGATCGCCGACCCAGCCACCATCCTCGACAGCGAACCACTGGGCCACAACGACCTGTACGTAGCGATGACCAGAGCCACCCACCGCCTGGGCATCGTGCACCCAGGCCAACCACCAGCCGAGTTGTCCGCCCTCCAGGAACTCCACCCGAACACGACAGCCGCACTCGTGCGTCCAGCGATCAACCGTGACGCAAGCGATCCAGCATGCCCCGGAGCGTCAACGTGATCGGGTGCTCTCATGCTGTAGGCGGCCAGCCGGTCCAACGTCACGTGCCAGACCCGGACCATCGTCCGCCAAACGTCCCCGCCCTCCCCCGCGGCGGTGAACATCCGCGCCGGGAACCTGCCCAGCAGATCCAGGTTCGCGGTCGGGCTATCCGGTTCTGGGCCAGGTAGGCCGCCGCCTGCTCGACTGCGAGCGGCAGGAACCCCAACTCCGCGCACAACACCTCCACGCCGGACAGGTCCGCGTCGGGCCATTCGGCCCGCCCCACCCGGTCCCCGGCGGCTGGTGATCACCACCGTGCCGGTGCGCACCCGCTCCAGCAACTCCGCCGCGTCGGCCGGTGTGATCAGGTTGTCCAAACCCAGCAGCCACTCGTCGTGCGCGGCCAGCCAACGGACACCCAACTCGACCCGCTGTTCCGCCGGCAACACCGCCGCCTCGGGCGCGATCGCGACGGCCAGGTCCGCGAGCCCGGTCGCGATCGCCGCCGGCGAGTCCGCCGTCATCCACCACACGAACGAGAACCGGTTCCCGCGCAGCTCGGCGAACCGTGCGGCCAACGTGGACTTCCCCACGCCAGACCAACCGCCAACCCAACCCGCTCTCGCGGTTGATCGAACGCGGCAAGCCCGAAACCGCCAGCGAACCGCGCAACCGGTCAACCGTCAGTCGTCCCGTCGGCCGCGCTGCTCGTCCGCTGCCTCCTCCTCGACGATCTCCGCGATGTGGATCGCGTCGTCCCCCTCGTCGAGGTCCGCGGCCTCCGCCGCCACGGCCACCTCGACCGTCTCCAGGCCGTGCTTCTCGCGCAGGAACCGCTCGCGGTAAAGATGCTCGGCGTCACTGGTCAGGTTCGACAACAGCCGCGCGTTGAGCCCCGCCCCGATCACGATGCCGACCACCGGCACCGCCTGCCCCAACTTCTGCTTCGTCAACCGCAACGCGAACCGCTCGTAGAACGCCCTGACGACCCGCGTGACACCGTTCTTGTTCAACTGCGCCCACGTCGCCCGACGAGCGAGGTCGTTCACCAGCTTGTTCAACTGCACGTAGGCGAAGCTCTTGCCCGTCTGCTGGGCCATCCCGAAGTTGAGGACGCCCAGCGCGAACACCTTCTCCTGCGGCAACTCGGTGTCATAGCCGTAATAGGCAGCCGTGTGGGCGATCGCCCTCGTCATCGCACCCAGCACCAGCACAGCATCAGCCGCCATCGCCGCCGCCACCGTGCCCGCGCCAGGCGCCGCACCGGCACCCGCGCCGAACACGCCACCCGCCGTCGCGAGCAACTCGCCACCGGAGATCGCCAGACCCGCACCCGCGCCCTCGACCGCGCTGAAGGCCGTGTAGCCCAGCCCCAGGCGCGGTTTGGCCTTGTCAACGTCGCTCAGGTCGAGCTTGCGGATGTCGCTCAACTCGCTGACCGCGTGTCCGCGCTTGGCATACGCCGCGACGACCGCGTCACGGCGCAGCGTCGCCTCACTGGCCTTGTTCACCAGGGTCAACAACCCGTCGACCGACTTGTGCACGACCGCCGCGACCTGCTCCGACCCGGGCACCTGATCCAGCCGCCCCTTGGCGATCTCACGACCCTTGGCCAGGCGATCGCGCACGCGCTGCGGCAACAGGTGACGCTCGCCGGCCGCCAACCGCTGCTCACGCCAGCGCTCGACGTCCTCCCACGCCGCACGGTCGTACGGGCTCATCTGCTCGATCCCCAACGGACACCTCTCCCGACGACGACACGACGACTGTCACCGGAGAGATCGATGCCCAGCCCGCAGATGTGACGGCTCCACCTGGTTCGACTGCGATGCCCTGAGCCTCCCACGTCGCGGTCGTCCGACACGACGACTGATCATCCGATGTTCGAGACACCACTCAAATGGTCGACAAGAGCAACCCTCGCAAATCCGTCCCGCATTATTGCGGTCGATTCACATTACCTATACCGGGCGAACTGGCGCCGCATTTTCGGCAGCCGCAGTCGTAACGATCTCCCGACACCCCACGATGACGACTTGTGATCCTCAGAGATCGCAATCGGCTGAATGGTGGGCGGAGTCGCGCATGTTCGTGGGTCGTTCCAACCTCGTGGACCTGGTCGAGCAGTTGGTCCTGGTGGACGGCCGGCCACCGGTCGGTCAGACCCCGGAACCGCCCGTGCTCGTGATCGAGGGGTACGGCGGCACCGGGCGCAGCGCGTTCCTCGACACGCAGGCGGCCCGGTGGAAACCGCACACCCCGACCGCGCTGGTCAACGCCCGGTCGGCGGCCGACGCGGACGTGGATTCCCTGCGCCCGCTGCTCGTCGCGGTGATGCAGGGGTTGAGCGAGAAAGTCGGCTCGTACGAGGTGAAGTTCCCGCGCGTCATCCTCGCGCACGTGGCCATGGAGAGCCCGGTCGACGGCGACTTCGACGTGAAGCGCGCGAAGGACGAAATGAAGGCCCGCCTGGTGGCCTACCGCGACCGGGACGCCCTGATCGGGCTGGTGGGCAACCTCGTGCAGACGGTGGCACCGCCGTTGGGCGACGCGCTCGTCGACGGAGTCGTGCAGCGCATCGTCGACCGGCTGCGCCGCGCGTCCCGGCTCGCCCGGTTCAGTTGGGACGACGCGTTGCCGTGGTTCCGGCACCAGGACAACGGCTACGACTTCGACGAGTTCACCGCGCTGGTCCGGCTGAGCAAGCAGGCGGCGAAGAACACCTCCGACGTGCGCGCCGACGTGGACGACCTCCTGATGGGCGCGATGCTCGCGGACCTCCGCGAGAGCCTGGACCGGGTGGCGAACCGGCCGTGGAACGCCGTCGTGCTGCTGGACGAGGGCGACACGGCCGCCGCCCGGTCGTTCGTGACGGCGCTGGTCGACCGGCGCCGGCGCCGCGACGTGCGCGCGCCCCGGCTCCCACCCGACCCGCTGGTCCTGGTGACCACGAGCGCCGGCGCCCTGTCGCAGGACCTCCCCGACGTCGACGCCGGTCACCCGTGGCTGCGCGAGGTGCTGGGCGACCTCGCCGAAGCCGACGTCCACGACCTCGCCCGTGCCCGCCTGTGGCCGCCCGACCTGGGCACCCGGCGGGTCGCGGACGTGACGTACCGGCTCACCAGCGGTCACGCGGAGGCCACCATCGCGGTCCTCAACGCCCTGGAGGACGACCCCACGCTCATAGCTCGCGTGGACGAGGTCTTCGACCGGCCGGTCACCTCGTCGCGGCAGCCGCTCGGGGCGCACCTGCTCGACAAGGTCGCGACGGGACTGGGACCGGGTGACCACGTCGCCGACACCCTCGCCACCCTGTCGGCCGCCCGCAACCGCGGTGAGGCGACCCGGTTGGCGAAGCTGCTGCGCCTGGACCCCACCCTGGAGCTGATGACCTCCCCGTCGCTGTGGCCCGACCAGGCGCTGCCGCGGTTCGTCCGCTATCTCGGGCTGCGCAGGCTCGCCGCGCGCACGGAAGGCCACCGCTGGACCGACGTCTTCACCGCGTTGCGCGACGAGGCCGTGCGACGGGGTGACGTGGTCGGCGGCCTGCACCACCGGCTCGCGCTCGGCGAGACCGCCGCCGTCGCCGCCGAACTCGCCGGGCTGCTGCCGGAACTCGGCGACACCGAGTGGCTCCACCTGCTCGACTCGATCACCGCCACACCCGCCCTCGCGCGCCCGCTGGGCACCTCGAAGGTGGACGACCCCGTCCACCGGCTGCTCGTCACGGGGCACGCGCTGGCCGACCCCCGGCTCAGCGACCGCGCGGGACTGCGCAACCGCTACGTCATCGCGGGGAACGACCTGCGCTCCCTCGCGGGCTCGTCCGAGGCGTTCGTGCTGCGCGCACAGCACTACCACAAGCTCGCGGGACGGCTGGACTGATCCGCGTCGACCGGAAGGAACCCCTGCACATGTCTCAGCCGGGCAGCTACCGCCTGGGGGTCTGGCCCGTCGGCTACCACCCGAACCGGCGCCGGAAGTGGTGGCGGCTGGCCGTCGTCGTGGTGGTGCTCGTCGGGGCGGTGCCCGCCGTGTCGCTGGCGCGGTGGCTGCCCTCCCACGTGGCTTGCCGCGACGGGTGGCCCTCGGGCGAGGTGTGGTCGCAGGACGGCGAGTGCGTCGGCGTGACCGAAGGGCCCTACGCCTTCGAGCTGGACCAGTTCACCAGGGTGATGGCCGTGATCGACGAGCAGAACCGGACGGTCCGCGACCACGGCTGTCGAAGCGACCACCCGATCGTGACCATCGCGGTGCTGACCACGTTCACCTCCCCCCACGGCGGCGGGCGGATGGTGCAGGAACTGGAAGGCTTCGCCGCCGCGCAGCGGCGTGCCAACGGCGCGGGATGCCGCTTCCCGGTGCGGCTCAAGGTCGCCAACACGGGTCGCGACGCCCAGGCGGCCGAAGCCCTGGCGCGCCGGCTCAAGGACGACCCCTCGGTGCTGGCGGTCGTCGGCATGGGGCTGAGCGACCAGCGCTCCGCGGACGCCGCCGACGTGCTGGGCTCGTCCGGCCTGCCGGTCCCGATGGTCGCCGACCTCATCACCGCCTCCGGTTTCGACGCGGACGGGTCGAAAGCCGACTCCCCCGACTTCGGGACCTGCGACCAAGGCGCCACCTACCGCGACGGCGTCGGCCACGGCTACTTCTACCGAGTCGCACACCGCACCACGAAGCAGATCTCGGTGCTCTCGAACTTCCTGTCCGGCCCGCCGGACCTGCTCATCACACCCACCGACGAGCGCGACCCGTACACGTGCACCTCGTTGCCCTTCGCGCGCAAGCTCGGCAACGACGTCCAAGAGGTCCGGTTCGACCCCCAGGACTCACGGACCGTGGCGCAGGCGGCCGAACAGGTGTGCCGCCGTTCCGGCGGGGTCACCGCGTTCTACACCGCGCGCAGCCGCGACCTGGGCCGGTTCCTGCACCGCATCGTCGACCAGCGGCACAACGGCCAGTGCGTCGGCCCGTCGGCCATCACGGTCGTCAGCACCTCCGACGCGGTCCGGATGCGCGTGCCCGAAGCGGAGAAGGAACTGGAGGCGTCGCGGATGGCGGTGTTGGAGTCGGAGATGTTCCGACTCGGCCGGCTGCGCCTGGTCTACACGCCGCTAGCCGACGCCGACTCGCTCAAGGACAACCCGGAATTCGGCACCCTCCGCCGCCAGTTCGTCGACCTGGGCTTCGAGGTCGCGCACCTGGAAGGCGGCTGGGCGGTGAACGCCTACGACTCCCTGCGCACCGTGACCGAGGCGATCCAAACCCTGAGCGGCGACGAACCGTCCCGCGCGCAGATCAACGCCGCCATCAACGGGATCAAGGGGTCCAACAGGCTGCTGGGCGCCGGCGGGCCGATCGAGTTCGACAACAGCAACAACCGGACGAGCGACCCGGTGGCGGTCGAACTGTGCCCCGGCCAGGGCGGCGGCAGGCCGTTCAGCGTTCCGGTGGCGAGCACCGAACCCTGCCGCTGACCTGCCGCGCCGTTCGCCCGTGGGCACGCGCCGTCGTCAGACACGCCCACGACGCCGACCCCTGTTCAAGTGGAGGAAGATGGCCGAACGCTGATCGTCGACGTCTCCGATGACGGCGTGGTGGCGGTCCGGCTCCGCGTCGACCTCGGTCTGCGAACCCTTGCCGACTCCGGTTGTCGCGGTGGACGGCCAAGGCGCGATCGTGTCACCGCCTGCCCACCCGCGGTGCGCTTCACCTGCCACGTCAACGGCCAAGGGCGCGAAACCCCGTGCGTCGATGCCGTCGTAGCCGTGCCGGATGATCGAGCGGTAGACGTAGTCGGAGGTGACGAGGACCAGCGGCGCGGCGGCCCTGCGCAGGGCCGTCTTGACCTCGGGGGCGTCGAGCAACCGGAACGCCAGGTCCAGCGACTCGCCGAAGCAGCCGCGCTGGTCGTGGTGGACCTCGCCGGCGTGTACGACGGCGCGCAGGCGCAGTTCGAGGTCGGGGTGGCGGGTGTTGTGCTCGGCCAGCAGGCCGGTCAGCACCGGGATCACCGGGTTGAGCAGCAGCGTCGTGGGTGCCGGGTCCACCGGCCGGACCAGCACCAGGACGCCGTCACCCCGGTCGATCAGCGGATCGCGGCAGTCCGCCGGTATTCCCCCGGTGCGCAGTGCGTGTTCGATGACGTCGTACATCACCTCGCGCAGCAGCGCTTTGACGGTGTTCCTCCGAGCCGTGGAGCGTTCGATGTCCACTGCGAGGATGGCTCGGTATCGAGGCGGTTCGAGTGCATTTGCGTTCACGACTCATACCGTCCCGCCGGCGGCACCCCGCCCACATCCCCGGTTGCCGCAGCGCGCCTCACGAAAATTGGTGAACCACACCGTCGGCACTCCCCGGTGGACGGGTCGGGGTGTCACGATCACGGGGTGAACAGCCGCACCTTGGCCGCCCAAGTGGTCGTGGCCACCGGGCTGGTAGCCGCCAACCTCTGGCTGGGCTTGGAGTTCGGCATGCTCCCGGCGCTCGGCGTGTGGTCCGAGGTAGCGGTGAGTGCGTGCTTCGTGGCCGGTGGCCTCGCGGCGTGGTGGCTGAGGCCGCGCAGCCGGACCGGCGTCTGGCTGTTCGCGCTGGGCTTGGTCAGCCTCCTGAACAACCCGTACGAGTTCCGACTGCCGACGGCGCTGCCCGGCCACGGTGCCGTGGTGCTCCTCGGCGGAATCATGACCTGGTTGCAGTACGCGATCGCCGCGCATGTGTTGCTGGGCTATCCGACCGGCAGGTTGAGCGGGAGGCTCGACCGTGCGCTGGTCGGATCCGCCTTCGTGCTGTCGTTGGCCGGCGGAACGGCGCTGTTGATCACCCAGACCCCCGATCCCGCGGTCTGCGCGGCCTTCTGCCTCGACAGCCCCCTACAACTGGTCGCTGACCGCAGCCTGTACCTGGGCATCCGCTCGGTGGTCAACATCGTCTGGCTGGCGCTGGCCCTCGCCCTGATGGTGCTGCTGGTTCGTCGGATCGCACGTGCGACACCGCCACGGCGGCGCGTGCTGGGCTTCGCGACAACGATGTTCGGGCTGTCCTGGGCGTTCTACGTGGCCCTGGCCATCGCCGTGGTGGTCGGCTCCGTCCGGTCACCCGCCGCGGAATTCTTCCGGTACAGCCACCAGTGGGCCGGTGTGGTCGGTCTACCCGGCACGTTCTTCTTCGGGCTGCTGCGCGAGCGGCTGGCGTTCGCGTCGGTCGGGCTGCAGGTCGGCAGGCTGGTCCGGGTGCAAGCGTCCGAGGTCGAGACCACCCTCAGAGAAGTGCTGCACGACAAGGGATTGCGTGTCGCGTTCCCGACCGGCGGCGACCTGGTGGACGTCGCGGGGAGGCCGTTCGAACCGCCGTCCGGCCAGGCCGTGACCCTGCTCGGCGATCCGGCGACCGTGGCGCTGGTGCACGACCCCGCGCTGCTCGACGACCGGGAACTCCTCGAAGCCGCTGCGGCGACAGCGTCGCTGGCCCTGGACAACGCGCGCCTGCACGCGGAGTTGAGGGTGCAGTTGGCCGAGGTACGCGCTTCTCGCCAACGCCTCGCCGCCGCCGCGGACCACGAGCGGCAACGCCTGGAGCGGGACCTGCACGATGGCGCACAACAACGGTTCCTCGGGATCGGGTTGGCGCTCAGGGTCCTGCGCGGCAGATTGGAGCAGGAACCCGACCGGGAGTTGGTGGACGAACTGGAGCACGAGCTGCGCGCGGCCATCCGGGAACTTCGCGACCTGGCGCAGGGAATCCGCCCAGCGGTGCTCACCGACCAGGGTCTGCTGCCCGCGATCGCCGGACTCGCCAGGCGGGCCGCCGTGCGAGTCGCGCTCGACCTCGACATCGAAGGCCGTCTCGACCCGGTCATCGAGGCGACCGCCTACTACTTCGTCAGCGAGGCCCTCCAGAACACCGTCAAGCACTCGGCCGCGAGTGACGCGCGTATCACCGCGGTTCGCGGAGGGAACAGCCTTGTCATCATCGTCGCCGACGACGGGCGCGGCGGCGCGGACCCGCGATCGGGCACCGGCCTCGGCGGACTGGCCGACCGGGTCAACGCCGTGGGCGGGAACTTCGTGATCCAGTCGCCGCCGGGAGGCGGCACCACCTTGCGAGTGGAGCTGCCATGCGGGTGATCGTCATCGACGACTCCGTCATCGTCCGGGAAGGCCTGCGCAAGCTCCTCGAGTCCGAGGGACACGAGGTCGCCGACACCGTGGCCCGTCCGGAGCAGGTGGCCGCGGCGGTCGCCACCGGCCGGCCCGACGCGGTGATCCTCGACATCCGCATGCCGCCCACCTTCACCGACGAAGGCGTTCAGATAGCGACATCCCTGCGCGCGGCTCGACCGCGGCTCGGGATCCTGGTGCTGTCCCAATACGCCGTGCCGGAATACGCCACCCGCCTGCTGGACGCCGGCGCGGCGCGAACCGGCTACCTGCTCAAGGACCGGGTGCTGGAACCGCTGCAGCTCAGCGAGGCGCTGCGGCGTCTCAACGAGGGCGGCACCGTCGTCGACCCGGACGTGGTCGGGGAACTACTGACCGCCAAACGCCGCGACGACCCGCTCAACGCGCTGAGCGAACGAGAACGCGAAGTGCTGCGACTGATGGCCGAAGGGTTGTCCGACAAGGGGATCGCCGAACGACTGTTCGTCTCGCTCAACACCGTGGGCACCCACGTGCGACACATATTCAGCAAACTCGACCTGCCCCGCACCGCCGTCGACAACCGTCGGGTGCTCGCGGTCCTCGTCGCGCTGCAAAGGTGAGTGTCCGGAGGTCGATCGTCGGCGTCGAGGCTGGTTCTCCGTGAAACTTCAGAATTGCGTGGTGATCAGCCGTTCCATGGCCTCGACGGGCAGTGACGGGTTGGCCGCTGCGTCTCCGGCCAGGTCCGGGTCTTCCAGCAGGTTGATCAGGATGTCGGGCGGCAGGTTCGGGTGCCGTGCGGCCCAGCGTCGCGCGGTGGGGTCTTCGAGGCACAGCAGGAGGGTGTCCGCGCGGGTGTTCGGGTGTTCGGCGACCGCGCGGTAGGTTCGGCGTGCGGTGGCGTGGCGCGCCATGTGGTCCAGCAGGTCGGGGTCGCAGTGGGGGTTGGTCGCCAGGCGGCGGAACAGGCTTGGCCCGTGGTGGGCGGCGAGTACCCGCAACCGATCCGCACCCAGCGCCGGGTGCGGAGCGATTCCTTTGACGACACGGATGTCGTCGTCCGCGACGAGCCTGTCGAAGACGTCCGCGGGGAGCGCGGTGCGTGCGGCGACCAGCATGCGGACCCGTGGGGACGGCGATGCCGCGAGCCGACGCAGCTCGTCGTCGGTCGCCGCCGTGACGCGGGGCAGGAGCATCGGTCCGAGTCGGATCGACTCGGCCAAGCGGATCAGGACGTCCAGCGGGACGGACGGGTTGTGGTCCACCTCCCGCCGCACGGTCTCGGACACGTCGTCCGCCAGTCCGCGCAGGACCGGCTCCGCCACCACGGCGTTGCCGGCCAGGCCGGCCCGGACGCCGGGGACGCGGTCGGCCGCCAGGCGTTCCTGGGCGTCCCGAGGCAGGTCCGGCCGGCCGGCGACGGTCGAGCGGACCGCCCAGTCGTCGTGCTCCAGCAGGGCACGCACCTCGTCCGGTGGTGTGGTCGGATCGGCCGCCCTCTCGACGTCGGGATCGACGTCCCAGGCGGTGTCGTCACCGCCCGGGACCGTCGACCGGGCGGGGAGGCGCGTGCGCAGGCGGTCGGGCAGAGCCGGGTTTTGCTCCAAGCCGTGCAGGATGTCTCGGGTCCTTGGATCCACTTTCCCCGTGCTCCGTTCGAATCGCGCGTCGCACGCACCCTACTTCGGTGGCTGGAATCCCCCGATCTCCTGTTCGAGCAGTTCGGCCAGCCGCAGCGGGGTGCGGTCCTCGTACATCGGGCCGATGAGTTGCACTCCGACCGGTAGGCCCTCGGGGGAAAGGCCCGTGGGGATGGCCGTGGCGGGCAGGCCGGGCATGGTGGCCACGCCCGCCCAGACGAGCTGGTCGAAATACGGGTACTCGACGCCGTCGATGGCGATGTGGCGTTCGAACAGGTCGGGGCTGTGGTCGTGGGGGAACGCGGGCGTGGGCGTGATCGGGCACACCACGGCGTCGAACTCGGTGAACAGCCGCCGCCAGGCGTGACGGTGGAGTTCGCGGCGGGTGTTCGTTTCCAGCCAGTCGCGGTGGCTGAACACCATCGCGCGCAGGCGTGCGGCGTCGAGGCTGTGGTCGGCCGCGCTCAGCCCGGCTACGCGGGTCCTGATCTGTTCGAGGGTTTCGGTGGGGAAACGCGCGACGGCTCCCGAGATCAGCAGCTGCATGTAGAGCGTCGCGGCTTCGGTCAGGTCGGGCAGCCGCGGGCTGTGCCGTTCGACGCGGGCACCGCCGTCGATGAGCGCGTCGGCCACCCGGTTCACGGCTGCCCGCACGGCCGAACCGGTCGGGATGAGCGGGTGGTCGTCCACGACCAGGACTCGGAAGTCGCTCAGACGCTCGTGGCGGGCGGGTGCCAGGGCCACGCGGTGTGCCAGACCGGCGGTCAGCGGGTCCGGGCCGGCCATGACGTCGAGCAGGAGGGTGAGGTCGCGGGCGGTGCGTGCCATCGGGCCGACCACGGCCAGGTCGAAGTCGACCGGTAGTGCGGGCTCGGGCGGCGCGACCATGCCGCGGGTGGCCGCCAGTCCCAGCGTCGGCTTGTGCGCGTAGATGCCGCAGAAGTGCGCGGGGGTGCGCAGCGAGCCGGCCAGGTCGGAGCCGATGGACAACGCGCCGAACCCGCACGCCAGGGCCGCCGCCGACCCGCCCGAGGACCCGCCCGCCGTACGACCGTGGTCCCACGGGTTGACGGTGGTGCCGTAGATCTCGTTGAAGGTCTGGATGTCCTGCAACCCCAACGGCACATTGGTCTTGCCCAGCACCACCGCGCCCGCTTCCTTGAGTCGCGACACCTGCACCGCGTCCTCGGCCGGCATGTGGTTCCGGTGCGGCGGCATGCCCCAGGTCGTGGGCAGCCCGACGACGTTGTACGACTCCTTCACCGTCACCGGAACACCCAGCAGCGGCCGGTCCTCGCCACGCGCACGTGCCTCGTCGGCCCGGCGGGCGGCCGTTCGGGCACGGTCGAAGTCCGGCACGCAGATCGCGTTGATCACCTCGTCGTCGCGCTCGACACGGGCGATCGCCTCCTCGGTCAACTCCACCGACGTCACCGCACCGGCCCGCAACGCGGCAAGCAGTTCTTCGGCCGAATCAAAGCTTCGCATGAATTCGACGCTAACCACTTGCCGTGAAGGGCACGAAATTCCGGTTAACGCAAAGGGGTGTCGGAACGACTTACCTTCGCCGGCGAAGTTGCGCGCTCGCACCGCCGCCTAGGGCAGTTCTTAGCAGGTCACCGCACCGGCAGTGCACCAAACCGAGCAACACAGCCATGAAACCCCGCACGACACAACAGGACGGAAGTCTCATTTCGCTCACCGGCTGCCCGCTGATTCCGGGGCAGCCAATGGCAGGGTGACGGTGAATCGGGCTCCGTGGTGGTCGGTGGCGTGGAGTGTGCCGTTGTGGGTGGTGGCGATGCGGCGGGCGATGGGCAGGCCCAAGCCAGTGCCGCCGGTGGCGCGGGTGCGGGCGTCGTCGAGGCGGGTGAAGCGGTCGAAGACGCGTTCGCGGTCTTCGGGTGGGATGCCGGGGCCGTCGTCGGCCACGTCGAGCACGGCCTGGTCGGTTCCGGTGGTGAGGTTGACGGTGATCGTCGTGGTGGCGTGGCGTTCGGCGTTGTCGAGCAGGTTGCCCAGTAGGCGGTCGAGCAGCGCCTTGCTGCCGCGCACCAGCACCGGCCGGTCGGGCACCGCGACGGCCAGGGTGTGTCGGGTGCGCCGGTGGGCGGTGTGGTCGCGGATCACGTCGGTGAGGTCGACGGTGGCGGTCACGGCGCTCGGGGCGTGGTCGAGGCGGGCGAGCAGCAACAGGTCGGTGGCCAGGGTTTGCAGGCGTTGGGTGTCGGCCAGGGCGGCGTCGACCACGGCGGGCCAATCGGCTTGGCCGGGGTGGGCGCTGGCGATTTCCAGCTCGGCGCGCAGCGCGGTGATCGGGCTGCGCAGTTCGTGGGAGGCGTCGGCGACGAAACGCCGGTTCTCCTCCACAGCGGTCTCCAACCGGTCCAGCGTGGCGTTGACCGTGGTCGCCAGGCGCGCGATCTCGTTGTCGGCACGGGGTGTGGGGACCCTGCAGGTCAAGTCCTGCTCGGTGATGTCGGCCATCGACCGGCGGATCGCCTCCACCGGCCGCAGCACCCGTCCCGTGGCCAGCGAGACCACGGTGGTGAACAGGCCGATCAACAACACCGCCGCCGAGCCGGCGAGGATGATCTGCGTGTTCAGGGAGCGCTGGGCGGCTGCGGCGGCCTCGCTCTCGGATCCGACGCCCTGCACGACGGTTCGACGTTCGCCGGTGTCGGTGATGAACGAGTACCTGGTCTCGCCGGGGTCCGCGAACGGCCAGAGGGTCAGTTCCGGCACCACCGAGTAGGAGTGGTACCACGCGGTGCACGCCATCTTCTCGTCGAGCAGCGTGGCGCGTTCGGACACGTGGGCGTCAAGCTTCTTCGACCTGACTTCGATGCCACGCGTTTCCCCCACGGGGCCGGAGGGTGCGATGCACGACATGCCCCACGTCTTGGCCGGATTCGGGTAGGACGAGGCGATTTCCACTTCGCCGACGTCGTCGTCCCCGAAATCCGTCGGGTCCACCGGAGGCAGTCCCGGCCTCGGCGGGATGTCCTCACGCCCCGCCACTGCTCCCACGACGCAGAGCGTGTTGTGCTTCGTGAACGCGTTCTCCGGCCGGGCCGCGGCGTCGCGCAGGAAGATGCAGGTGAAGATGAACAACGCGCCGATCGGCAGGGTGACGACGATCGCGGAGATCACGGTGACGCGGCGGCGCAGCGAGTGCTGTTTCATCGGCTGTCCAGTCGGTACCCGACGCTGCGGACGGTGATCTCGGTCTGGGACAACGACTTGGTCAGGTAGTCGCCGGCCCCGGAGTCCAGGCCTTCGGCCCTGTCGGGTTCGCCGTCCTTGGCCGTGAGCATCACGTCCAACACGATCACGTCATAGGCGTACTCGGTGGACCGCCACAACCCGTCCCGCCCGTCGTATTCCACATCGACGACGAAACCTTCCGCCGTGAGCCCACGAACGAGCGGCCCGGCCAACCGGCGATCGTCCTCCACGACCAATACCCGCATGCCGCCACTATGCCGCATTACATCCGAGAATCCTGAAACGCGCTTCAGGTTGATTCAGCGCCGCCTCAGGTTTGTTCGACACAGCAAGGCGATCCTGTGGTCAGCCAGTCGAGAAACCTGCGCTCATGGGATGAGCTGCACGTCGGGGTGGGTGGGTCGGTCGAAGGCCGTTGTCGGCCAACCGCGCAGGTGTAGGTTGAAGAACGCGCCCAGGTACTTTCGTTGGGCGGCCAGGCTGGACCGGGGGTCGATGGTGCCGATCGACGCCGTGAAATCGCCGTCCAGTTGCGGCAGAAGGACTTGCGCGTCGGAGAAGCTCAGGTGCTCCGCCGTGGGCAGGTACACGTCGCGTCGCCAGCCCGTGGACGTCGACCAGAACGAAGCCCAGTCCCCGCTGTGCGCGTGGTTGTGCGGCGCGCCGCTGCTCAGGCCGCCGCCCATCAGCAGGAACGGGCGGGTGACGCCGACGCTCGCCGCCTGCCCGTAGCGCGGGTCCATGCTGCCGTCCAGGTTCGCGCCCGCCTTGATCCGGTTCTCGCCGATCATCGCCTCGGCGGTGGTGAAACCGCCCATCGAGTGGCCGAACATGCCCACCCGGGTGAGGTCCAGCGTGGGGAACGCCGCCAGTTCGTCGAGCACGAAGCTGGTGTCCCGCACGCGTTCCCGCAGCACCTGCGCCGCGTCCACACCGGACCGCGGCAGCTCGACCCGGTCGGGGAACTGGACCGGGCCGACCGGCGTGTGGTCGATGCCGACCACCACGTACCCGCGGCTGGCCAGGTCCTCGACCAGCGTCGTGCCGAGGAACCGGGAGTGCCCGCCGCCCGGCGAGTACAGGACGACCGGTCGGCGGCCGGGCAGCGGCGTGGCACCGGTGCGCGAGCGGGTCAGGGTGCCGGCGAAGTCGGCGGTGCCGGGCGGGACACCGGCGTTGCGGTCGTAGTACGCGGCCACCGCCGGCGGGAACTGCCGCGCCCTCGGCCCGTTGCCCGCCGCCGGGTACCACAGCGACACCATCAGCTCACGCGGTCGGCTCGTCCACGGGTCGATCCGGTCGTGGTCGACCAGGTGCAGTTCCTTCGTGCCGACCGGGTAGGGGCCGGTGGGCCCGGGCAGGGTCAACGCCACGGGTTGGGTCGCCGCCGCGGGCGCGAGGCCGGCGGCCAGCGTCACCGCCGTCACAGCGGCGGCGAAGGTCAACTTCTTCATGCCGGTCAGCGTCGCCGGAACACCCCGCGTCGGGCATCTGGCGGGAGCCAATGAAAGCACTAGCCGAAAGTCATACGAGCCCGGCCTCGTAGGCGATGATCGCCGCCTGCACCCGGTTCGCCACGTCCAAGCGGCGCAAGATCGACGTGACGAACACCTTCACCGTGCCCTCCACGACGTGCAGCCTGCGAGCGATCTCGGCGTTGGGCAGACCGGCACCGACCAACGCGAGCACCTCACGCTCACGCGGCGTCAGCTCGCCGACCAGACGCCGCGAACGGGCCGAACTCGCCATCCGGTCACCGCCCACCTGCTGGATCACCTTGTGCGCCACGGTCGGCGACAGGAACGCGGCACCCTCCGCGACCGCGCGGATGCCGGCGAACAGCTCCCGCGGATCACCTGACTTGACCAGGAACCCGCGCGCGCCGCCGCCGAGCGCCGCCGCGATGTGCTCGTCCTCGGAGAACGTGGTCAGCATCAACACCCCGGTGTCCGGAGCGACGCGGGCGATCTCCGCGGCGGCGGCGAGCCCGTCGAGCACGGGCATCATGATGTCGAGGAGCACCACGTCCGGCCGGTGCGCGACGACCAGCTCGACCGCCTCGCGCCCGTTGCCGGCCTCGGCGACGACCTCCAGCTCCGGGTCGGCGGCCAGCACCGCGCGGATACCGGCCTTGACCAGCGGCTCGTCGTCGGCGAGCAGGACCCGGATCACCGCGACACCGCGTTCCTCGGGACGGTCTCCTTGACCGCCAGCCGGTCGTCGACGAAGCACAGCCGGTAGAACAGCCGCTCGTCGGTCTGCACGGTGGCCCAGTAGTGCCGGCAGTCCGCGGCACGGGGCGGAGCGGGCAGCATGCGCTCGGGGTCGCCGAGGATCTGGAAGCGGGGCAACACCTTCTCGACGTCCTCCTGCGACTGTCCTATGTGGAGTTGCTGGTACGCGGCCGGGTCGAGCCGGTTGTCCGACCCGACGAGAACGTACAGCCCGAACGCCGTCACCACCACGACAGCCGCGGCCAGCAGCGGCACCCGCGCCAGCCGCCACAGGCGGGGACGCTCCCGCACGGGCCGTGGCGGCGGCGCGTCGTGGGGCAGACTCGCTTCGAGGACGAACCGCCCGTCACGGATGCCGGCCTCCAGCGTGCCGCCGAGAAGCCCGGCCTGCTCCCGCAACCCGGTGATACCGGAACCGTTCCTGCGCGGACCTTCCGCCCCGGACAGGTCGTTCACCACGGTCACGGTCGTCCGGTCGCCGGTCTCGACGCGCACGGTCACGGGCACTCCCGGCGCGTGCCGGGCGGCGTTGGTCAGCGCTTCCCGCACAACCCGGTGGACCACGGCGGCGACCTGCGGCGGCGGGTCCAAGGGTGCGACGAGTTCGACCGTCTGCCCGGCGGCTGTGGCGCGGGCGACCAAGGGTGCCAGGTCGCTGCTCTGCTCGCCGAGCATGTGCACGATCTGGCGCAGCCGCTCCGTGGCGGCGGCGACACCGGCCCGCAGCTCACCGGCCTGACCGCGGGTCTGCTCGTCCAGCCGAGGCGACACCTCAAGCGCGGCGGCCCGCAACGCGACAAGCTGCAACTCGTGGCCCAGCGAGTCGTGCATGTCCCTGGCGATCCGCGCCCGCTCGGTGAGCGCGACCCGTTCGAGCTCGGCGACGAGCAGCTCCGCGCGCCGCCGCCGGTAGCGCCCAGCCAGCCAAGGCACGCCCACCACGAGGAGCACCACCAAGACCAGCACGAACCAGTCGTAGAGCCCGAAAAGCAGCCCGAACCCGCCGCGCTCGCCGGCATCGACCAGCACACCGACCGGCAGGCCGGCGAGCAGCAACCCGCCCAACGCGGTCACCACCGACCGCGGCTCGGCCAACCGCCGCCCGGCGAGATACCCGAACACCGCGGCGGCGACGAGTGGCCACCCTCGCACCGGGCTGGTCGCGATGGGCGCCAGCACGAGCGCGGGCACCACCACGCCCGCCACCGTCACCGTCAGCACCGCGACCGGGAACTTGCGGAACAAGCTCGTACAGATCCCCGCGACAACGAGACTGGCCACCAACTCGGCCCACCGCCCGGCGAGTTCCACGCCCAACGGCACCGCGATCAGCCCGAAGGGCACGACCTCACGCCACCGACCCACCGACGCTCCGCGATGTCGTCGGCCGACGCGTGCCCGGCGTCCACGCGCGGTTGAGATCCGCCATACCGGCACCCTACCTGCGCTGCTCCCCCGCACCCGGACCTGAGCCGGCCTTGAGCACGCGGGTGGTGTCGGCGTCGAGCGGGGTGCCGTCGGCGCTGCTCGGGACGACGGTCGGGACGGGTTCGCCGTGGTCGTCGACCAGGGTCGAGTGGGTCTCCCCGGCGGTGAAGGCGTGTCGTTCCCCCCACTGCCGCAGGGTGAGGATGACCGGGAACAGGTCGCGTCCGGCGTCGGTGAGCACGTACTCCTGCCGTCGTCCCGAGGGCGCGGGGCGCTGGGTCAGCAGGCCGTGGGCGGTGAGGCGGCGCAGGCGGTCGGTGAGGATGTTGCGCGCGATTCCCGTGCGGCGCTGTAACTCCGTGAACGACCGCGCCCCGTCCATGGCGTCGCGCACGACCAGCAGGCTCCACCGGTCGCCCACGAGGTCCAACGCGCGCGCGACCGGGCACTCCGGGTCGGTCCAGTCGGGCACCGCGCGCCCCTCCCGTTCGGTTGCGGTTTGAAACCATCATGCCGTACGGTCCGAACGGTTGCAATTTGCTACTGATTGGGGTCGTGCATGGACGCGGGACGACGACTGGTGCTCGCGGTGGTGTGCGGGGTGGCGGTGGCGGGGATCTACGCCGCGCAACCGGTTCTGCGGCCGATGGGCGCGGAGTTGGGCGTGCCGGCCGGGCTGACCGGGTGGATCGTGGCGACCGGCCAACTCGGCTACCTGGCGGGGCTGGTGCTCCTGGTGCCGCTGGGCGACGTGGTGGACCGGCGACGGCTGATCGCGGCGCACCTGGCGCTGACCGCCGTGGCCACGGCGGTGACGGCGTCGGCGTGGGCGGGATGGGTGGCGTTCACGGGGTTGGCGGCGGCCGGGGTGCTCGCGGTGGTCGTGCAGACGACGGTGGCCTACGCGGCGTCGGTGTCGGCGCCGGCCGAGCGCGGCCGGACCATCGGTGCCGTGACCTCGGGCGTCGTGGTCGGCATCCTGAGTGCGCGGGTGGTGGCCGGGGCGATGGCCGAGGTGTGGGGGTGGCGCGGCGTTTACGCCGTGCTCGCGGTCCTGTCCGCCGGCCTCGCGGCCGTCGTCCTCGCCGTGCTGCCCGCCGACCGACGCGCCACCCGCCGCGTCCCGCTCACCGGTCTGTTGGGGCGACGGGATTTCCTGATCCGGGGCACGATCGCGTTCTTCCTGTTCGCCGCCTTCGGGACGCTGTGGAGCGGCCTGTCCCTGCCGCTGGCCGACGCGCCCTGGCGCCTGAGCGAGAGCCTCATCGGGATGTTCGGCCTAGCCGGACTGGCCGGCGCGCTGGGTGCCGCACGCGCGGGCCGTTGGGCGGACGCCGGACACGCTCACCGCGTGACCGGGTTGTCCCTCGTGCTGCTCATCGCGTCGTGGGCGGCCATCGCGCAACTCCCCTGGTCACTGTGGCTCCTGGCGGCGGGGATCGTGGCGCTGGACTTCGCCGTCCAGGCGGTGCACGTGAGCAACCAACACGTGCTGACCGCCGGCACGGCGGGGACCAGCACCGTCATCGGCGGCTACATGATCTTCTACTCCCTGGGCTCGGCGCTGGGCGCGACCACGACCACCGCGGTCTTCGCGACGCACGGGTGGACGGGTTCCAGCGTCCTGGGAGCCGGCTTCGCGTGCTGCGCGCTCGCCGTCTGGGCGACGGACGCGGTGGCGCGACGGAAGGCCGCGATCCAGGACGGCGGGCCGGTCGCTACGACTTCGGCTTGTCACGGTCACCACGCCGCTTCGACCGAAGCGCTTTGAGCGACACCGCCAACGCCGCGAGAGCGGCCAGGGTCCCCGCCGTGTCGTTGATCAGTTGGAGAAGGTCGAGCACCGGATCCTCTGCATTCCGCCGGCGCTTCCCCCGAGCGATCCTGTGAAGGGCGCACGAGGGACCTCCGGCATTCAGGCACGCTGAATGAACCGGAGGTCTCCCTCGCCCAACCAAGAGCTTGGACCGACGACGCCGGGCATCCCACGCTGGACCCCGTGCTGACGACATCGCCGTGTTCGGAGGTACTCCCCTCTCGTGATCGAGACTACGCACATCGCGTTGCGCCGGCACTCGTCCATCCGGTGCAGGCCGGCTCACCGGTCGTCGTGACGTCCAGCGCGCCCGTGGCGCGGCGGATGTCGGTCGGTTGACCGTGAACGCGGTTCACGCGGGCGTGGACGGGTGTTCGGCTGGCCGACGGCTTGGGTTCGCCCGTCACCCACCCGCGCCGCCCACGGTCCGGGGATGCGTTCCACACGGCTGATAGCCCTGATCGTCCTGCTGTTGACCGCCGTCACGCCCGCCTCCGCCCAGGCGGGCACCCTCGCGCTCGACCGCGTCGAGTACCCCGTCGGGACGGCCGTCACGGCCACCTACACCACCGACAATCCGACGAACCTCAACTGGATCGGCCTCTACACCGACCCCGGCAACGCCCCCGTCAACGGCGTCTACGTCGGCCCCAGCACCGCGTGGGTCTACGCCCCCGGCGCGTCCGGCACGGTCACGCTGCCCACCGACGGGCTCACGCCCGGCGCGTACGTCGCCTACTTCCTGCACAACGACGGTTACACGTCCCTGGCCGCGCCGGTCCGCTTCCGCGTCGTCGGCCTCGGCAACCAGCCGCCGCGCTTCCTCGCCGACCCGACCCCGCTACGCAACGCCCGCGTCGGCGCGCCCTACTCGGCCCGGGTCCCGGCCGTGGACCCGGACGGGTCCGCCGTGCGCTTCCGCAAGGTCGCCGGTCCGACGTGGGTCACCGTCGGCGCGGACGGCAGCGTCTCGGGCACGCCGCGTCGCACGGGCGTCGAGCACATCACCGTCGAGGCCACCGACGGCGAAGGCCTGACCGCCCGCGCCACCGCCACCGTCACCGTGCGGGCCGCCGGTGAACGGCTGGTGCCCGAACCGGTGATCACCGCATTCAACGCGTGGCACTCCGGTTCGCAGGTGCGCGACGGCGTGAGCAAGCAGATCGCGTTCCTGCTCTCCTCGGGCAGCGACGTCGTGGGCGTGTCCGAAAGCCGGGGCACGCACGCGCAGACCCTCGCCGACGCCCTCGGCTGGTACTGGGCCCACGACGGCAACGACCTCGGCATCGTCAGCAAGTACCCGCTGGGCGAGACGTTCCGCGCGGACGCCGGTTTCGGGGCACGGGTGCGGTTCGCGCCCGGTGAAGAGGCCGTGCTGTGGGACGTGCACCTCAACTACACGCCCTACGGCCCGTACGACGCGTGCTTCGACCGGATGTCCGTGGAGCGCATCGTGCAGCGCGAGCACGAGTCGGGACGGGTGCGCGAGATCGAAAGCATCCTGGCCGCCATGCGCCCGCACCTGGCCGACCGCGACCGGACGCCGGTGTTCCTGGTCGGTGACTTCAACGCGCCGTCCCACCTGGACTGGATCCCCGCCGCCGCCTCCGCCCACTGCGGCTACACCGTGCCCTGGCCCGTCAGCCGGGCGGTGCAGCAGGCGGGTCTGACCGACACCTACCGGGCGGTGCACCCGAACCCGGTGACCAAGCCGGGCACCACGTGGTCCCCGGTCTACCCGCGCCACAACGGCTCGACGGGCGTGCCGGAACCCCAGGACCGCATCGACTTCGTCCACTCGGCCGGACCCGTGCAGGCGACGAGCAGCGAAGCAGTCGTCCTCGGCACCCCCACCGCGGTGCCCAACCACCAGGACAACCTGTGGTCTTCCGACCACGCGGCCGTCACCACCCGCTTCCGCTTCTGATCCCCTGGGGTGCGGCGGCCCCACTCCGGCCGCCGCACCCCCGGTCAGGTGGTGATGGCAGCGGTGAGTGCGTTGTGCAGGAACCGGCGGCACGCCTGGAACGCCAATGCGCGACTCGGGTAGCTGCGACTGGACACCGCCACGTCACTACCCTTGACCTGCAACCGCCACGACGACAGGCCGCCGTGCCGGGGAGCGGTGGTGGTGCACCGGTGCAGGGTGCGATGCAAGACGAACAACGTTGGGGAGGCGGCGCTCCCCTCACTCGGACGAGAACGCTTTGCGCCTCTTGCGCCGGGCGACGGCCAGCGCGAGTCCACCTGCCGTGGCGGTGGCCAGGGCGGCGGCAAGTCGTGAGCGGCGGCGGGTCAGACCGGGACCCGGCTCCGCGGCGGAGGAAGACGAGGTCTGGACCGCCGGAGCTGGGGCGGTCCGAGTCGGGCCGGCGACGGGTGGCCCCTCAGCGATCGCCCGGCGGTACTCGTCCTCGACCACGCGGACGAATCGGCGGTCCCTGCGCCGTTCCGATGCCCGGCTGTGCCAGGAACCCTGCGCGGAAGCCCAGTACCGACGGCCCGGCTCACCGCGGAACACACCACCCAGCATGTCTCGCAGCAGCGGCTCGGGCAGAGTGCCGGTCTCGTAACCCATCTGCGCGTAAGTCATCATCAGGTCCACGTAGACGTGGCGGCGTTGAGCATCCGCCGTCTCCCCACCGGTCACCGGCGACCAGCACGGCCGGTACAGCTCCGGCTGTTCCAGCTCCAGACGCACCAGCTCGGTGTAGAACGCCCGCGTGGCACTGACCTGTTCCGCCCGGCTCTGCCTGACCTGCACTGCCAACGCCGCCGCCACACCGCCCAGGGCGAGCGCGGCCAGCACCGCCGACGTACCCCCGTAGGTCTGGCCGATGTCGCTCAGCCTCGACCAGTCACGCCCACCGTCGAACAGGCTCAAAGCCAACGGCGACAACACCACCGCGCTCAACGCCAGACACGCGACCATGACACCGAGCACCAGCATGACCATACGACGCCGCGATCGAGGAGCGCTCTTCACGACCGCGCAAGCTACCGGGTCCCGATCCGCAGCGCGGCGCATTTTCGATCATCTGAGGCGTTAACGGCTTCAGCGCGTCGTAGCGATAGGTCACGTAAGAGGCGTGAGCACTCCGGCCAGAGGAGGCCGAGCCAACGGTTCGGGACCGCGCGAACGGCGAGGGGGATGGCGACTGAAACGCGAAGCGAGAAGCTGCTCGGCGGGGGTCCACGCGCAAACCACCGTACATCGGGGTGGTGCTCGGTGGTTCGCCCGGCGGCGGTAGCCGGGCGTAGCTCCACCTCGGCCGCGGTCGGGCACCTCGCCGACATGTCACTGCCGTGGGAACCGGATCACCCATCGGCGTTGCCACGGGGTTTCGACGGCGCGTGGGTTGTGGTGGTGGCGGGTCCAGGGGACGGCTTCTTCCGGGGCGATGCCGGACAGGATGGCCAGGCAGGCGAGGACGGTTCCGGTTCGGCCGACGCCGCCGCCGCAGGAGACCTCGACGGCTTCGCCGGCTCGGGCGCGGGCGTGGAGTGCGTGGATTTCCCGGATGGCGGCGGCGTGGTCTCGGGGTAGGCGGAAGTCCGGCCAGTCCAGCCATACGTGCGGCCAGGTCAGGGTGGCGTCGTGGGTGCGGCGCAGGCGGTGGGAGCCCAGGTACAGGCCGAAGTCCGGGGTGGGGCCGGCCGGTAGCGGGTGGCGCAGGCCGCGGCCGCGGATCCAGGAGCCGTCGGGTAGTTGGATCGAGCCGGGCAGGGGTGCGGTGGTCATCGGGGTGCGCTTTCTGGGGTTTGACGGGCGCGGTGGTTGGCGACGTTGACGCGGTTGCCGCAGCGTTCCGGCGTGCAGTAGCGGCGGCGGCCGGCGCGGCTCGTGTCGGCGAACACGCCCCGGCAGCCCGGCGCTTCACAAGCCCGGAACCGGTCGTGGCCCAGTGCCCGGACCACGCCCAGCAGGGCCACGCCGAACAGCGCGGCCAGTTCGTCGGCCAGTGACGCGCCGGGAGCGGTCGGGACGTGCCACCGCCACCCGCCATCGGGGTCCGGGCGCAGGACCGGGCCGAGCGCGGCGCGGCGGGTCAGCACGTGCGCGCCCGCGACGGCCTGGTCCTCCGTCTCGGTCTCCAGGATCATCCGCACCTCGCGGCGCAGCAGCTGGACCTGGAACACGTCGTCGGCGGTCGGCTCCCGGTCGGCGAGGGCGTCGGGTCGCACGGCGCGGTCGACCAGGAACGCCGCGAGCGACTCCGGGTCGGGCAGACCGTCCCCGGCCGGACGAACAGTCGGAGACGTGTTGACCAGGTCCGTCGCCACCGCGGCACCGGCGGTGTAGTCGGTCAGCGGTATGTCCACGGCGCCCTTCCGGTGTAAGAGGTAAAACGAGACTACAACCCTTTCAGACGGTGATCAACGCGGGTTCAGAGTTCGTAGGTTCGTGCGACCGCGATCAGGTTGCCGTCCTCCCGCGTCGAGGCGACGGTGTCCGCGGGTCGGGGGCGGAAGCCCGGGGCGTCGGCGAGGTCGTGGGTTTCGTCGATCGCCGTCACGCGGATCCGGGACGCGCCCGGGGTGCGCACGGTGATCTCGACGCCCTCCGGCGGCAAGTCGCGGAAGCGGACCTCACCCGGCCAGGTCTTCGCGCGAGTGCCTGTGACGGACAGGGTCACCGGGGCCGCGCCGGGAGCGGTCGCGGTTGCCTGGTCGATGCGGTGGTCGATGCGCAGCACCAGCGATGTCGCCGAGCGTCGTGACATGACGTGCATGGTCACGGTGTCGCCGTTGCGGGCTCGTACTTCGACCATCGGTCCTTCGACGGGCATCGGCTCGGCCGGGCCCGTCCACAGGTCGCCTCGGGCATAGCCTTGCGGTAGCCGGGACACGTCGCGGTTCCGCACGTGTTCGCGGGTCCAGTCGGTCGGTTCGGCTTCTCCGCTGACCCAGCTCGCCTCGCCGCTGTCGGCGTCGAGCACGTAGGCCAGGTGCGAGCGTCGCGGGTGTTGTCCGTCGAAGTCGTCGGCCACCAGGCCCGCTCCTGCCAGGGCCATGGACAACACGGCAGCGGTCAGCGGCACGGCGGCGGTGGCGCGCCCGGCAGTAGACGGCATCAGCAGTTCGATCACGGGCAGCAGCGTCAGCCCGAACAGCACCAGGCACACCGCGCCCGCACCACCGAACGCCAGCCCCACCCCGTTGAACAGGTTGCGCGCCAGGGCGGGGAGCAACGCCGCCGGGACCAGGGCACCCACCGTCAACGCCGCCGCCGGCCACCGCAGCATCGCCAGCAGCGCACCCGTCGCGGCGGACAGCGCCGGCAACGCGAACAGGAACGACGCACCGGGCGCCGCCGCCGCGCACACCACCCCGAGCACAGCGGGCCACACCAGCGCCCCGACCGCCAACGCGGCCGGACCGAGACGACGGCGCAGCACCACGTACCAGCCGAGCAACGCCGTCGCCGCCAGCGCGGCCAGCGTGACCTGGAAGGCCAGCGGACGGTGCAGCAACCCGCCCATCAGGTCGTACCCCGGGCGCACCCACACCAGAACCGACCACAACACCTGCCCGAGCAACCCCGCCACCGCCAGCGGCAACACCGCCGAGACCGCACCGAGCAGCATCCGCGGCACGCTCATCAACCGCCGCCGTCGCGCCACCACCGCCAACGCGACCACCGCCAGCACGGCGAGCAGCGCGAACGGCCAAACCAGCGCGTCGGAGTAGGTGATCATGAAGCCGAAGAGCCGGAAGTAGGTGGCATCGTGGTCGGACGTCAAGCCCGGCAGGTCGGCCTCGCGCAGTGCCCGGGTCAGGTGCAGCATGTTCTCGCCGTGGTGCTGCAAGCTGCCGCGGTCGAGGTTCGCGATGGAGTCGCCCGCGGTGTGGTAGAACGACGATTCCTCGATGTAGGCGAAGTTCAGCCCGGTGAACCCGGCCCCCGACAACGCGCTGAAGTCGGTGTTGTTCGGCAACATCCGGTAGACCTCGACCATGGACGAGTCGCCCCGCGGGTGCGGCACGGCGTCGGCGAACAGCGACACCAACCCTGCGTTCTGCGCGGAGGTCTCGAACATCAACGACGGTCCGCTGACGCCCCGGGCCTCCCAGTTCAGCACCACGCCGCCCTTGCGCCCCAACGGGTGCTCCCGCACGAACGCCTCCGCGCCGAGAACGCCGTCCTCCTCGCCGTCGGTGAACAGCAGCACCAGGTCGTTGCGACCGCCGCCCTGTGCGGCGACCATCCGCCCGACCTCGACCATCGCGGCGACCGCCGCGCCGTCGTCGGAAGCGCCGGGCCCCATCGCGGCGGAGTCGTAGTGCGCCGCCAGCAGCACCGTTCCGGTCGAGTCCCGGCCGGGCAACGTGGCGACCACGTTGTCCACGCGCCCGAAGCTCGCCAACCCCGTGGACGCACGCGCCCCGACCGAACGCTGGACCTCCACGGAGAACCCGGCCGACCGCAACTGATCGGCGACATAGTCCCGCGCCCGGTCACTGGCCGGACTCCCCAACGGGCGCGGCTCGGTCGCGAACCGGTTCAAGTGCACCATGGCCCGCTCGGCACTGAACCGGTCCGCCACCGACGCGGAAACCGGTTGCTGCCCACTACCCTCGGCCATCGCGGTCAACACCACGGCAACCGCGATGACCAGCGACGCGGCAACCCCCGCGACCACCCGGCGTGGCACTTCGACAAGTTCGTTGATCACGGACCGCGACGCTATGCACCAGTGGAGCCGGCCGTAACGCGGTGATCCGCACAACGGGGGTGTGGTTTTCCGCAGTGTCCTACCGCGCGCTCACCTGACCGAAGTCACCGCTATTCCCGGGGACACCCCTCGGAACATGCCCGACCTGCGGCGGTCGGGTGATCCGTCGAGTGGCACCAATCCTGCGGTTCGCGTGATCCCGATCGCCGGCACGCTGGCCGTTGATCGCCAAGCCCTCGCAACCCACGGGACGTCCATGGAGATCCGACTGCTCGGCCCCGTTGAACTGCACGGCCCTTCCGGCATGGTCGATCTCGGACCACCGCTGCGCAAGTGCGTTCTCGCCGTGCTCGCGGAGCGGCCGGGTCGGGTGGTGCCGACGTTGACGCTGATCGACCGCGTGTGGAGCGGCCGGCCGCCGGCGGCGGCGCGCAAGGCGTTGCACGCGCACGTCAGCCGGTTGCGCAAGGCGCTGCTCGACGCCGGCGGCGGCTCGCTGGTGAGCCGCGACGGCGGTTACGCGCTGGTCGTGGAGCCCGACCAGGTGGACTGGGCCCGTTACCGGTCCACCGTCGCCGCCGCCCGGACCGCCGCGCGCGACGGAGACGACCAGCTCGCCGCCGAGCGCTTCCGGCTCGCCGCCCGGCTGTGGCGCGGCGAACCGTTGAGCGGACTGGAGGGCCGTTGGGCCGAGGAGACGCGGGTCGCGGTGACCGCACAACGGTTGTCGGCGGTCGAGGCGGCACTGGAAGTGGGGATGCGGCTGGGCCGGCAGGCCGAGCTGGCGGGCGAGGCCGCCGATCTGGCGCGCCACCACCTGGAGCGGCAGAACCTCGTCGCCCTGGCCGCGCAGTGCCTCTACTGGTGCGGCAGGCAGGAGGAGAGCGCGGACCTGCTCCGGCAGGCGATGGAGCACCTGCTCCGCAGCGGCGTGACGCCCCACCCCCGGCTCAAGGGCCTGCACACACGCATCCTGCACAACGACGACGAACTCGCCGGCCCGTTCCCGAGCCCTTCGCCGCCGCCGGGCGACGCCGGGGCGCGCCGTGAGCTCGTCCGCGAGATGCGCAGGATCTGGCTGGAACGCCGGGACATGGGCACACGCGTGGTGCTGCGCCTGCGGGAGCAGCCGGACGCGGTCTGGCGGGAATTCGCCCACCACGACGTCTCGGACCTCCGGGAGCCCGGGCCCCTGGTGGAGCAGTCGGTCGCCGAGCTCCTGCTCGAACACCACAACCGAAGACTGCTCGTGTTGGGCGACAAGGGCGCGGGCAAGACCACCAGCCTGATCGACCTGGCGGCCGACCTGCTGGCAGCCTCCGACGACCCGGCGCACCCAGTGCCCGTCATCCTGCCGCTGTCCCGGTGGCACGGTGAGGACTTCGCCGACTGGGTGGTCAACCAGATCCGCGACAACTACCGGCTGGCCGCCGACCGGGTGCGTCCGCTGCTCGTGGACGACCAGGTGGTCGTCCTGCTCGACGGACTCGACGAGGTCGCCGCCGACCTGCGCGGCGCGTGCGTGCGGGGCATCAACGCCTTCCGCACCCGCTTCGGCGCGGGACTCGTCGTCACCTCGCGGACCGCCGAGTACCGGGACCTGGACGTCCGGTTGACGCTGGCGAACGCCGTGATCATCCAGCCGCTCACCGTCGAGCAGATCGACGCGCGGCTCGCGGACGGTGGTCCCGCCCTGGCCGGGCTGCGCGACGCCGTCCGCCGGGACCCGGTGCTCCTGGAGCACCTGTCCACACCTCACATGCTCGACGTCGTGTGCGTCGCCTACGCGCAGGGCGGCGAGGTGTCGCCGACGATCGGCGGCTCCTACGACGACTACCTGCGGGCCCTGCTGCACCGACCGCGGACCCCACTGCCCGGGCTCTCCGCGACACCGCCGTTCGACTTCGCCGCCACCCGCCACCACCTCACGTGGCTCGCTCGGCTCATGACCACCCGCGGTGAGACGACGTGGTACTCCGAGCACCTGGTGCCCGCGTCGCTGCCCGGGCCGCGCCCCCGGTGGCCACTGCCGGCGACGCCGTGGTCCCGGATGGCGGAGCGGGTCGGGATGCGCCGCCTGGCGACCGCCGTGACCTGCGGCGCCGTGGCGGCCCTGCTGTGCGCCGTGGTCTACGGCGTGCAGCTGGGCCTGGGCCGCTCAGCGGCGGCGGGCACCCCGCTGGACGCCTCACCGGTCTTCGCCGTTCCGCTCGCCGCCGCCGTGTTCGCGGCGGTCACGTGGTTGCTCGTCCGCGACGGCCTGCCGGCGTGGCTGCGCGTGCCGGCCTACACCGTGACCCTCATGGTCGCCGGCGGTCTGCACAAAGGCGTGTCCATCGGGCGGCAGGCCGGCGCGGCGGCGGGGTGGCGTGCGGGTGTGGTCGGCGCGCTGGTCTACGGCGCGGTCATCGCCGCCTCGGTCGCGCTGGCACTGGCCGTGGTGGTCGTGGTGTGCCGCCTGGACAGGGACGCCCGGTGGACCGTCTCCCACGACCGGATCACGCGGTGCACCGACACCGCCGTGGTGTGCGCCCTGGTCGTGGGCCTGAGCCACGCCCCGGCCAGGATGGCCGCCACGCCGCACGACGCCGTGTACGCCTTGACCGCGGGTTTCGGCTACGGCGTGATCATGGGGCTGGGCGGCGGCGTGCTGCTCGGCCTGGGGTTCATGCTCGTGGACCTGGACGTCGTCCGACCGGCCGCCCGCTGGCGGATGTCGTGGCGCGGCTTCGCGACGGCCTGCGCGGCCGGCGCCGTGTGCGGCGTCCTCCAGTGGCTGCTGCTCGTGCAGGCCGTGGCGCTGGTGCTGGGCCCGGACCGGGGACCGGTGTTCGGCTTCGTCGTCGCCATGACGTTCTGCCTCGTCTTCGCCCTGGGACACGGCCTGCGACCGGACACCGACCTGCCGGTTCCCGCTCCCGCGAAGGCGCTGGACGCGTCCCTGCGCGCCGCCGTCGGACCGGTGGCGGGCGCGGTGCTCGTCGCGCTGGTCGCGACCGCGCCGGCCCGCCCGGCGGTGGTCGAGTACGTGAAGATCGCTCTCGTCGTGCCCGCCGTGCTGGCCGCGTTGCCGACGTTCTGGTTCACCGGCGGCGGGGTGTGGTTGGCGCACCACGTGACCCGGCTGATCGCCCGGCACGCGCGCTTGCTCCCGCGAGACCTCCCCGCGTTCCTGGAGCACGCCGACGAGCGCATGCTCCTGCACCGGCACGGCGGCGGCTACGGGTTCCGGCACCCCGAGATCCAGCGGCACGTCGCCGAGCACACCGCGCCCACGGCCGCTGACCTGCCCGGCAAGGATTCGACAACCGTCCCGCCCACCTCGGGGAGGGAACCTGGCTGAGACGAACGCGGCCCACTCGACCGGAGGAGCTCAATGTCGTCCGCTGCCCTCGCCGCTCCCGCACTCCCCCGTGACCTGCCCAAGAAGATCGCCACGCACGCGGCTGCCCTGCTCCTGCTCGCGGTGTGCGTGGACGCCGTCAGCGACCTGCGCCACGCCGACCCCGTCGTCTCCCAAGTCGTGCCGTCCACCGTGGGCGGCAGCCCGGCCGGCGCCCGCCTGCCGGACGCGCACGACGGCGTGGCCGCGAGCCGCGACGAACGGCCCGCGGTGGCCGTGTTCGAACCAACCGCGCCCACACTCGACACGAAGTCGGCGGCGATGTCCCCCGTCGCCGCCGCACCCGCGGCGACAACGCCGGGCAGCACGGAATCGGACGGCGTGCGATCGGATGGTGGGAACACCGACCTGCCCGCATCCGGGCACCGACCGTCGGGGGGCACGCCCGAACCCGCGCCGCCGGGCGACGGGAAGGGTGTCGCGTCGGTGGCGGGCGGCACGGCCGGGGACGGCCGGAAGCAGGCCCCGACACGCTCGACGCCGGTTCCGGTGCCGCCCGTCGAGCACCGCGCGGCACCGGCCGAGCCCCCGCCGCCCCAGGTGACACCCCGCAAGGAACTTCCGACGGTCCCGGCGCAACCCACGGTCGCTCGGCCCGTACCCGCGACCCCGCCCCAGACAGGCATGCCCCAGGACACCCAGCCGCCCCCGGTCGTCCCGCTCAACGGGCCGGTACCGGCGCGGCCCATCGGAACGAACATGACCGTTCTCCCTCCGGCGACCATGGCCCCCCGGATCGCCGCCCGCGACGACATGAACGTGTCCGGCCCCGCGGTGGCGGTCGGGTGGCCCACGAAGGGGATGCGCTTCGGCGGACCACGCCAGATGGTGGGCAATGACACCGAAACCATGGACTGACCTGCCGGGGGTGACCGGACCGGTGACCAACAACCACGTCGACCGCTCCTCGGGCAACCTGGTGCAGGCCGGGTACATCGACTCGGTGCACTTCCACCGCGTGCCGAGACCCGCGCGCACGCTCCTCGTGATCGTCGCGATCTGCACGCTGATCGGGGTGTCGGCGACGTCCGACCGCGCCGCACCCCGCCCGGCGGGCTCCACCGCGGCCAAGGCCTGCCTGGTCCGGACCGACTTGTCGACCAAGTCCGGGTACGTGTGGGCGAGCCTGCCCACCGAGAACGAGTATCGCCCGTCCGACGAGCACCAGTGCAACTCGTCGGGCGGGACCAACAGCGTGGTCCGCGACGGGGTCGGCTCGTACACCGTCGCGTTCCCGGGCCTCGGCGTCGACGGCGGCACGGTCGAGCTGTCCACCGCGGACGCCGCCGACCGGTTGTGCTCGGTGCGCGACTGGGGCCCGTCGCGCACCGACCAACTGGTGCGGGTCACGTGCGTCGACCGCGCGGGCGCACCGGCCGACGCCGCTTTCACCCTCGGCTTCCTGTTCACCATGACGCGCATCGGCGTCAGCGCCTACGTCCGCGCCGACGACCCGAGCGCGGCCACCCAGGTCCCGGACGCGAACCACCAGCACAACTCGACCGGAGGTGTGAACTCGATCGACCGCGAGCACACCGGCTCCCACGTCGTGTTCCTCCCCGGCGTGGACAAGGCGCTGGCCGAGGGCCTCTCGGGCGGCATGGCCAAGGTCACCGCACTCGGCCCCACACCGAACGCGTGCTCCCTGCACGGGTGGCGGCCGTGGCACAACCCCGAGACGGGCAAGGACTTCCTGGTCGTCCGGGTCACCTGCACCACACCGGGCGGAGATCCGGTGGACGCGCCCTTCGCCCTGTCGTTCACCGCAGACCTCGGGTCCTCCCCCACCGCGCGCGTCCCCGGCGCGTACCTGTGGGCCGACAAGCCGGGTGAGGCGGCGTACACACCCACCAAGGAGTACCAGTACAACTCGACGCACGCGCTGAACACCGTGACGCGTTCGGCGTCCGGGACGTACACCGCGCACCTGCCCGGCCTCGCTCGCAAGGGTGGGCACGTCCAGGTATCGGCGTACCGCACCACGGCGACGTGCGGCGTGACCGGTTGGCGACCGGCTGAGCGCGAGCAACGGGTGGACGTGGTGTGCCGCGCGCCGACCGGCGAACCGGTCGACGCCCAGTTCGCCCTGGTCTACCTCGGGTGAACCACCGGCCGTCGGGAAGGCGTGCGGTGCCCTCACACCCGCCCATGTCGACGCCCGTGCCCGCGGACGGCATCACCGCGCTGTTCCTCGCGGCAGTCCTGCGCATCGAGATCGCCAACACCCCGGCCCTGCCGTTCGTGTCACCGCCCGCGGCACGCGACCGCGAAATCGCCCGCGCGCCTTGATCACCCTGTTGAGCTGGCCGAAGTCCAACATCGCGACGGCGGCGCGACTGCTGGCGAGGCTGAAGAACCGGTCCCACCGCTACCCGGGCATGTCGCGAGCCGCGTTCGGCGCGCACGAGCGCGCGACGAAGATCATCGCCACCGAGTACAACCTCGGCGGCAGCCGCACCCCGGTAGCGCCGGCCAATCCCAGCTGGTACGGCGACGAAGCACGGAAGAACATGAACGACCCCGAGATGGCACGGACCTTCCCGAACACGTGAGCCGGCACCCTCGCCGAGGCGGGGGTGCCGGCCGTGTGTGTCAGGTTGATCAGCGTTGCAGGGTGAGCAGGCCCGGGCGGTACGGCAGGAGGCCGTAGTCGCCGCCGGACCTCGGGTCGCGGCCCTGGTAGAGGAACTGCAGGTTGCAGGGGTCGATGGTCTTGGTCTGGTCGGGGTTGGCGCGGATCAGGTCGCCGTGGCTGATGTCGTTGGTCCAGGTCGCGCCGCTGTTCGCCTTGCCCGCGAACGGGTTGCTCTCGGTGGCCGCCTGCGGGGTCCACGAGCCGTTCAGGCTGGTGGCGGTGAACGAGCGGAAGAAGCGGCCGTTGGCGCCCATCGCCTCGACGATCATCAGGTACTGGTTCTGGCCCTGGACCTTGTAGACCTCGACCGCCTCGAACAGGTTGGCCGTCGTGTCGCTCATGATCTGCGTCCACGACGAGCCGAAGCTGCCCGGGAAGTTCCCGATCGGCATGGTCTGGCGGTAGATCTTGCCGTTGTCGCCGGCGAAGAACAGGTACATGTTCGTGCCGTCACCGATCAACGTCTGGTCGATCGGACCCGTGCCCGAGTTCGGGATGCTGGCCGTGGACAGCACCTGCGGCGCGGACCACCCGTTGGGGTTGGTCGGGTCGTTCGACGTCCGGTAGGTGAACGCCGTCCCGCCCCACTGGTAGGCCAGCACCCAGATGTTCTTCGGGGCGAAGTAGAGCAGCGTCGGCGCGACGGTGCCGGAGTTCATGGCCTGCTGCGGCGCCGTGGCCATCTCCGACCAGTTGCTGAAGGTCCCGAAGTTCATCGAGCCCCACGACGTGCCCGTGTCGTGGGTCGTCGCGTACACCAGGTGCTTGCCGTTGTACGGGACGTAGGTGAAGTCCTTCAGCGAGACCCAGCCCTGGCGCGGAGTGGCCAGCGGGCCCGTCGAGGTCCAGCGGTAGGTCGAGGGCAGCGAGCACCCGCCGCCCGGCTGGGTGGTGGTCGTCGTGGTGGGGCCCGTGCCGACGCGGACCAGCTGCCACTGCTGGTTGGCACCGCCCCAGTCGCTGTACTGCACGACGTTGCCGCCGTCGTTGGTCGCCGCGCCCTGCACCTCGACGGCCTTGCCGCTGTTGCGGTTGATCAGCCGCACGTGGCCGCCGTCGGAGTCGGCGAGGCGGAACTGCTGGTTGGTGCCGTTGTGGTCGGACCACTGCACGATGTTCGCGCCGTCGGCGGTGGAGAAGTTGTAGACGTCGAGGACCTTGCCCGACAGCCGCGACTTCAACCGGTAGTAGCCGCCGCCCGAGTCCACGAACTGCCACTGCTGCTGGTTGCCGTCGTTGCGGGTCCACTGGGTGATGCGGGCGCCGTCGTTCGTGGCCAGGTTGTAGACGTCCAACGCCTTGCCGCTGTTGCGGTTGACCAGCACGTACCAGGCGGTCGTGTCGACCGTCGCCGCCGACGCCGGCGCCGCGCTGAAGGCCGCCACCATCCCGCCGAGCAGCACGGCGACGGCGGCGGCGATCCCGGCCGCGCGACGTCCCCGGGCCCGGCGGACGGCGGTGGGCGGGTGATGGCCTGATCCGACCATGGGGGAACTCCTCCTCGTCGAGGTTGGTGCGAACCGCAGAACGGGCGACAAATCACGCCCGATGGCGCATTCTGCAGAGACTGTGGAGGACGATCTCCGCCCGGTCAAGATGCGACGAAAATGTTTCGTACGGGATTCACGGAAGTGCGACGGCGGTCGCACCGTCGATTGCTAAAAATATCGTCGAAATCTTTAGCCCACCGGACGCCGACCGAATCCGCTCGCCGTCAACGCGGCCAGGTAGTCGGCCAGCGCGGTGGGCAGATCGGCGTGCGGGAAGGTCAGGCGGGCGTAGCGGGCGCCGCGTTCGAGCGGGTCGTCGGACGTGGTGGCACCCAGCGGAGCGGCCAGAGCGGCGCGGCCGTGGAACGCCGCCGGGCCTCGACCGGACAACCAGGCCTGGTAGTCCGGGGATTGCACGGACGCGGCCAAGCCCAACTCCTCGGTGCGGGCCAGCACCTCGCCCCGGGGCATGTCCACGACCACCACCTGTGCCAGTGCGTCCGAATTCTCCAAGCGCCATAGGCCGTCCGGGCGGCACACGACCACAATGCCGGGAGTCGGTTCGAGGCCGGACCAGTCGTCGCACACCTCGGCGGGCACGCCCAACCGCGCTCCCAGCACCGCGGCCAGGTCGTCGAAACGACGGGCCGCGCGAATCGAAACGGGGACCGCGCCCGCGTCCGACACGTCGGTCACGGTCGCGTCGCCGGGCACCACCACGACCCGCCGCAGTCCGGTCACGGCTCATCCCCCTGGTCCGAACCCGGCCCGACCGGCACCGGCACGGGACCGCCCTGCCCGGACGGGGTCACCGGCGCGTCGGCGGGCACGACGTGGATGTCGATGTCGAAGCCGTACAGCACCTCGGCGTTCGGATCGACACCGTAGCGGGCGGGTTCGCCGTTGTGCACCTCCGACGCGCGCACCATCCGGCCGCCGACCACTTCGGCGTGGCTGATCCGCCCGCCGCTCTGGATGATCGAGTTCCGCGCGTACTGCACCGAGTGCGTGGACAGGATGGCCTGGTTGCGCGGCGTCCTGCCGGCTTCCAGCGCGGCCAGTTCCATGACCGTCCGCGCGTTGATGATCGTGCTCATGTGAACGGTGCGGGGGCCGCTGAACGACACGCCCGCCTGCTGTTCCAGGATGCGCATCTGCCGCATCGTCATGTACGCCTCCAAGGGCGTGCCACGGCCGGGCAGCATCTCCGGTTCGGTGGCCACCATGCGCAGCGGCTTGGGGATCCGGTCCAGGAACGCGTAGTCCATCGAGAAGGTCCTGTTGGACGTGTTCACCGAACGCCCCATCGTGCCGGTGGAGCCGTCCGGCGCGACGACCTCCGTCTCCACCGTGACGTTGTTGCCCCGCCGGGTGACGGTGTCCACGAACCGCCAACCCGTCGGCGGCCGGGCGGGGTCGATCCCGCTGTAGAGGTTGGGCGCGAGGTCGCCGGAGCGCCCGCCGGGCGGCGGTGTCTCCTCCCCCGGCGGACGCGCGCGGCCGGCGAAGATCCGGTGGAACAGCCAAGCGAGGAACAGGTTGGCCAGCAGACCCCGGTCCCAGCGCTCGCCCGTGGCGACGTTGGTGACGATGCCGATCACGGCGGACAGGGCCATCGTCGCGCCGAGCGCCGCGAGGCCTTCCAGGCCCAGGCCGATGATCACGCCGATGCCGAATGCCATCGCCGCGCCGGCCAGCGTGCCGATGAACGCGTGCCGGATGAGCGCGTCCGGGTCCCACCACGGCCGCCCGTTGCGGATGTTGTCCTCGATGCCGGAGGTGAGCCCGGCCAGGAAGCCCGCGATGACCAGGGAACCGGGCCCCATGAACGGGAACAGCACGAGCGCGACGACCAGCCCGACCCAGAACGACGGGCTCTTCATCATGTTCCACAGGTCGGCCAACTGCTCGGCGAACCAGTCCCCGACCGCCGACAAGACGCTGCGCTGCACCGGGACGTGCGCGGCCACCCGCGCCTCCACCCGGTTGTGCCCTTCGGCGATGCGGTCCCGGCTGCCGGCGACGGCCTCGCGCGCCCGGTCGCCGGTCTCGGTGGTGCGGTCGGCCAACGACCGGTCCACCGCGCCCGCCGCCTCGCCGAACCCGGAGTCCGCCGCCGCGACCACGCCGTCCAGGCCGCGCCCGGTGGCGGCGATCGCCTCGTCGCCCGCCGCCGTCGCCGCCCGCGCGGCGCCTGCCATCGCGCCGGTCGCGGTGGCGCCGACCCGGGCCGCCTCGGCGCCGAAGCGGTCGGCCGCCCCGGCGAACCGGCCGCGCACCTCCGACGCCGCGCCCGCCAACTCCGCCGCGCCCTGCTCCCCCGTCCGCCCCAACTCCGCGGTGACGCCGTCGCCGGCCGCCCGCGCGCCGGTCGCCGCGGTCTCGTGGGACTCGGTGAGCCGCGCCCCGGCCTCGGCGGCGATTTCCGCGCCGGTCTGTTCGTCCAGGTGTGCGGCGGACACGCGTTCGACGGCTTGTGCTTCAGCGCGGGCGCTTTGTTCGGCTGCGCGCACGGCCTGCCGGCGCAACCCGGTCACCGCCGCCGCGCCGGCCGCCGCGACTTGACCCCGCTGCTCGTCGGCCCGTGCGTCCAAGGCCCGGGTGGTGTCGGCCTCGGCGGCGGCGACGTGCGTGCCGGCCTCCGCGCCATGCCTGCGGAGCTGGTCGGCCGTGGTGGCCGCCGCCTGCCCGATCCCGCTGGTCGCGGCCGTGGCCGTGTCGGCGAGCCCGGCGGTGAGCACGCCCGCCTCCGCCTGGAGGGACGCGGCGGTCCGATCGGCCTGGTGACGCACCTCCGCGCCCGCTTCCGCCGCGTGCGTGCGGAGCCCGGTGCGGGCTTCGGCGGCGGACTCGTCGAGTTGCCGTGCGGTGTCGCCGCCGACCCGGGCGGTGACCTCGGCCCTGCCTTCGGCCGCGGCGTCGCCGCCACCGCCGGCGGTGTGGTCGCGCGACTGCGCCGCCGCGCCGGTGAGGTCGCCCGCGGCCTGCCCGGCGGCGGTCTCCCCAGCGGCCACGGCCTGCTGCTCGCGCTCCACGCCCATGTCCCGCACACGGCCCGCACGGGCAGCGACCTCTTCCTGCGCACGGGCCGCGCCGGCCGCGCGCCACGCGGTGACCCGGTCCCGTTCGGCGGCGCTCGCCCCGGCGACGGCCGCGGTCTGCTCACCGACCGCGGCCCCGACCCGCGACCTGGTCTGCGCGGCGTCGGCGGCGACACCGGCCACCTGCTCGGCCCGCGCCTGCTCCACCAACGCCGACTGCTCCCCCACCGTGCCGCTCACCGCCTGGACCGCCTCCCCGGCCGCCGCGACCAATGCGGCCCGACCCGCCTGCGCCGCACCGGTCACCGCCGCCACGACCAGCCGCGCGCCGGGGCTGTCGGGCGCGGCGACCGGGGGCGGGGCGACGGCGTCCAGTTCGGCGCGGGTCTGCGCGACAGCCTCGGCCAGTCGCGCGGCACCTTCCTCCGCGCTCACCGCTCCCGGTTGGGGTGTCAGGCGCTGCGGCGGCGGGGCGGGCTCGATCTCGGGGCCAGGTATGGGTTGCTGGGCCGGTCGCCCCGCGCCGGGCGGGAGATCGGCGGGCCGGGCGGCGGGCGCGGGAGGGCCGGGGCGCTGCGGCGCCGGTGGACGCGCGGGTGCCGGCGGACGCTCAGGCGACGGCGGGCGCTGGGGCGGTGGAGGTCGCTCGGGCGACGCGCTCTCCTCGACCCCCGCTTCGGCGGAAGCGGACTTGCGTTGGAGCGCGGCGGTCACCCGGCGGTTGCCCACCAGGCGCTGCCACCGGTTCACCACGCCCGGACCGGCCACCGCGTCGGTCTCCCGCCGTCGAGCACGGGTGGGCGCGTCGGACTGCCGGTGCGCCGGATCCTCCTGGCTGCGCATCGCTCACCTCGGCACGTCAAGGCGGGAAGGCCGTTGCCGAGCATTACTCGCCCACCACAGCCCGTCCACCGGCGCACGCACGCCCACGAGGGCAGTCCGCACCGCCCTTCAGGGCAAGTCACTTCGAAGCGGCATCGGGTCTGCTGCCTGTCCGCGGTCAACGCCACGACGGAACACACGCTGACCGGGCGAGCGCGCGTGGGTCGAAGGGCCCGTCGAGCTGGGCCTTCCTCCGCCGATCGGCCCGCAGTTCGCCCCGAGTGCGCGGCCGCGACGCGGCTGGCGAGGCCTTGATCGAGGCGGCTGACGCCGAGCGGTGAGGTTGCATCGGAGATGGTGACGTAACACGCCCGGCGGTCGCTTGTGTGGTGGTTCGGCAATCACCACCGGTCGAGGATGCGGGTGGGGTCGAAGGCGGTGAACTCGCCGTAAGGGCGGGGACCCCAGTCGCGCAGTTCGGGGTGGCGGTCGGCGACCTCGGGGCGCAGGATCAGCAGTTCCGGATAGATCGTGACCGGTGTCATCCCGGTGATCACCGCGTCATCGATGTCCATCTCCAGCGAGGTGCCCCACCGGTCGGCGACCAGACCCACCACCGCCGGACCCGTACGGTGCATCTCGTCGATCACCAGTCGGATCACCTTGTCCTGCCCCAACTCATAGCGCGGCCCACCGAACCCGTCGAGACTGAACACCTCCACCACCACCTCGGGCGTCACCCTCCAGACCTGGTATACGAGATCGGTGTTGGCGTCGAACCAGAACTTGAAGCTCACCTCGTCGCGGTCGGCCAAGGCGAGCCATCGCATGAGGACGTCTTCGTCGATCGGCACCAGCGCGTCGCGCTCGTCGTCCCACTCCAGGCTGTGGATCTTCTTCGTGTTCGGATTGGCCAGCATGACCCCGGCCACCGCGAGCGAACTGATCCGCAACGCCGCCCGCACCGGCGACCACCCAGTTTGATAGAGATGCACGAACCCGTCAGCCATCGATCGTCACCGGTCTCGAGTCCTCCTTCGGTTCGAACAGGCCCCTCATTTGAAAAGTTGGAGGTCTTCGCGGCCTAGGATGTGGGCCGCCGCATCTGGGGGTTCCTTCCTTTACGCGCACTTTGGCGACTATCCCGTGTCGGTCAGCGCAGCACTGAACGGTGAGGTACCGGCGTCCGGCGACACTCGGGAGTCACCACCGGTCGAGGATGCGGGTGGGGTCGAAGGCGGTGAACTCGCCGTAAGGGCGGGGACCCCAGTCGCGCAGTTCGGGGTGGCGGTCGGCGACCTCGGGACGCAGGATCAGCAGTTCCGGGTAGATCGTGACCGGTGTCATACCGGTGATCACCGCGTCATCGATGTCCATCTCCAGCGAGGTGCCCCACCGGTCGGCGACCAGACCCACCACCGCCGGACCCGTACGGTGCATCTCGTCGATCACCAGTCGGATCACCTTGTCCTGCCCCAACTCATAGCGCGGCCCACCGAACCCGTCGAGGCTGAACTCCTCCACCACCACCTCTGACGTGACACGTCGCACTCGGTAGCAGAGGTCGGTGTTGGCGTCGAACCAGAAGTTGAAGCTCACCTCGTCGCGGTCGGCCAAGGCGAGCCATCGCATGAGGACGTCTTCGTCGATCGGCACCAACGTGTCACGTTGGTCGTCCCACTCCAGGCTGTGGATCTTCTTCGTGTTCGGATTGGCCAGCATGACCCCGGCCACCGCGAGCGAACTGATCCGCAACGCCGCCCGCACCACCGACCACTCTGTCTGGTAGAGATGAACGAACCCGTCAGCCATGAGCCTTCACCAGATTCCTCTCGCTCGAACCATTCTCTCACTTGAAGACGACCACATTTTCACGACCGACGATCTTGGCCGCCGCGTCGATGAGTTGCTGAGGGCTGCCTTCCGCGAGATACACCTTGGCCGCCACGCCCTTCTGGTCCGCGCACCATTTTAGAATCCCCGTCTTCTTGATGAACGTACCGAGGTCCTTTGCTTTCGCGGGGCCGCCGACGGCGATGTACTCGCCGTGGGGGCCGAGGACGTCGACGTCGGTCTTTCCGACGTTCGGGCGGATGATCTCGTAGTCGTTCTTGCCGGGGCGCCCGGCTACGCGGCCGCCGGTCAGTTCGGCGACGCGGATTTCGCGTGCCACGCCGGTGGCGTTGCCGAGGTTGCCGTTCTTGAGGTCGTCGGCGGCCTTGTCGAGGCCGTCCATGGCCATGGCGAGTCCGTCGAGGACTGCTTTGCTGCCGGCGATGACGGACGCGCCTCCGCCGAAGATGCAGGCCGCCAGCCCGCCGATGGAGCCGACGACGGCTCCGGGTGCGGCTCCGACCCCGGCGGCGGCGGAGCCCGCTGCGGCCCCGACGAGTGCGCCGCCGCCTACGGTGGCGGCGCACAGTTCGAGTCCGCCGGCGATGGTGAGGACGCCGGCCCCGGCCACTGCGAGCCCGCCGCCGATCTGGAGCACGTCCGCCAGCAGTGCCATGAGTTCGCCGGCATGCTCCTGGACGTATTCCAGCGAGCCCGCGGCCATCTGGTTGAGCAGGGTGAGCAGTTGGTCGACCTGGTCGCGGTAGCGTTCCAAGTCTTGGCGCACGTCGTCGGGCAGGCCGTTCTGCTTCAGCGCCTCGTCGAGGGCGTCGCGCAGCGCGTTGACCGAGTTGCGAGTGTTCGCCGCCGCCTGCCTTGTCGCCTCCTGGTCCTGCTTGAGCGCGACGGCGTTGCCGGCGTCGAGTTGGGCTTGCAGGGCGGCGGCGTAGGACTTGCCGGCGGCTTCGGCGTCGGCGTGGGCCTGTTCCGCGGCGGCGCGGGCCTGGCCGGCGGACCACGCGGCATGGCTCGCCGACGCGAAGGCTTGGCCCGCGGAGGCGGACGCGGCGTCGGCGTGGTGTTGGGTGGTGGCCGCCGCCTCGCGGGCGGTCTGGGCGGCGGTGGCCGCCTCGCCCGCCGATCGTGAGGCCTGCTCGGCGGACGACTCTGCCTGCGCGGCGTGCTCGCGGGCTTGTTCGGCCCAGGTGATGGCCTGCGATGCCCACCGGTTCGCCTCGTCGGCGGCGTTGCGGGCGATGGCGGCGGCCTGGGAAGCGGTTGCGGCGTTCTTCCAGGCCGTGGCGGCGGACGAGGCGGCGGCGGCGAGGTAGCCGTGGACGATGTTCTCGTGGTAGGCGGCTTCGAAGTCCCGTTTGGCGGCCTTGTAGCGGCCTTGTTCGAGGAATGCTCGGACGCCTGCCCAAGGACCGGACAGGGCGGCGTTCGCGGCCGCCTTCACCTCGGGGCCGCCGGTGTTGAGGATCAGTTGGGTGGCGATGCGGTCGTCGTCCTGGGCGGCGATGTCGCGGCCGACGGCGAGGAAATCGCGGACGTCGTCGATGCTGCCGTCCAAGGCGGCGTTGGCGGCGTCCTTGGTGGCGGGGCCGCCGGTGTTGAGGATCAGTTGGACGGTGAGGCGGTCGTCGTCGTCCTTGCCTTCGTAGGCGCGGGTCGCGAGGAACTCTTTGACTTGGTCGTGGGTGCCGTTCAGCGCTGCCCTGGCGGCCTCGCGTGCCGCCGGTCGCAGCGACGCGCCGGCGACGATCCGCAGGCCGGCACGATCGTCCTGCTCGATGGCGGCCGCGACACCGGCCTCAACGAAGGCGATCACGTCGGCTGCGTCTCCCGACAGCGCCCGCCGGGCCGCCGTGATCAGGTTCGGACCGCCGGTGCGCCACAAACGCAGGGCGGCCTGCCTCCCCGCGGTGACCGCGGCGTCGGCCGGGGTCCCCGTCGCACGCGCCCGGCCGAGCAGTGCCTGCGTTTCGGGGTCGGGTCGGTAGGCCTGCCCCGCGCGCCAGCGGTGTTCTGCGGCGCCCGTACGCTCGGTCTCGGCGTCCAGTGCGTCCTGCGCGTCCCGGACGGCCTGGCTTTCCCGGGCGGCCAACTGCTCGGCGTCGGCCCGGCGTGCGAGGTCGAACGTCTTCTGAGCCTGGTCGGACGCCGCTTGGGCCTGTGCGGCTGCGTCCCGTGCCCCGGCGGCCGCGGCCTGCGCCCGGTCGGCCGCCGCGTTCGCCTCACCAGCGTGGGCAACCGCCTCTTCGACGGCCTTGGCGGCCTTGGAAGCATGGACGGCGGCGTCGGTTGCCGCTTGCTCAGCGGTCGCCGCGTGATCGGCCGCCTCGTTCGCCAGGTCGGCCGCCGCCCGGGCGGCACGACCGGCTTCGGCGGCGTTGCGCTGGGCCCGGGCTGCGGCGGTTTTAGCCCGACCGGCGGCAGCGCCTGCCGCGGTGGCGTACCCGTCGGCGTCCTCCGCCGCCCGAGCAGCGGCAGCGGCATCGGCGTTGACCGAGGCCAGCGCCTGCGCCGCCACCGCCACCTGACGAGCGACCTCCGCGGCGTGACGCACGGCCGTCGCCGCGTCCTGTGCCGCCTTTGCCGCCTCGGCCGCTGTCGCCGCGGCACCCGTAGCCTGCTCGACCGTGGCCTTGCCCAGGGCTACCGCGGCCGCAGCCCCCTGCGCCGCGGCCGCGGCGTCGCCGGCTTTCGCCGCGGCCCACGCCGCCTGCGCGGCGGCGTTCGCGGCCTCACGGGCAGCCGCCATCGCCGAAGCGATCGCAGTGATCGCAACCTGGGCGGCGTCGGCCGCACGAGCAGCAGCGTCGGCCGCACGAGCTGCCGCCGCCGAGGCCTGAGCAGCGGAGCTCTTCGCCGCCTCAGCCTCACGGGCAGCCGCTTCGGACGCTTGCTTCGCCGCGGCGGCGGCCCCGACCGCACGCACTGCCTCGTCCTTGGCGATCTCGCTCAGCAGCGCCGACCGTGCCGACACGGTCTGAGCGAGGAGGGCCAATTGCGAAACCGCGGTGATCTCGTGGTCGCGTTGCAGGGCGATGGCATGGCCGGTGGCCAAGAACTCCCGCACGTCCTCGATGGGGCCGTCCAACGCCTGGTTGGCGGCGCGTTGGACGGCGGGCCCGCCGGTGTTGAGGATCAACTGGACGGCGATGCGGTCGTCGTCGTCGCGGGCCTGCTGCCAGCCGGTGGACAGGAAGTCCAGCCGGGCTTGGTCGTCGCCGTCCAACGCCGCGTTCGCCTCGTCGCGCACGGTCGGCCCGGTCGCCGCCGACAGCAGCCGTTGCACGCGGATACGCAGGTCGTCACGCCACGGTTGTTCCCACCCCGTGGCCAGAAACCTCCGCACGTCCTCTATGGACCCGTCCAGCGCCGCGTTCGCCGCGTCCTGCGTGGTCGGTCCGCCGTCCGAGAGCAGCCGCTGCACCGCGATCCGGTCGTCGGCCTCCTGCGCCGCCACCAGCCCTTCGGACAGGAACTCCCGAACCTGCTCGTCCGAACCCAACAGCGCCTGCTCCGCTTCCGCGGACACCACCACGCCGCCAGAGGCCACCAGCGCCAACACCCGCGCCCGATCCGACACCGGCCCCAGCTGTTCTGCTCGGCCGGCGGCCGGGCCCGCGATCCCTGCCGCCAACGCCAGCGCCACCACCACGGCGAGCAACCCACGCCAGCGGCCCCGCACGCTCCTACCGGCGCGACCTCGACTCGTCACCGAACACGACCTTTCACACCTGCGACGCCTCGGGACGGTGCCGCGGGCGAACGAACGACAAAGACGAACTCAGAACGACCGGATCCACGCCAGGGTGGGAATTCCGGCGTGTGCCCACGATCGGGATCGGTGTCCTTCAACGCCCCGACCGGCGAACCTTGGCCAAACCCGGCCTACCACAGGCCGCCAACACGATCCGCCCGTCACCGGACACCAACCAGATGTCCCGCCGCCGCAAGATGTCCTCCGCACCCGCACACGCTCGATCACTCGACCAGACCACGACCGGACACCACGCCGACACCGGACGTCACCTGACACGACCATCCGGGTGGAACCGCTCTAAGGTCGCCGGACGAGACCTGCAAGTCATCAGCCAGGTGGCGTAGAAGAACCAAAACGGGGCCGACGTCACACTTACAACGCCACCGCGTCGAGGCCGCGTCACGACAACGACGGCGATCAGCGTCTATGTCGGACAGTCGGTGTCGAGCTGCCCGATCACCGGATCAGCCGGATGGATTGCGCTCGCCGGGATACGTTGCCCGACGACGCTGCCGTCACGAGCGCGCCGCGTCGTAGCCCCGACCTGGAAGGCGACTCTCCGACGACTCGGGTGGCGACCAGTGACGCGAACTAACCGGCGGCCCACATCGATGCGGTGACCGGTGTCATGTCCGGTGTTCGTTTTCCCGGGTCGATCGACGGATGACTTCCACCCCACCTGCCGTGTCCACAGTGGAGCAGCCGTATGCCGTGCGCGAAACTGCCGCACCAGAGGGATGTCGGTTGGTGGTGTCACACGATCCGACCCGCCGAGACCCATGTCACGCCCGCGACGCGGTAGCTCGTCAGATAGCCGATACCACGTCGTGGCTCGATCCGTTGTCATGTGTGGACGGCTAGTGGTGTCCCAAGTGGACTGCTCCGAATCTCTGGTGTGATGATCGAGGGAAGCGGCGTTGATCGGCGGTCGAGGTTGGCGGGATCGGCAAGGAGTCGGACGGTGGTCACCGCTGCTGTGGTGGTCCTGACGAGCCTCGCGGCTCACCGGCAACCGCTTCGGGCCGCGAGGCCACCACCTCCCGCGCGATCGCGGGCCCGGTGCCAGAGCACCGCGGCAGCCGCGAGGCGATCGCCAGTGATGATTTCGTCATCACCGACACCTGCAACGGCCGAGATCACCACGACATCGACCGACGCACGAGCACCCAGGTGTCCGACGACCTGATCGAGCGCGCCTACCTCAACGGCCGACTCTGCGACGCCCCTCCACGGCCACCGACGCGACGGCCGCCCGTACGGCGACTGCACAACCGACGCCCCGAGCCCGGACTTCCTCCGCCTCCGAACGCTCGACATCCTCGGGGCGATCCGATGAACCCTCAGGTGACGGCGACAGCCGACGACGATGCCCCGGTCACGGGGTGACAGCTCGACGCCCTCACGACACAATTCCGCCCGAACCGGCCGCCTGCATACGATCCAACGGGGAACAAGATGATGCCCGACCACAACGCAGTGGACGACCGTCACAACAAACTCGGGTTCGGCCCTGACAACGAAGACACCCCGTTCCGCCGGTGCCGCAAGTACCTCGTGCAGGGCCTGTTCCAGGCGACCCTCGGCATCGTGATCATACTTCTTCGGCTCGGAAGGCTCGACGACCTCCTGCCACCCGAGCCCTCGAGAACCAAGCAACCCACCAGGTCGACCTGGCTGCCGATCACCACACCGACTTTCCCCGACCTACCGGCGCTCCCGCCACCACCCGAAGCCCCACCGTCCCCTGGACCTTGGGCAACAACAACCCGGCCTTGATCGGGTGACCTGTGTGCCCGCAAGCCCACAACGCCATCTCCAGCGCGTCGAGCACCAGCGCGGTGCGCATAGAGGTATCGGCCTCCCGGTCGACGCGGGCCGGATCGGCACGTGGGCGGCACCTGCCGACGTGGCGGTCGTCCGGCCGGGTGGACACGGTTTCGGCAACAAGACCCTGCACCCGACCGCCACCGGCGACCAGGCCCGGGTGAAGCTGTCCAACGCCCCCAATAACGCGCCCGTCACCATCAGCGCCGCGACCGTCGCCGCCCAAATCGGAACCGACTCGGCCACCGACCGCACCCACCTACCTCGCCTCGGGCAACCGTCACCAACGCCGACGGCACCCCCACGTCGTCGTCGGCGTCCGACCAGGTCGTGCACCCGCCACCGGTCGGCCACGGTGAAGGTGGGAAGCGGGTCCGGCGCGGGACCCGCAACAGGAGCTGTGCCCGGTCGGACGTGGTGTCGGCCAGGGCCGCCGCTGTGCCGGCGAAGATGTACAACCAGAGGCCAAGGTGCGCAGGCGCAGCGGCGCGGCGTCCGGATTGCAGCAATGCAGCCTGGCGTGGGAGGTGGCGAACACGGTGGCGAGTCGGTCCTCGCGCCGTGGATGAACCCGGCTGTGGTGGTGTCGGTGACTTGGTCGGCCAGGGCTCCGGGGGAAGGTCCGGTTCGTCGGTGAGCAGCCCGGCGGCGATCAGTAGTGCCAGCGGCCACACCAGGCCCTGGCGGGTGGCGCCCGCCCGATCCGTGCGACCCCGATCGTCCTCGCGATCCTGCCGGCGTAGTGCCCCGGGGATGCTCGCGGTGGTCCCGGGCCATTGCGCGCTGTGCGTGTGCAGCTTGGCCGTGGACCGGCACGGGCGTGGACGCGCTCGACCGGTTCCCCCTCACCTGCCGTCGGGGTTCTGGCGTCGCGACCGCGCCTGACCGCTCCGCTCACCGGCGGTGGCCCGCGCCTCCGGCGGCGACCTCGCACGAGCATGCCTCGACCTTGACGAAAATGGCTCTGCCAATGATCACCGACGGCATTGGCTACACCGGCGACGGGAAACTCCGAATAATGCGGAGATCGACTTATCGGTCGGCATTCATCCGAAGGTCCCAGTTGCGCTGGAAGGAGTCCTCGTGGTCACTCTTTAGTGGGTTTCGCGGCTGCCGGGTTGGGATTTGGCGAAGATGCCCGGACCATGGGTGGTGGTCGGTGGACAGGTGCTCCACCTGACCGGTTCCCGTGCTCGCGGAGGCGATGATGGCGCGGACGACGAGGGCTGCACCCGCAACGTGTCCCCTGCTCGATCAACCGCAGGTGGAACGGCAATGGCTCGAATCGACTTTCGCGGCGATCGACCGTTCCTCGGGAATTGAGGTTTACCGCAGGCCTCCACTGGAAAGGCCCACCCAGCCGTTGTCTCGTTCGGTCGGCCATCCGATGTCGGATCGGAGTCCTCCGGGAGGAAGGTCGCTCGACGTGTCCTCCTTCCCGCCGGTGACGGCGTCGACCCGTGCGAGTGCCGCAAGAACCGCAGGAGATCGCATGCTTCCCGAGTCTTCGCACCGTCGCTCCACGCCCGCCCGGGCGGACGCGGTCGACTCGGACGGTTGGGCCGCCGAGCAACTCCGGGCGTGTGCGACCCAATCGGTGCCGATCGGCTGGTTGAAGCTCGACGGCTCGCCGCGCGCGGGCGGTGAAGACCCGGACCACGTGCGCGCGCTCGCCGACGTCGGCGACCGGACGCCGCCGATCGTGGTGCACGGACCGACCGGCCGGGTGATCGACGGTCTGCACCGGGTGCGGGCAGCGCTGCTCAACGACCAGTCGACCATCACCGCGCATATCTACGAGGGGACTGAGCAGGACGCCTTCGTGCTGGCGGTGAAGCTGAACACCGCGCACGGCCTGCCACTGCCGCGAGCCGACCGCAGGGCTGCGGCCGACCGGATCATGGCGTCGCACCCCGAGTGGTCCAACCGCCTTGTCGCCGGCATGACAGGGCTTGCCGCGACCACCGTCGCCGCCGTGCGAAAGCGTTCGACCGGATTCCACGCGCAGTCGGACACCCGAGTCGGCCTGGACGGTCGGTCGCGTCCCGTCGACAGCACCGCGGGGCGGCTGCGCGCTCAGGAGTTCATCATCAAGCGACCCCACGCCTCCCTGCGCGAGATCGCCCGGGAGGTCGGGATCGCGCCGTCGACCGCGCACGACGTGCGCCGGCGGCTGGCCGCGGGTCTGGACCCGTTGCCCGGGCGGCAGCGCCGCCGCGGCGCGGACGCCGACCCGCCGCCCGCCGGCTCGTGGGCGCCGGAGCCGCGCCCCACCGGCCCCGCCGACATCACCACGGCGCTGACGGCGCTGATGAGGGACCCTTCGATCCGGCTCAGCGACTCCGGGCGGTTCCTGTTGCGGTGGCTGCGCATCAACCAGGCGGGCATGGCCGACCGCGAGCGGATCCTCCAAACCGTGCCGGGCCACTGCGCCGACATCGTGGCCATGCTGGCGCGCAGCTACGCCGGGATGTGGGCCGCCATCGCCGCCCGGCTGGACGAGGACCACCGCCGGTCGTGGACCCCACCCGCTCCCAGACGACACGAGGACGGACCCGATGGACAGCACCGCTGCTCGTGACCTGTTCGCGCCGTTGGACCTGGAGCAGGGCCTGCACCTACTGGACTCGCTGACGTGGTTCCCGGAAGGAGAGGAGGACCGCTGGCCGCACGTCGCCGACTACGTGGCCCGCAACGTCACCCCATCCCCCCGTCCGGACCCGGCCGACTGCCGCTCCGCCGCCGAGCGCGTGGTCGCCGCGGCCGGCGCGCCGGCGCCTGCGGGCGAGCTGCGCGGCCGCTGGTTGGACGTCCCGGACGCCAAGGCGCTCTACCGGATCAAGTACGACCTGATGACGCTGCTCTACCCCGACGACTGGTTCGTCTTCATGAACATGGGCCACCAGCCCGCGCACCGCGCCCGGACCGTCGTCGACCCCGCCGCGCCGGTCGAGCAGATGGTCTGGCGCTACGCGACCCAACTTTACGACCTCGTCGCCGGCATGGTCCGGCTGCGCGCCAAGGACGTCCTCGAAGTCGGCTGCGGCCGAGGCGGAGGGGCGGCGTTCATCGCCCGCCAACACCATCCCCGCACCCTCGTCGGGCTGGACTACTCATCCGACAACGTCGCCTTCTGCGCTCGGGTGCACCGATCGGCCGGGCTCGAGTTCCGGCAGGGCGACGCGGAGGACCTCCCGTTCCCGGACGGCGGTTTCGACGCGGTGGTCAACATCGAATCCGCGCACTGCTACCCGCACGTGGACCGGTTCTTCGCCGAGGCCCGCCGAGTGCTGCGACCGGGCGGGCACTTGCTGTTCGCCGACGAGTGGTGGGCCGTGGACAAGGACGGGCTGCTCTCGAAGGTGGCCGCCGCGGGCCTGCGCGTGCTGGACGAGGAGGACATCACCGAAGGCGTGATCAGGGCACTCGAGGAGCTTCCGTCCTATGTGGAGAAACTGCTTGAAGGCCTGCCGGACGGGGCGAAGAAGCGGGCGTATTCCCGGTTCTTCCACGAGCGGGTGTGCCGCGAGTCCGCACACTCCTACCTGTCCGGCCGGTTCGTCTTCCTTCGTCTGCTGGCTGTTCGCGACGACTGACACCAACCCGCGAAAACCGTCATAACATAGGAGGTTCCATGTCCGGAGAGCTGGAGGGGAGCGGCCCGGAGCAGCCCGAGCAGGCCGCCAACGAGACCGAGCCCGACCAAGCCGAACAGAGCCGGCAAGAGTACTTCGAACAGCTGGCCGCAGTGCAGAACAGCATCCGCGAAGGCGTCATCACCCCTTGGTGAGGCGCGTGCCGCGCGAAAGGATCGACCATGTCGACCACCCTCGACGCCCCTCCGGAGCTGGCCCCGGAACGACTGCGGCACTACCGCGACGACGGTTTCCTCGGTCCGCTCACCCTCATGAGCCCGGCCGAGGCCGCCGCGCTGCGCCCACAGCTGGACCGGGTGCTGGCCACGCCCGGCCCGGCACCCGCGCCCACGGTCGAGCAGGCGCGGGGCAGGCTGTCCACCCTGGTCGCCCAGCGTGACGGGAGCAGCCCCGTGCCGTTCATCGAGTGCCGCCACCTCGACTCGCCCGTGGTGCACCGCCTGTGCACCCACCCGCGCCTGCTCGCGGTGGCGCGCGCCCTCTACGGCGAGGACCTGTTGCTGTGGCGGTCCACCTTCATCGCCAAGGCGGTCGGGGGCCCGGAGTTCTCCTGGCACCAGGACTGGGGCGGTGTGTACGCCGCCGGGGAGGGTTACGGCCTGGAGCCGCCGCTGCTGTTCACCTTCTGGATCGCCCTGTCCGAGGTCACCGAGGACAACGGGTGCCTGCGGTTCGTGCCGGGCGTGCGGGAGGTGCTCCCAGCCCGGCCGGCGAGCCCGGGTGCCCGAGCGACACCGCTGGTCGACCAGGGGCAGGTCGACACCACCGCGGTGCGGACGATGCCGTTGCGGCCCGGGCAGTTCGTCGTGTTCACCGACCGCGCCCTGCACGCGTCCGGCCCCAATGTCTCCGGCGTGGAGCGCTTGGGCCTGGCCGTCCGCTACACCCTCCCCGCGGTGCGCGTGCGCGGCCATTTCCCGGGTCACGCGTGCGTCCTCGCGTCGGGCGTGGACACGGTCGGTTTGAACGCGCTCGCCGACCCGCCCGCCTGACGAGGGCGCGGGGCCGGCATGGGACACGACATCCACCACCGGCGCGCCGGCACCGGGCTGGTGCTGGCCCGGGACGACGTGGCCGCCGCCGGTGCCGACTACGCCGACCGGCTGTCGCGTCCGTTCGCCACTATCGGCGATAGCTGCGACCGGCCCCTCGCCGCGGCGGCCGTCGCGGACGCCCGCGGCTCGGTCCTGGTGATGCTGCCCGAGAAGGAGTTCGACTTCGCCACGGCCAACCAACTGATGCGTGACAGCGTCGCGCTGCGGCTCCCGGTCGGCGTCGTGCCGCTGCCCGCGGACCCGGACGCCGCCACCGAGACCGTCGCGCGGGTTGTGACGCGGTGGCGGGCACCCGAACCGGCCGGTTCCCGCTTGGCGCTCTACTGCGACTTCCAAGACGCCGCGCCGGCGCAGTGCCCCTGGGCGTTCGGCTGGAAGGACTCCGACGCCTTCCTCGACCGGCTGCGGTCCGGTGTGCAGGCTGCGGTCCTGCACAGCCACGGCAACGGCGCGGACTTCCGCGTCGGCAAGCACGTCCTCTGCGTCCAGGCCGGCACACTGCGCCCCCCGACCGGTCGACGCGGCGGACGCTTCCTGCCGTGCCAGGGCGGCGGTGACTGCCGTCTCGACCACCACACCGAATTCGTCGCCTTCCACGGTGCGAACGCCGTTCGCGCGCGGCTGGTGGTCATGCTGTCGTGTTCGGCCTACCAGCCGTACGACGGGCTGTTGGAGCCGCAGTTCCAGTTCGCCCACGCGATGGTGTCGGCGGGCGGGCACACCGCCGGGCTGGTCGCGTCCACCCGGATCAACCGGCAGCCGCCGCAGCTGGGGCTGGCGGTGGCGCGGCTGCTCGACGCCGGCGCGTCACTCGGCGAGATCGCCATGCGGATCAACCTGCTGTCCCCGCAGTCGCCGTCGTACCTGTGCGTCGGCGATCCGGACCTGAGTCTGGTCGGGCCGTGACCCCGGCCCGGACCGCGCAGATGTGGATGGTGCGCGCCGCGGTCGCCGCCGGCGACTACCCGGCTCGGCCTGCCGAGGCCCTGGTCGCGCGACTGGCCGACGACCCGACCGGGGACGCCGACCGCGCGCTCGGCCGGTTCCTGGCCGCCGTCCTGTGCCTGCGCGGCCCGGACGTGCACGGCTACCTCGCCGGGCGCTTGGGGTACAGCCCCGAACGTCCGGTGCCCCAGCGGCACCACTGCGGCCGGCACTTGCTGGTCGTCCGGATGGAGCCGCACGAACTGCCCGCCGCCGCGCGCGACTTCTACGTGTGCGAACGGTGCGGTCCCGCGGTCACCACCCCGGCGGACGTCCCGGCGCCCGAGGTCGCGCTGGAGGGACCGGGCACGGCGCGGATCACGTTGCGGTGTCCGACGCCCGCCGCCGGCTGGGTGGCCGCGGGGATGCAGCCGATCGGCCGCCACCCCGAGCCCCACGACCCGCCTCGCCGGGTTCCCGCCGGCACCACCGAACTCACGCTGCGGCTGCCCGAGCGCAAGGCGCTGGGCCTGCGCCGCTTCGCCGTCGCGCTGGTGTGCGCCGGCGACTTCGTGGTCGTCCAGTTCCCGTTGGAAGGATGAGCGGAGGCCGCCCGTGGAAGCGTTGAAGGCCAGGTACCCCAAGGAGCACCGTGAAGGCACCCACCGGTCCCGGTCTCCCGCCGATACCCTGGCCGACTACGGCCGGTACATGGCGCGGATCGGCATCACCCGGTTGGCCGACGTGACCGGTCTGGACCGGGTCGGCATCCCTGTCTACAACGCGATCCGGCCGAACTCGCGCTCGCTGTCGGTCTCCCAGGGCAAGGGCGTCGACCGCGACGCGGCCAAGGTTTCGGCGATGATGGAGTCGATCGAGTACTGGCACGCCGAGGTCTTCGACGGCCCCCTGCGCCACGACTCCTACCTGGGCCTGAGCCGACGCGCGCCCGTGGTCGACGTGCACCGGCTGCCGTTGCGCGGCGGTCTGGACACCACCGGCCCGGCCCGCGAGACCCGAGCGCGGGCGCGGCTGCGCACCGACGTGCCGATGCTGTGGGTGCAGGGCTACGACCTGCTGCGCGGCGGTCCGGTCTGGGTGCCGCACGAGACCGTGCGGCTGAACAAGGTGGGTCTGGACTACGCCGCCACCACGTTCCGCCTGGGCTCCAACGGGTTGGCTTCGGGCAACTGCATGCCCGAGGCGATCGTCCACGGCATCTGCGAACTCGCCGAGCGCGACGCGCTGACCACGTGGTGGGGTGACCTGCGCGACCCGGAGCGGGCCGAGGCCGCGAAACTGGACCTGGCCACCGTCACCGACGCGGTGTGCGCGGGCCTGCTGAAGCAGTTCGACGCGGCGGGTGTCGACGTCGTGGTCTGGGACGTCACCTGCGACACCCGCGTCCCGACGTTCCAGGTGTGCGTGGCGGAGCAGGAGCACCGGGCCGCGTGGCGTTCGTTCGGGGCGTGCTGGGGCTACGGCGCGCACACCAGCCCGGCGGTGGCGCTGTCGAGGGCGTTGACCGAGGCGGCGCAGAGCCGGGTCACCGTCATCACGGCCAGCCGGGACGAGAACTTCAGGACCATGTACAGCGCCCAGAACGACGCGGAGACGCTGCGCCGCACCCGCGAGGTCTTCTTCAGCCGGCCGGGCACCCGCCGCTTCGACCCGGCCGGCGGCGTTGACCACCCGACCATCAACGAGGACCTCGACGAGCTGCTCGGGCGACTGCGCGACGTCGGCATCGACCACGTGGTGGCGGTGGACCTCACGCGACCGGATCTCGGCATCCCCACGGCGAAGGTGATCATCCCCGGGCTGGAGCCATACTCGCTGTTCATCGGCTACACCCCCGGCAGCCGGGCACGCCGCAGGGCGGCGAGCGGATCGGGGGCGGGGCGGTGAACGTCTACGTCTTCCTCGGACCGAGCCTGCCCGCCGCACGCGCGCGGGAGGTCCTTGATGCCCACTACCTGTCGCCGGTCACCTGCGGCGACGTCACCGACCTCGTGCTGGACCGCGACCCGCCGGCCGCGATCGGCATCGTCGACGGGTACTTCGAGCAGGTGCCGACCGTGTGGCACAAGGAGATCCTCTTCGCGATCAGCCGAGGCGTGCGCGTCTACGGCGCGTCCAGCATGGGCGCGTTGCGGGCGGCCGAATTGAGCGCCTTCGGGATGCAGGGGGTGGGCCGGGTCTTCGAGGGGTTCGCATCGGGCGAGTACACCGACGACGACGAGGTGGCCATCGTGCACGCCGGGGCGGAGGACTGCTATCGGCCGCTGTCGGAGGCAATGGTGAACCTGCGGGCCGGCCTGGCCGACGCGGCGGCGGCCGGGGTGATCGGCCCGACGACCCACGACCGGCTGGTGGCGGTGGCCAAGGACACCCACTACCCGGACCGCTCCTGGCCGCGGTTGCTCGCCGACGGCCGCGACCTGGGCCTGCCCGCCGACGAGCTGGACGGCTTGCGCGAGCACGTGCGCCGCGTGCGCCCGGACGTCAAGCGCGCCGACGCGCTGGCCCTGGTGGAGCGGGTGCGCGACGACCTGGCCGCGGGGCTGCCGCCGGTCGAGTTGACGTTCGACCTCGAACCGACGTTCTACTGGGAGAAGCTGCTCGCCGTCGTGCGCGAGGAACGCGCCGCGCGGCGGGTCGGCGAGGTCCTGGGCGGGTCCGCGGACATGCTGCTGCGGTACCTGGCCGAGCACCTGCCGCACGTGCTGGATACCGCGCTGGGTCGAGTGCTGGCCCGGCGAGAAGCGTCCCGGCTGGGCCTGGTCGACGCCGACGACAACCCGCTCGAGTCCGACGAGGCGATCCACCGCGTGCTGGTGCGGCGCCTGTCGGGCGCGCTGGTCGGGCCGGCGTTGTCCCTGCTCGAGGCCGAGGGCCGGGTCGATTCCGTTCGCGCGGCCCTGGCGACCTACGACCCCGCCGGTGCGCCCGCCGAGGCCGGCACCGCGCCGCTCCCCGCGGGCCGTCGCGAATGAAGCCATCCACAATGGACGGTCGAGGTCGACTCGGACAGCGTTGACCCCTCGTCGCCCGGTCGAGGACCATCGGACCCAGGCCGTTCTCGGTGCTCCAACGGAAGGAGGTTCCGCCGTGGAACCCCAGTTCCAGGCCGAAAACCACATCGTCAACCTGCTCGACGGCCTGTGCCGCGCCATGTACGACGACTCGGGCGTGCGGCTGGAGGACATCACAGGGGTGTCGGGCGCGCGGGCCGAGGCGTTGCCGGGACTGCCGGTGGGCGTGGACCGGATCGTCATGCAGCCCGGCACGGCGTTCCCGCTGCACGTGCACCCCGGCGCGCACATCCTCTACGTCCTCGGCGGCACGGGCGGTCTGCACATCGACGGCCACGACTACGTGCTGGAGCCCGGCGACAGCGTCTACGTGCCCGCAGACTACCCGCACGGGGTGCGGGGGCCGGTGGACGCCCACCCGCTTGAGTTCCTCGCGTTCGGCGCCCCACACCACGAGGTGGACTCCACCACCCGCATGGTGGTCGTGCGCGACGCGCAGACGGTGGCGCAGTGACGCCTCCGACGATCACCGGCCCGGCCGTGCTCCCGCTGCGCTATGGTCCCGTAGCGACGACATTCCGCTTGTGGCACTTCGACTTCGCCGGTGATCGCTGGGTGGCGGCGTGGACCGGGGACCTGCACGACGGCCCCGTGCCACTGCGCATCGAGTCGGCCTGCCTGTTCGGCCACGTGCTGCGGTCCGCCCAGTGCGACTGCGGGTTCCAGCTGGAGGCGGCGATGACGAGCTTCGCCCGGCGGGGCTGCGGGCTGCTGCTCTACGCGGTCGACCAGGACGCCCGCGGTCTGGGCACCGCCGCCCACTTCGCGATCTACGCCCTGCGCCAGCAGGAGAACCTCGACACCGACGCCGTCTACGCCCGGCTCGGTGCGCCGATGGACGCCCGGTCCTACGCCGCGGTGCCCGTGATCCTGCGGCACTTGGGCGTCGACGCCGTGCGGCTGTTGAGCAACAACCCGCGCCGGGACCGCTTCCTGCGCGAGGCGGGCTTCACGGTGGAGAACGAGGCGCTGGTCGAACCGCTCAACGCCCACAACATGAGCACGCTCATGCTGGAGAAGGAGGACCTGGGCTACGATTGGCCGTTCGAGACTCACGCCGACTGGCTGTCCCCGATGCAGGCCGCCGTCGCCGGCGACGCCGAGCGGAGCCTGGCTGTGCTCGCGATTCCGGGCAGCGGCACCACCGCGCACCCGCTGGCCCGCGCGCAGGACAGCGGGGACTGGGAACTGGCGGCGGCATTGCGCGCCGGCGCACCGCCCGCCGTGCCGCGCGACGGCCCGATCGTCGTCTACCTCACCGACCTGCCGCGCGCCGACGAGCTGCGCGAATACGCGGCAGTGGGCGCCTACGCCGTGGTGGTGCCGTTCGCGGACATCCCGCCGTTGCTCCGCGAGGCGGCGAACGCGGCCGGCATCCGAATCGTGGACTGGGCGCGCCGCAACGCCTACACGACATCCAGACCACAGTGGACACTGGTGCACCACAGCCACGCCATGCAGGTGTACACCCGGGCCGGCCGGGTTCGCTGCGTCGCCGGGCAGGCGGAGCTGGACGCCCTGCGGGCCTCCGGAGTCCTCGGCTCGCCGACCCGCGAGCGGCCGCGATGGGTCGAGTTCGACCTCGCCACCGCGAGGGCCGACGCCGACGCCGTGCTCACTCGGCTGGGTGCCCGGTGACCGGCCGGGGAAGCGCGCTGGCGGTGCCCCGGCACGAGGGCGAGGCCGCGGCCGCCGGACCCGGCTTGGCCGTGGACACCGCCGACGCCGCGCCGGCGTCGATGCGTCGGTTCCGCTGCCTCAACCCCTTCCACTTCGAGCAGGGCCGGAACATCCCGGTGCCCGGGACGGACCGGTTCGCCTGCTCGGTGGAGAGCGTCTGGCAGGGCCTCAAGCTCGTCGACGGCGTCACCGACCCGGACATGCTGCGCTTGCCCGCCCGGAAACGGCCACCGGAAAGCCTGCGCACCGGTGACTACGACTACAGCGCCTCGCTGTTCTGCTTCGGCGGCCGAACGGTCGACCTGGTCACCGCCCGCTACCTGATCTACCTGCCGACCTACCTGCACTTGCTGGACCGCCTGGTGCCCGACGCCGTGGTGGGAGAGGTCCACGACGCGCTGGACCGGGGTCGGAGCGTGTACTTCTACGACTGGGACGCCAACTTCGACATCGAGGACGACCGCGACTCGTTCAGCCACTCCGCCGTGCTGGCCGCGTGGTTCGGCGGATCGCTGGAGCGGGAGCTCCGCCGCCGCGCTCACTGGCTGGGCCGGCATGGCATCCGCGACGGGCCGCCCCTCGACGTTGACCGCTACCGCCGTCTGCACTCCCGCTGAAAGCCAGGTCGACCATGCGCATCCCTCGGCGTGCGGCCCAAGCCGCCTACTGGAGCAGCCAGCGCCTGCGGGGCAGGTCCGCGGTGCGGCGCAGGCTGGACGAGCTGCGAGCCAACCAGGAGCTGTCGCCCGCGGCGATCGAGTCCTTGCAGTTCGCGAAGCTCCAAGCGGTGGTCGCGCACGCCTACCGCACCGTCCCCTACTACCGCCGGGTCATGGCCGAGCGCGGCCTGCGCGGCGTCGACACCCCGGAAGACCTGCGCAGGCTGCCGCTGCTCACCCGCGAGGTGCTGATCCGCGAGCAGGCGGGGCTGCTGTCCGAGACCGCCGACCGGGCCACGGTGCAGACCAACTTCTCCAGCGGGTCCACCGGCCGCCGGGCGCAGTTCCAGCAGGACCTGGACTTTCGGATCTGGATGCGCGCCCACCAGCTGCGCACCTACGAGTGGTGCGCGGGTTGGCAACTCGGCGACCCGTTCGCGCTGCTGTGGGGCTCGGAGATCTACTGGTCGTTCAAGCAGGCGGTCGACCGGCTGGAGAACCTGTTGACCAACCGTCGCGAGTTCAACACCTTCCGGCTCTCAGCGGAGTTGGTCGCGGGCGTCCTCGACGCGCTGGTCCGCCTCGAGCCAACCCTGATCAGCACCTATTCCAACGCCATGCACCTCATCGCCAAGGAAGCGCAGCGGCGCGGCGTGCGCGTCCCGGGCCTGCGGGCCGTCCAGGGGACCTCCGAGCCGCTGCCACCGGCGCTGCGTGACCGCATCGGCTCCGTGCTGGGATGCCAGGTCTACGACAAGTACGGGATGCGGGAGACCAACATCGTCGCCCACGAACAACCGGGCGGCGGGCCCATGCTGATCCAGGCGGAGAACGTCTACGTGGAGTTCCTCGACGACGAGGACCGGCCGTGCGCGCCGGGGCAGACCGGGCGGGTCGTGGTGACCACGCTGAACAACCGGGCGATGCCATTGCTGCGGTACGAGACCAGCGACTTGGCGGCCCCCGTGGAGCGCGACCAGGCCGCGGCGCTGCCCTATCCCGCCATGACCTCTGTCGCGGGCCGGTCGCAGGACCTGATCCGCACGCCGACCGGCGCCCACGTCGACGCGTACCTGTTCTCGTACCTGTTCATGCGGTTCCCCGAGGTGGACTGGTTCCAGGTCGTTCAGCGCGAGCCCGAACGGCTCGACATCCGGGTCTACGCCCCCCACGGCCTGAGCGCCCGGACCACCGCCGAGCTGACCGACCGGATACACCACCACACCGGCTACCCGTTCCGGATCGCGTTCGACGCGGTGGGCCGGATGCCCGACTCGCCCACGGGCAAGTTCCGGCTCTGCGTGTGCGAACTGGGGTCGGCGACGGAAGGGTCGCGCAGTGGATGAGCTGGACGCGAGCGTGCTCGTCGCACACGAGGCGATGCCGCCGCCACCGCCACCGCCCCCCGCCGTGTTCGACTGGCGCCCCTGCCCCGCGCACGTGGCGCGCCCGTTGACCGAGGCCGGCGACCGCTTCGACCTCGGCGACTTCACCACGTGGTTGCACGCGGCCGGGGTCGTGGACACCTCTGCCATCGACCTGCCCGGGGCCACGGTCACCCTGCCGTTCGGCATGCGGCTGCTCGGGCGGATGGAGGCGGTCGTCCGTGACCGCTACGAGGCGCACGGCTATGAGGAGTACGACTACCCGCTGCTGGTGCCGGCAACCGCGCTGGAGCCGACCAGGCGGCTGATGCCGCTGGAGAACGCGCTGGTGTCGGCGGGCGACGACCGCGACTGGGCCGCCGGGCGCAAGCGCATGGTGCTCACCCCCACCGGCGAGGCCGCCGTGTACACGCACTGGGCCCGCGTGGTGCGGCACCGGTCGGACCTGCCCATCCGAAGCTACCGGCGGACCAGGTACTACCGGCCCGCCCGGCCCGGCCGCGGGGTGTTTCGGGGGATCGAGGCACTGGACGTCTTCGAGTTCCAGTCATGCCACGCCGTGGAGCGCGAAGCGCACGCCGCGTTCGGGGATGCGTTCGCGATGTGCCGGGAGGTCGCCGCCGCGCTGCACGTCCCGGTGCTGTGGGCGACGCGGCCGCCGTGGACCAACAACGCCGCCGTCGCCGAGGTCACGATCGGCGGCGACGTGCCGCTGCCGCGAGGCTCGACCATCCAGGTGGCCAGCGTCTACCGGCAAGGCCAGCGCTTCTCCACGGTGTACGACGTGGCCTACCGCGAGCACGGCAGGCGCGTGCACACCTGGCACGTCACCGGCGCGCTCACCCGCCGCCTGCTGCTGATGCACCTCATGCTCGGCATGGACGCGGACGGCGAGTTGCTGGTGCACCCGGACCTGGCGCCCACGCAGGTCGCGCTGACCATGGCGGGCGGCGACGCCGACGAGCAGGCGGCGGCCCGGCGACTGGCCGCGGCCCTGGATCGGCGGGGCGTGCGCTGCCGGTCGTCCTTCCCGGTCGGTCGCGACGAGGTGGGCAGGGCACACCGGGACTGGCGCCGGCAGGGCGTGCCGTTGCGCCTCTACCTGCACGCCGGTCGGGCGCCGGGCGAACGCGTCAAGGTGGTCGTCGTCCGGGCCGACACGCGGGCGGAGGCCGTCCTGCTGCCCGAACGGCTCGACACGCTGGCAGACGCGCTGGCGCGTGCCCTCGCCGAGGTCGGCGCGGGTTACCTGCAGCGGGTCCGGAGATTCGTGACCGACCGCTGCCGGGCGGCGGCCGACCGGGACTCGGCGAAGGAAGTCTTGGCGGGGCGCGCAGTCGCCGTGCTGCCGCTGACCGCCGACCGCCGGTCGGTGCAGGAAGTGGCGTCCTGGGGCCTCGGCGAGGTGCTCGGGCTGCGGCGGGCCGCAGAGCCCAGGCCCTGCGTCGTCAGCGGGCGGCCCACCACGGCCGTGGCCTTCGTGTCCGCGCGGAGGTGACCATGTCCTGCGTTCGAGTCGTAGTGGTGACCGGCGCTCCGGGCGTCGGCAAGACGGAGGTCGGCCGGCGACTGGTGCGCCGCTACCGGGTGCCTGCGGCGCTGATCGACACCGACGCGATGGCGGACGTGTACCCGTGGGCCGCCGAGCAGCGGACGTACCAGCTGATCGCCCGCAACGTCCGCATGTGCCTGGCCGCCTACCGGGACTGGGGCGCCGACGTCGTCGTGCTCTCCGGGGTGTTGCTGCCCGGCCGCGCCCTCGACCCGCTCGGCGACCTGCTGGCCGACCCCGGGTTGACGTGGGCGTGGTACGGGCTGCGGGCGCCTGCCGACGTGCTCGTCGCGCGCATCCGGGCCGACACCAAGGTGCAGGACGCGGACGGGCGGCTGAGCTGGGTCTTCCTGGACGCGGAGGTGCCCGGCGTGCCGGGTGTCCGCGTGGTCGACACCGGTGGTGTGCCGTTGGAGGGCGTCGTGGACCGCATCGCCGCCGCCGAGGCCCTCGAGTTGCCCGCCGGCACGGTTCGGATGTCGCACACGTCCGTGCGGCCGCCGCCCCGGGCCGACCGGTGGGTCCGGGTCGGGGTGGCGCGGGCCGAGGAGGTCTGCCGGGCCGTGCTGCGCTCGGCGGGGATGCCCGCGTCCGTCGCTGCGGACACCGCCGCCGACCTGGTCGACGCCGAGCGGAACGGCCAGCCGTCCCACGGGCTGCTGCGGGTGCCGGAGTACCGGGCGGCCATCGCGGCGGGCGAACTGGACCCTGCGGCGGTCCCGGTCGCCTACCGCACCGGCGGGTCGGCGGTCGTGGTCGACGGCCGGCGCGCGCCCGGCGTGTCGGTCCGGGCGCTGGTCGCCGACGAACTCGTCGCCGGCGCGACCACCGTCGCCGTCCGGGCCGCCGGGCACCTGGGCAGACTGGGCCCCTTGGCTCGGAGGGTGGCCGCGCACGGGCTGGTGCTGCTCGGCTTCGTAAACTACTCCGGGCACGGCGCCAAGGTCGCCCCGGAAGGCGCCTGGGTGGGCCGGTGGGCGACGAACCCCGTCGTGCTCGCCTGCCCCGGCGGTGACGCCGGACCGGTGGTGGTCGACATGAGCACCAGCTCGACCGCCGAGGGCCGGGTCCGCGCGGCGCTCGCGGCCGGCGACGACCTGCCGCCCGGACTGCTGACCGATCCGGACGGCAGGCCGGTGACCGATCCCGCCCTGCTCTACACCGACCCACCGGGGGCGGCGATCACCCCACTGGGTGGTCCGGCCTCGCACAAGGGCCACGCCCTGGCCGCGTTCGTGGAGGCGATGGCGGGGGCCGTGGGCGGTGCGGGGCACGTGGGCGCACCGGGCCCGCCCGGCAACGGCGGGGTGTTCGTGGCGTTCCCGGCCACGGTGTTCGGACGCTCGCTCGACGAGGTCGCCGCCGCACTCGGCGGGATCGAACGGCACCTCCGCGCCGTCCCGGCGACCGGGTCGCAGTGCCCGCGTCTGCCCGGCCGTGGGCCCGCGGGCCGGGACCTCCCCGACGCCATCGACGTCCCGGTCGCCCTCTGGCAGTCGATCGACGGCATCGCCCTGGAGAGGAGCACCCCGTGAGCAACCACCTACCGCACCCCAGGTCGGCGCTGGAGCCCGCCGGCGGGCGGCCCGCGCCGGCGATCGGCATCTTCCTGCTCGGCGGCGACAGCATGGTCGCCGAGGCGTGCGCGAGCACCGGGCTGGACTGGGTGGTGCTGGACATGGAGGCGGCGCCGATGTCCAAGCGCGAGGCCCTGCACCTGATGCAGGCGCTGCGGCACTCCGACTGCGTCCCGGTCGTCCGGGTGAGCTGGGCGCAGCAGCACCTGATCGAGCACGCGCTGGACATGGGCGCGTCCGCGGTGATGGTGCCGAAGGTGGATACCGCCGCGGAGGCCGCCGCGGCGGCGCTGGCGTGCCGGTACCCGCCGCAGGGCACCCGCGGGGTCAACCCGGTGCGGGCTTCGGACTACTTCCACGACGTGCCCGGGTACCTGGCCCGCGCCAACGACGCCGTCGCCTGCATCGTGCAGATCGAGTCGCCTGAAGCGGTGCGCAACGCCGACGAGATCGCCGCCACGAAGGGGGTCGATGCCCTGTTCATTGGAATGGGCGACCTCGCGTGCGCTTACGGGCAACCCGGCGTCATGGACGGCCCGGTCGTGGACGAGGCCCGGGCCCGTGTGCTCGCCGCCTCCGCCCGGCACGGCAAGACGGCGGGAATCTTCGCCTACAGCCGGGAACTGGCCAGGCAGTACATCCGAGAGGGCTTCGGATTCATCGCCATCGGCAATGAACTGAAGATCTTTCGGGAAGGCCTCCTCGACGCACTGGGTTCCTTGCGTGCACCGGCGTGACCCGGTCGAGGACCGAGCGATACGATGCCGGCGTCATCCACCGATCCGAGACAGTGAAACGAGCTCCCCGATGCGTTGGTCGCAACTCCACATCCCGACCCTCCGGCAGCATTCGGCGGAGGCCACGGCACCGAGTCACCAATTGCTGCTGCGCGCGGGTTACATCCGACAGCTCATGGCCGGCCACTACTCGCTGCTGCCGCTCGCCGTCCGGGTCCGGACCAAGATCATCGAGGTCATCCGGCAGGAGATGAACCGGATCGGCGCGCAGGAATTCCTCCTGCCCGGAATGCACCCCGCCGACATCTGGCGGCGGTCCGGGCGCTGGGAAATCATGGGCCAGGAGATGTTCCGCCTCCAAGACCGGCGGGGCGCCGATCTGGCGCTGGGTATGACGCACGAGGAGATCTTCACCGTGCTCGCCAGCGAACTGCTCAGCTACAAAGCCCTGCCGCAGTCGTGGTACCAGTTCCAGACCAAGTTCCGGGACGAACCGCGACCCAAATCCGGGTTGTTGCGCACCCGTGAGTTCACGATGAAGGATTCCTACAGCTTCGACCTCACCGAGGACGGATTGGACGAATCGTTCCGCAAGCACGGCGAAGCCTACGAGCGGATCTTCGCCCGGCTGGGCATCAAAGCCATTCCGGTCGACGCGTCGAGCGGCTCGATGGGCGGCTCGAACTCCACGGAATTCATGTCGCCCTGTGAGGCCGGCGAGGACTTCGTCGTGCACTGCACGAAGTGCGGGTACGCCGCCAACCTGGAGAAGGCGACGTCGGCACCCGCCGAAGCCGCGGAAGCCACCGGCCCGACCGAGGTGGAGGAATTCGCCACGCCGGGCGTCGCCACCATCGAGGAACTCGAATCGGCCTTCGGCGTCCCGGCCAGCCGGCAGATCAAGACGCTGGTCCACGTGCTCGACGAGCAGATCACCCTGGTCCTGTTGCGCGGCGACCACCAGCTCAACCAGCAGAAGCTGCTCGACTTCACCGGTGCCCTCGCGGCGCGCCCCGCGCACCTGGACGAGATCAAGGCCCTGCTCGGCGCGCCTCCCGGCAGCCTGGGCGCCGTCGGGGTCACCGACGTGCCGGTGCTGGCCGACGAATTGCTCCGAACCGGCAGCGCGATGACCACCGGGGCCAACAAGGACGGTTTTCACCTGCGCGGCGTCGACGTCGAGCGCGACATCGCCGTCACCCGCTGGGCCGACCTGCGCGAGGTGTCCGCGGGCGACCGGTGCCTGCGCTGCGGGCACGCGCTTGAGATGATCAAGGCCGTCGAGGTCGGCCACATCTTCAAGCTCGGCAACCGCTACACCAAGGCGCTCGACGTCACCGTGCTGAACGCGGAGGGCGCGCGGGTCCCGATCATCATGGGCAGCTACGGCATCGGCGTCGAGCGCGCCCTCGCCGCGATCGTCGAGACCCACCATGACGACAAGGGCATCGTGTGGCCCCGCGCGGTCGCCCCGTTCGAGGTCTGCGTGGTGGTCGCCGCCATGGACGACCCGGAGTCCCGCAAGGTCGGTACCCGGATCTACGAAGACCTCTTGGCCGCGGGCGTTGAGGTCGTCATCGACGACCGCGACGAGCGGGCGGGCGTGAAGTTCTCCGACGCCGAACTGATCGGATTCCCCCTGCGCGTCACGGTCGGCAAGCGGCGCCTCGTGACGGGCGAGGTCGAGCTGACCGACCGCGCGACCGGCGAGACCCGGGTCGTGAAGGTGGACGAGGTGGTCGCGGCGATCACCGGCTGAGCGGGCCTCTCGGCCGGAGACGGGCGGCGAGCCTGTCGAACGGGTGGTTCCGGGGTCCGGCGATGGCACATGTCATCCGTTCCCCGGCTACCACGTGACATCGGTACCGCAGGCCGTGTACGTCTCGACGTTCACGAACGGACGCCGTGACGGATGCGGCGGGGCGAAGAGGCCCTGGCGGCCTGAGGGGGCGGGTGACCGGGAGTCCGGCATGGTGATCGGACGCGGTTCCTGGCGAGTGTTCCGTGCGTTCCGCGAGCAACCTGGCGGCCGCTGAACCTGGGGCTCGACCGCCTCGACGCGGCCGTGCTCACCCCACGCGCACCTCGACACCTGCGGCTACCTGCCGGTGCCGGCTCGCAACGGCTGGCGCGGCCCGCTGTACGCCACGGAGGGCTCTGCGGGAGGGCTGGCGCGGATCGTGCCGGCCGACAGCGCCCACCTGATGGAAGGAGAACGCCCTCCAGGCCAAGGAGCGCCGGCGGAACAAGCACCACCCCGAGCTGCCCCGCGGGGGGGAACCTCCGCGACGAGCTGCCCGTACGCCTCCGTCACGACCCAGCGCGAGCAACCCAACTCCTCCGCGAGCGCCCGGCTCGGCGGCACGGCGTCGCCCTCGGCCAACCTGCCGTCCCGGATCACGGCTCGCAGCGCGTGCGCCAGCCGGTCGTGCAGGGGTGCCCGCCCGCCGACGTCCACGGGCGTCGCCCATGTGAAACTAATCCGTCTCGTTCTGGGAGCACCCGAGCGGGTTCGGCGGGCAGAGCGAGGAGCTGCTCGGCCGCTGGCTGGCCCGTCGGCCGGGCGTGCGGGACCGGGTGCGGATCAGCACCAAGGTGGGTTGCGAGCCGACCGAGGCGGGGCGGTTCCCGGAGACGGCCGAGGGCCTGTCGGCGGGCGTGGTCAAGAACGGGATCGAGGCCTGCCTGCGGCGGCTCGGCACCGACCACGTCGAGCTGTTCTGGGCGCACAAGCCCGACCCCGTGACACCGCTGGAGGAGACGGTCGCCGCGTTCGACGAGCTGGTGTCCGCGGGCCTGGTGGGCCGGGTCGGCGGCTCCAATTACCCCGTGTGGCAGGTCGAACGGGCCCGCCAGATCGCCCGCGCTAGCGGCCGGGTCGGCTTCACCGCCGTGCAGCAGCACCACACCTACCTACGACCGCTCCCCGGCACGCGGCCCACCGTCGTGCACCGGTTCGGCGAGGTCTCCGACGAGGTGGTCCACTACCTCGAACACCACCCGGACCTGGCGCTGTGGGCGTACACCCCGCTGTTGAGTGGCCGCTACACCCGCACCGACAAACCCCTGCCCGCCGAATACGACCACCCCGGCACGACCCGCCGCCTCGCCGTGCTGGACCAGGTCGCCGCCGAGACCGGAGCCGACCGCAACCAGGTCGTGCTGGCCTGGCTGACCGGCGGTGACCTCGACATCACACCGATCGTCGGCGTCAGCTCGGTCGGGCAACTGGACGACGCGATCGCCGGGGTGTCCCTGGAGCTGACGGCCGACCAGCGGCAACGCCTCGACCGCGCCGCGTGACACGCCGCCGCTCGACGGTCAGCCGATGGCCTCGGCCGCGGTGAACCACGTCGTCGGGTCGCCGAGGTCCCGGATCTCCAGTGAGCGGGCCATCTGTTCGAGGTCGGCTTCCGCGTAACGGGAGCGGTGTGACGCCCGGACGACGATCGCCGCCCCGAACGCGCCGCAGTCCACCACGAGACCGCCCTCCAGAGGAGTGGTGTGGCCCGTCGTGTCGGTGTCCCACGCGGGCCGTGCCGGGGTCAGGTTCGCGGAGGACAGGTCGATCACCACGGCTTCGCCGTAACCGGTGGCGGACTCACCCACCTTGTCGTCGCACAGGTGCAGGTACGCGCGCCAACCGTCGTTCGCGCCGCGCCAGGGGTCGCTGAGCCCGTCATACGCGCCGCACACGGCCAACCCGCCGGGCACGTACCCGAACCGGACCGGGAACCGGAGCTGCCGACGCGCGCCGACCTCCACGCGACCCGCCAGGTCAACCAGTTCGTCCCGCTCGGACCACGCGTACCCCCGCACCACCAGCCACGTGTCCCCGCCGTACTGCACCACGACCGCCGGCGTCGGGTACGTCCAGCCCGAACGGGGACGCGGGTCGGGCAGGTCGGGCAGGTGGAACGCGGTGCGCGGGCCGATGGTGAACGCGCGCCGGCCGAGGACGGCGGTGCGGTCGAACGTGCCCGGCGGGTAGAGCTTCACGTTCGCGGCGAGGTGTCGCGCCCCGGCGTCGTAGTACAGCGACTCCGACTGCACACCACCGAAAATCCCCGTGTCGGCGACGAACGCGCCCGGCGGACTGATGATCGTGAACGTCATCTGCGGGTCCTCGACGGACACCGGACGCGGCGGCCCGTTCGGCGGCACCTTGGAGACGCTCGGCGTCACCACGGTCCAGATCATCGGCCGGGGCGGCTGCAACGCCGCGAACGCGTACACCGCCGACAACGCCAGCAACACCGCGGCGACGAGCCCGACCGGCGCCCGACCCCGTGTCCACGCCGGAACGGGTAATCGCAGCCCGGCGGCCACCGAACGCCGCCGGGTCGGGAACACCTCGCGCCACGCCGCCTCCATCGCCGGCAGGTCCGGGTGACGCCGCGCGGCGTCGCGGTGCAACGCCCGCTGGAAGAACCGGGTCAGGCCGGCGCGCAGCTCCGGGTCGAAGCGGTCGGTGGCGAGTTCCGGCCGGTCCGCCGGCACCGCGCCGGGGTGCGTGCCGCCATCGCCCCACACCGGCAGGACGCCGGACGCCATCTCGTGCAGGCTGACCGCCGCGGCGTACCGCTCGGCGTGACCGTCGTAGAGCGGCCGGCGGGCCGAGCCGAGGAACGGGTCGAGGTAGCCGCCCGTGCCGACGGTGACCTCCGTGAGCAGGGCATCGCTCAACGACAGGTCGTACAGCACCAACTCCGGGTCCGACCCCGGGCGTTCGCGGAGCCCGAAGTTGTCCGGCTTGAGGTCGCGGTGGAACACGCCTTCGGCGGCGAGGTGGGCCAGCGCGCGCAGCAGGTCCAGGCCGAAGCGCTCCAGCTCGGCGCGTTCCAGCCGGCCTTCGGCGCGCAGCCGTGCGCCGACCGACCGGGTCCCGGCGTACTCCAGTTCCAGCACCGTGCGCCCGTGCACCTCGCGCGGACCCGCCAACAGCCGCACGACACCGGAACCGCCGACGTGCCGCAGGACGTCCGCCTCGGCCCGCAGCCGGGCCGCCCGCCCCTCGTCCAGCGCGACCTTGAAGACCCGCCGGTCCACGCCACCGTCGTCGGCGGTGCGCGCCACCTGGAGCGCGCGGGCGGTCGAACCGGTGCCCAGCACGCGCTCGACCAGCCACCGCCGTTCGAGGTACTGGCCGGGCCGGGCCACCAGCGGGTCCACGGCGGGCAGGTGGTCGGTGGCCAGGTGCTCGCGTTCGAGGGCGTCCAGGCGGCGCAGGAACCCGTCGACCGACAACCGCAGGCGCGGGTCGGTCCGCGTGGCGTCGAACACCAGGTCGGAGAACCCCTCGGGCACGCCACGGGGCGGTCGCAGCCCTTCCTCCACCGCGAGCCGGTCCCGCAACTCCGCGCGCCCCCGCGCGGGTTCCTCGTCGGACAGCACCAGGTGCGCGATGGCACCGAGGCCGAACACGTCCAGCGCGACCGGGTTGGCGCCCGGGATCTCCGACTCCGGCGCCAGGTAGGGGTCGTCCGGGTCGGAGAAGGACACCGCGACCGTGTGCCCGACCGACGCCGCCGGTTGCGCCAGCCGGAACGCCGACCGCCAGTCCGCGATCCGCAGCACGGGCCGCTCGTCCGCGCTGACCCACACCGACCGGGCGGACAACGCGCGGTGGCACAACGCGTGCCCGTGCGCGTAGTGGACCGCCTCGGCGAGTTGGCGCACCAGGTCCAGCCGTTGCGCCACCGTGGGTTCCCGCAGTTCGAGGTAGTCGTCCAGGCGCAGGTCGGAGGCGTTGTGGCGGAACAGGATCGCCCAGCCGCCGGGGTGCGGCCCGAAGCGCAGGGGTTGCGCGACACCGCGGTGCACGATCCGTTGCAGCAGCCGGTACTCCCGCTCGGCGGCCCGTTCGACGGCGCGCCTGGCCGCGGGTGTGGCCTGCTCCGCCGACAGGTAGACGCGCAGCCGGCCCTCTTCCACGATGTCGCCGTCGCGCCGGGCGAGCCGGTCCTCCCAGTCGACGCCGGCGTTGAGCGGTCTGCGGTCGAGTTCCCACTCGCCGCCGAAGCGCAGGTGCGCGGTGGCGGCCCCGATGTCGGCTTCGGCCAACAGGTCCGGCAGCACGTCACGGGCGAACCCCGGGGACACCTCGGTCCCGTCGACGCCGAGCAGGTCGCGCCACAGCCACGGCAAGCCCGTGCTCTCGCGGTCGCGGGCGTAGACGCGGTGGCGCTGCACCTCGTCCATGTCCGCGACGAGACCGGGCGCGGACAGGAACACCACCGGCTCCACCCGCGGCACCCGGTCCGGCACACCCAGCCGCCCGGCGGCACGGTCCAACACCGCCCGCAGCTCCTTGGCCTTGCGGTCCACCAGGTGCAGCGGGTTGCGCAACGCCCGCCGCGTACCGCCGTCGTTGAACCGCCAGTTGCCGGTGTGCGCCCGCACGGCGCCGGGATGCGACTTGATCTCGACCAGGAACAGCCCACCGGGGGCGGCGATCAGCAGGTCGCACTCGTTGACCCGCCCGGTGACCGCGGTGAACGTGAAGGTCGCCCAGGCCCGATACGGCCACTCCCCACGCACCGACCGCTTGACGTGCTCAAGCGCGTCCTGCTCCCACCGAAACGGCGACACCTCCTCCTGGAACCACCACCACTCGTCCCGCCGCGCCACACGTTCTCCCCTCCACGTCCCCGACGACCATGGTGGCATCGACCACGGACGTCAACGCCGTTGCGCGGGCCGGCCGACGAACCGGGCAGCGCTCCCTTCCCCCACAGCCACACCCGCGGCTCTGGAAACGCATGCGCCCGTTCGCGCAGGGTGGGCGGATGGTGCGGGAACCCGTGCAGGCGGTCGGCGTGCGAGTCGAGGCGGCCGAGGCCGTGCCGCGGGCCGGTGCGACCGCGCTCGGCGGGGTCGCGGGGCTGGTCGCCCGGATCCAGCGGCAGGCCGGGAACGTGGTCGCCGCGCGGGTGGCGCGGTCGTTCGTGGTGCAGCGGCAGCCGACCCAGGAGGAAGTCGCGTTGGTCGACGCCTACATCGCGGCGTTGAACGGCGACCGGGAGGTGGGGCCCGCGCGGGCGGCCCTGGGTGACTACGTCCGCGGCAACCCGGCGCGCGTGGCGGAGGTGTCGTCGCTGTTGGCGTCGCGGACCGACGCGTGGCTGGGTCGGGCGCGAACGGCGGTGGACGGGCTGCTCGCCGCCTACCACGAACTCGTCTACACCGCCGCCGTGCAGACGTGGGCCCGGCAGCACCGCAACGACGCGCTGGGCGCGGACGCGCGGCGGTTGCTCGGACCGGGCCGCAGGGCGTTCACCGACGCGCTCCGCGAGGCGAGGACGTCGATCGGCCGGCTCGGGGACCTGTCGGCGGGCATGGCCGGGGCGGCCCCGCAGGCGCACGCGCGGTTCCTGGCCGAGGCGGGACGGCGGTTCGCCACCCTCGCCCACACACCCCGGTACGAGGTCGAGGCGGACGCCCGCCTGGCCCGGCTGGAACCGCACCCCGAACGCCCGCCCGGCGAGCAGGCGAGCCGGGACCTCGCCGAGTTCGCCACCGGCGAGGACGACGGCCCGGACCGGATCAGGCACGCCCGCGCCGCGATCGACCGGTCGCGCACCGCCCGCCGCGATCGCCTGTCGCCCGAGCTGCGCGGCTTGACCGGCACCACCGACGCCGACCGGACGGCGTTCGAGGCGCTGGTGGCGCGCGGCCTGGCCCGACCGCCGGCGCCGGCGTCGCGCGAGGCGATGGTGGGCCTGGTGATGGCGGCGCAGAACCAGGGCATCCGGGACTTCCGCGTCACCGGCATCGGCACCGCGCGACCGCGGATGACGACCTACCGCGGCCACGGCCCCGGCGCGGTGGACATCTCGGGCGGCACCGGGACGACCGTGACGGTGCTGCTCCCGCAATCGCTCCAGGCGAGCGCGGTCGGACTCGTCGGCGACGACTTCCGGCTGCACGACGCGCGGTTCGGCTGGGTGGACCGCAGCGGCCCGGCCCAGGACTTCGCCACCAAGGTCGCCGCCGGCTACTTCGGGCTCGACTTCCGGGCCGGCCTCATCGCGAGCCTGCGGGCCGCGTCCGCCCGTGACCCCGCCTACCGCCGCGCGTTGGCCGACGTGCCGCGCGAAGGCCCGACCCGCGTCCACCTCCGCCTGCGCTCCGGCCACTACGGCGCGCTGACCGGCGGTTCGCCGGAGCGGCACCCGGCGCCGGAACGGTTCCTCGCGGCCCTGGCCTACCGCGACACCGTCGCCGCCTCGGCCGACTCCGCGCCACCGCCGGGCACCCCGACCGTCGAGACCCGCCGAGCCGAGCTGCGCGACCGGTTGGCCCGGGCCGTGGACCCGCAGTTGCAGCGCCAGTTCCCCCAACTCCCGTCGCTGCGCCACGCCCTGGGGACGGTGGACGCCGGCGCTCCCGGCGACACCGCGTGGTCCCGAGCGCTGGTCCCGTCCGCGCGCTCCGCCGCGGTCGTCACGGCCATCCAGGACGCGACCGGTGCGGCCCTGAGCACCGATCCGGGGCTGGGACGCGCGGTCGAGGAGTTCCTGGCCTCCGCCACCGGCTCCGCCGGCCCGCTGCAGCCCATGAGCGGCCGGCACGCCGACTACCGCAGCCCGGTCCCGGTGGACCGCCCCGGTGGCGGCGAGGTGAGCATCGACTACCACTACGACCGCGGCAGCGAGCGGATCACCGTGCGGGTGACGTTCACCCACCTCTCCCACGTGGCCGACGACGTGCGGATCAACGGGACCGCGGCGCCGGGCCAACCCGTCGGCCGCACCGGGACCTCCGGCAACGCCGCCGGCCCCCACGCCCACGTCGAGGCCGGCGCACGACTCAGCGCACGCGACCTCGGGCCGATCAGCCCGATCACGTTCTTCGACGTCGACACCACCGGACCCGACCCGACACCACCCGGCCGACGCCCGCGCACCCGGCCGTGACCTCCCGATCGGGCGTCATCCACCACCGCTCCGGGTGACAGGGCCGCCGTCGAACCGGCGGTGCGGTAGCGGGTCTGGTGTGGTGCGGGTCATGACTGTCATCAACGACGCTTACACCGCCAAGATGTCCGCCCGCTTCGCCACCTTCGACCGCGACCACGACGGCCGGATCGACGTGGCCGACTTCGAGGGCATGGCCCACGCGGTCCTCGCCGCCTGCGGGCGCGGGCCGCACTCGCCCGAGGGCATGCAGCTGGTCGAGGGCGCGCGGGCGTTCTTCCGGGGTCTGGCCGACATCGCCGACACCGACGGCGACGGCACCATCAGCGAGGCCGAGTTCGTGCACGCCGCGCGGACCGAGCTGCTCGGCGACCGCGACGGGTTCACCCGGATCGTCCTGCCGTGGGCGCAGGCGGTGGTGGCCGTCGCCGACACCGACGGGGACGGGGCCGTCGACCTGGCCGAATGGGCGAACGTGCTGGTGGCCATGGGCGCCACGGCGCAGTGCGCGGAGCAGCAGGCGCAGCACGTGGACGCCGACGGCGACGGCGAGGTCACCCTGGCCGAGGTGCTGGACACGGCCGTGACCTTCTACACCGCGGACGAGGCCGGGCACGAGTTCGACCACGCGTGAGCCCGGCGGCCCCCGTCCCGTGGGGCACGCGCGGCGAGGTCGTGGACCTGGTCGCGGCGTGGGTCCGGGAGTACCTGTGCCGGACCCACCCGCGGCTGGGACGGCCGGGGCCGGTGTGCCCGTACGTCCCGGCGGCGGTGGCCGCCGGTGCGCTGTGGACGGCGGTGGTCGGCGACCCGGTCCAGGACGTGGCCGGGCTCGTGGAGCACTACCGGCACTGGTTCCGCGCCCGCACCACCCCCGACGACCTCCACCACGCGCTGCTCATCGCGTTGCCGCGCGTCGCCGCCGACGACATCGAGCGGGCACAACGGCGGTGCAAGACGGCGTTCGTGCGGGACGGTCTGATGGTCGGCGAGTTCCACGACGGCCCGCCCGCCGCCCGCGGCGTCCGCAACCCCGACTTCCGTCCACTGTGGAGCCCGGTGCCGTTGGTGGCCGTGCGCCGCATGGTCGCCTCCGACCTGCCCTTCCTGACCGACGACCCCGAGCACCTGGCCGCCCACCGCGCCCGGTTCGGAGCTGGAGCACCCCGTTGACGCCGAACCGGCCCGACCCGCACATGGACCTCGAAGAGTTCCGGCGGCACGGCTACGCCGTGGTCGACCGCATCGTCCGCTACTGGACCGAACTGGCCGACCTGCCCGTCACCCCGGACGTCCGACCCGGCGCGGTGACCGCCGCACTGCCCGACCGCGCGCCGGAGCGGGCCGAACCGTTCGAGGCGGTGCTGGCCGACGTGGACCGGCTGCTGCTGCCGGCCATGGCGCACTGGCAGCACCCGGGTTTCCTCGGCCACTTCCCCATGACCACCTCCGCCCCGGCCGTGCTGGGCGAACTGCTCACCGCCGGCCTCAACCCGCAGGCGATGCTGTGGTCGGCCAACCCCGCCCTGGTCGAACTGGAGACCGTGGTCTGCGACTGGCTGGTGGAGCTGCTGGGCCTGCCCGCCGCCTTCCGCGGCAACGGGGTGCTCGGCGACACCGCGTCCGGCGGCGTGCTGGTCGCGCTGGCCGCCGCGCTGTGGCGGCGTGGCGGACGGCGATGGCTGCGGCACGGCGTGGACGGCCGCCACACCGCCTACACCTCCACCGAAGGCAACTGCTCCATCGCCAAAGCCGTCCGCGTCGCCGGTCTGGGCGAGGCCGCGCTCCGGCTCGTGGACACCGACCCCGACACCCTGGCCATGGACCCCGACCACCTGCGCGCGCTCGTCGAGGCCGACCTGGCGGCGGGCCGCGTCCCGGTCATGGTCGCCGCCACCATCGGCACCACCTCCACCACCGCCGTCGATCCGATCGCCGCCATCGGCCGGCTGTGCCGCGAGCACGGCGTCTGGCTGCACGTGGACGCCGCCTACGCCGGTGTGGCCGCCGTCTGCCCGGAGTCGCGGTGGATCCACGACGGGGTCGAACTGGCCGACAGCTACAGCGTCAACCCGCACAAGTGGCTGCTCACCGGTTTCGACTGCAGCGCGCTCTGGGTCGCCGACCCCGACGCCCTCACCGCCGCCATGACCACCGCGCCGCCCTACCTGCGCGGCACCGCCGCCGTGGATTTCCGCGACCGCCAGATCCCACTCGGCCACCGTTCCCGCGCGTTGCGGCTGTGGTCCGTGCTGCGCTGCTACGGCGCCGAAGGCCTGCGCACCCACATCCGCGACGGCATCGCCCTCGCCCGACGGTTCGCCACCCACGTCCACGCCGACGACCGCTTCGAGATCGCCGCACCCCACCCGTTCAGCCTGGTCTGCTTCCGCCTGCGCGCCCCGGACGCGGTCAACGCCGAACTCCTGCACCGCCTCAACGCGGGAGGCCGCGTCCTGCTCAGCGACACCCGGGTCCACGGCCGCCACACCCTGCGCCTGGCCACCGGCGGACCCGCCACCCGGGCCACCCACGTGGACGACGCCTGGCACCTCATCAGCACCACCGCGGCAGACGTGCTCGACCGTCACCCACCGGAGGCCTGCGACCGGGTCGCCGCCCGGCTGGTGAACACCTCCAGCCGTGCTTCCGAGGTCGTGCCGGGTTCGGCGGTGTAGGCGCGAGTGCGTGCCACCCTCATGTACGGCGCGGGCGACGTTCGCGTCGAACAAGTCCCGGACCCCGTCCTCAAGCACCCGGCCGACGCGGTGGTCCGGATCACCGCGTCCTGCGTCTGCGGCAGCGACCTGCACCCCTACGGATCGATGCCCCCGGCTGACCGGCCCGCGCGGATGGGGCACGAGTTCATCGGGATCGTCGAGGACACCGGCGCGGAGGTCGCGACGGGCGACCTGGTCGTCGCGCCGTTCGCCATCTCCGACAACACCTGCGCGTTCTGCCGCGAAGGCCTGCACACCTCGTGCGCCCACCCGCAGCCCGGGTTCTGGGACGGCGAGCCCGAGGAGGGCGGCCAGGCCGAGGCGATCCGCGTCCCGCTGGCCGACGGCACGCTGGTCAAGCTGCCCGTCGCGCCGGACTCGGCGCTCATCCCGTCCCTGCTGATCATCCTCATGGGACGCCACCGCGAGCGCACCGACCTGGGCCGCGAGTTCGGCGCCACCGACGTCGTCGCCGCCCGCGGCGAGGAGGGCATCGCCGCCGTCCGCGACCTCACCGGCGGGCGGGGCACCCCCGTCGTCCAAGAAGCCGTCGGCCCTCCGGCCCGCCTACGACCAGGCCGTCGGCGTGCTGCGACCCGGCGGTGTGATCAGCCGCGTCGGCGTCCCGCAGTACGAGGACGCCCAATCGGCTTCGGCAGCCTGTTCCGGCACAACCTCCGCCTGGCCGGCGGCCCCGCGCCGGTCCGCGCCTACATCGGGGAACTGATGCCCGCCATCCTCGACGGCACCATCGACCCGGGCCGGGTCTTCGACACCACCACCGACCTCGACGGCGTCCCCGACGCCTACCGCGCCATGGCCGACCGCAGGAGCCTCAAGGTCCTCATCACGCCCTGACCGCGTTGTTCGCCCTCGCCCGGTGGACGCTGAACAACCGCCGACCAACAATCGCTCCCGTCGACGAAGGGGGGCGGCGGTGCCGCGACGGGAAACTCCGCTGGACGAGGACGCGGGCGAGCTGGTCGCGTTCGCGGCGGGGCTGAGGAAGCTGCGGGCGGGTGCGGGGGATCCGACCTACCGGGAGTTGAGCAGGCGCGCGCACTTCTCGGCGGCGGCCCTGTCCGAGGCGGCCAACGGGCGCAAGTTGCCCAGTCTGGCCGTGACGGTGGCGTACGTGCGGGCGTGCGGCGGGGACGTCGCCGAGTGGGAAGCCCGCTGGCGGGCCCTGGCCGTGGCCGACCGGCCGCCGGACCTCGCGGACACCGACGCGCCGTACGTGGGGCTGCGGGCGTTCCAGGCGCGCGACGCCGACCGGTTCTTCGGGCGGGAGCGGCTCGTCGCGGCGATCCGCGAGCTGGTCGGGCGGCAGCGGCTGGTGGGCGTGTTCGGGGCGTCCGGCTCGGGCAAGTCGTCGGTGCTGCGGGCCGGGGTGGCCGCCGCCGCGCCCGGCCCGGTGGTGGTGTTCACGCCCGGGGCCGCACCGGTGCGGGAACTGGCCGAGCGGGTCGGGGCGTGGTGCGGCAAGCCCGCGGCCGCGCTGGAGCGGGAGTTCTCGACCTACCGCGAGAACCTGCACCTGCGCGTCCGCCAAGCCCTGGCCACGGAGTCGGACGACCTGCTGCTGGTGGTGGACCAGTTCGAGGAGCTGTTCACGCTGTGCCACGACGACGGGCAGCGGGAGGCGTTCGTGGCCGCGCTGGTCACCGCCGCGACGGCGCCCGGCAGCCGGACCAGGGTGGTGCTGGGCGTGCGGGCGGACTTCCTGGGGCACTGCGGTCGGCACCCCGAGCTGGTGGAGGCGTTGCACGGCGGCCAGGTGCTGGTCGGGCCCATGAGCGCGGACGAGCTGCGCAGGGCCATCGTCCAGCCGGCCCTCGCGGTGCGCTGCACGGTGGAGAACGCGCTGGTCACCCGGCTGGTCGCGGATGCGGCCGGACAACCGGCCGCGTTGCCGCTGCTGTCGCACGCCCTGCTGGAGACGTGGAAACGGCGTCGAGGCGTCGCGCTGACCCTGGACGCCTACGACCAGACCGGCGGTCTGGAGCACGCGGTCGCGCGCAGCGCCGAGGCGGTGCACGCCGGGTTGTCCGAAGCCGACCAAGAGGTCGCGCGGTGGCTGTTCCTGCGGCTGATCGCCGTGGGCGAGGGCACCGAGGACACCAAGCGCCGCGTCCCCCGCGCCGAACTCGACCGGCCCGGGGCGGCCGAGGTGCTGGCCGTCCTCGCCGAACACCGGCTCGTCGTGGTCGACCGCGACACCGTCGAACCGGCCCACGAGGCGTTGATCCGCGGCTGGCCGCGCTTGCGGGGCTGGATCGCCGAGAACCGCGCGGGCCTGCGCGTCCAGCGGATGCTCACCGAAGCCGCCCGGGCGTGGACGGCCCTGGACCACGACGGCTCCGCGCTGTTGCGCGGCACCCGCCTGGCGTTGGCCCGCGAGTGGGCGGCCGGCCGGGACGCCGAGCTCACCCCGGTGGAAGCGCGGTTCCTGGCCGCCTGCGTCGCGGCGGAGGACGCCGTGCACACGGCCGAGCGGCGACGCACCCGGCGGCTGCGCCAGGTCGTCGCGCTGCTGGCGGTGCTGCTGCTGCTCGCCACCGGCGCCGTCGGCTACGCCTGGCAGGCCCAACGCGCCGCCACCGAGGCCCGCAACGCGGCGCTGGTCCGCGAGGTCGTCGGTGTCGCGGAGGCGATGCGCACCACCGACCCGGCCCTGGCCGCCCAGTTGGCCCTCGCCGCCCACCGGCTGGCGCCGTCGGCCCAGACGCGGGCGGCGGTGCTCGGCGCGGCCGGCGGTCCCGGCACGGCGCTGATCCCCGCGGACGCCGAGGCGGTGCGGGCGGTCGACGCGGCGGCGGGACGGCTGGTGGTCGTCGCCGACGACGCCGCGACCCTGTGGGACATCCGCGAACCGCACCGCCCCACCCGATCGGGCCGGATCGACGGCGTCTCCGCCGCCGTGCTCAGCCCCGACGGCACGCTGCTGGCCGCCAAGCAGGGCATCAACGTCCTGCTGTGGGACCTCGCCGACGCCGCCCAGCCGAAGGAAGTCGCCCGAACCGAGAGCCGCGACGCGTTGTCCCTGGCGTTCCGGTCCGACGGCACGCGGGTGCTCATCGGCACCGACAAAGGGCTGTACGACTGGGACGCGTCCGCCCCCGACCGGCCGACCCGACTCCTCGACCCCGGTGCCGACGTCCTGGAACTCCGCACCGCCACGCCCAGCCGGGTGCTGGCGCGCGAGGTCGTCGACCGCGCCGAGGGCCGGGCGGCCCGGCTGAGCCTGCGGCCGGCCGACGGCGGCCCGGCGGTGGTGCTGTCCGACGACTTCTCCGGGGACCTGCGCCCCGACGGCCGGGTCGCGGCCACGTGGGGGCCGGGGCCGGTGCGGCTGTGGGACGTGGCCGACCCGGCGACACCACGGCTGCTGCACACCCTGGCCTCCCCCTCGGCGACGAGTGTCGCGTTCAGCTCCGACGGCGCGACGATGGCCACCGCGGACACCGACGGCACCACTCGGCTGTGGAACCTGACCGACCCCGCCCACCCGAAGCGGATCGCCGCGCTCGCCGGCGAAACGACCCGGCAGGACCAGCTCGTGCTCGACAACGGCGTCCTGGTGGCGTGGAACGACGCGCGCGACACCGTGCGGGTGGTGGACGTGCGTGACGCGGTGGCCAACCACACCGCGACCGGCGTGGAGTTCCTCGGCTTCAGCCCGCGCGGCGACCTGGCGGTGCTGGGCCTGGCCGACGGGTCCTTCCGGCTGCACCGCATGGCCGGACCGCGCCGGCTGGGCGGGGCGGTGCCGCTGGACGCGCCGGTGGGGCGCGTCGGCCCGGACCAGGCGGTGACGGCGGCCTTCAGCCCCGACGCGCGCCTGGTGGTGACCAGCGTCGGCGCGCACCAGACCACCGCGTGGGACGTGACGGATCCCGACCGGCCCGTGCGGCTGGCCACCGTCGCGACCGGGCTCCAGGCGGCGTACGGGGTCGCGTTCAGCCCGGACGGCCGGTTCCTGGTCGGCGGCGACATCACCGGCACGGTGACGGTTCGGCAGACCGGCACGTGGCAGGCGGTGTGGCACCACGCCTTGGAGACGTCCGGGATCGGACTCCCGGTGCTCTCCCCGGTGTTCACGCCGGCCGGGGACACCGTCGTCGTCGGACACCGCCGACACGGCGTCATGCGCTTCAGCCGACCCGACTGGCGCGAGGACCCCGGCACGTCGAACAACTCCCCGCTGGAACCCGGCGTCATGGCGTTCGACCGCAACGACAACCTGGTCGTCGCCGCCGGGCGTGACGGCCTCTGGCTGGCCCCCGGCAGCGGCCCGGGCCAACCCGACACCCGCCTGGGCGACGCGTCGGCCACCACCGTGGCGGTCGCGGGCGACCTGGTCGCGGCGGTGGGCGGCGACCACCGGATCCGGCTGTGGCGCACCACCGGTCGAGGGGCCGCCGAGGAGGTCACCGTCCTGCCCCGGCGCACCGACACCGTCGAGGCCGCCGCGTTCACCCCCGACGGCCACACCCTGGCCACCGCCGGCGCGGACGGGACGATCCACTTCCAGGAGACGGGCCTCGACCGGGCAGCGGCCCTGATCTGCGCCACCGCCCAGCCGCGGATCACCGCCGACCAGTGGGCCCGTCACCTGCCGGGCCTGCCCTACGAGCCGCCGTGCCCGAACGCGTAGCCGCGCGCCCGACCCGCATGATCACCGGCACGGTGGCTGGTGGGGCAGGTCCGGGAAGTGGGCTCGCCACTGGTCCGCGGTCAGGTGGTGGTAGGTCTTGGCGCACACGTCCGCCGCCACCCGTTCCACGTCCGTGTCCCACAACCGCACCACACCCTCCTCCCCCGCCGTGACCAGGGTGTGCCCGTCCCGGCCGAAGGTGGCCGCGTACACGCGGTCCGTGTGCGCCGACAGCACGGCCGTCACGGTGCGCGTGGTGACGTCCCACAGGCGGACCGTGTGGTCGAACGACGCGGTCGCCACGGTGTGCCCGTCCGGGCTGAACGACACCGACTGGACGACGCCGTTGTGCCCGGACAGCACGGCCACCGATCGCGGCGCGCGCGGGTCGGTGATGTCCCACAACCGCGCGGTGCGGTCCAGGCCGGCGGTGGCGACCGTGGTCCCGTCCGGGCTGAACGTGACCGACGTGGCGGTGTCGGTGTGGCCGTCGAGGTCCGCCAACGGCACCGGGTTGCGCGGGTCGGTGATGTCCCACAGCCGGATCTTGCGGTTCATCACCCCGGCGGCGGTCCGGCCGTCCGGGCTGACCGCCGTGGCGAAGATGCCCTCCTCGCCCTCACTGCGCAGCACACCCAGCGGTTCCGGGCGATCGGGGTCGGCCAACTGCCACAGCCGCACGGTGGCGTCGTCGCCCGCGGTGGCCAGCAGGCGGTCGCGGAAGAACGTCACCGAACGGACGCTGCGCGCGTGTGCCAGACGCGCGGCGCGGCGGGGGTTCGCCGGGTCGGCGAGGTCGTACACCGTGACGCCGCCGTCGATGCCGCCGGCCGCGAGCAGCCGTCCGTCGGTGCTGAACGCGGTGGACTTCACCGGGGCGGTGGCGTCGTCCAGCACCGCGCCGGGTGTGGGCAGGCGTGGGTGGTCGACGTGCCACAGCCGGGTGCGGCCGTCCTCGCCGCCGGTGGCCACCAGGCTCCCGTCCGGGCTGGGTGTGGCGGCCCAGGACGCGGTGGCGTGCCCGGTCAGCACAGCGCCGGGCACCTCGGTCAGGCGCGCCGTCCGGTCGGCGGACGCGGAGACGAGCGTGCGCCCGTCGGGGCCGAACACCAGCGAGTACACGGTGTTGGTGTGCCCGGTCAGCGTGGCCGCGGGGGTCGGCCGGGCCGGGTCGGCGAGGTTCCACAGCCGGGTCGTGTAGTCCCAGCCGGCCGTGGCGGCGGTCCGCCCGTCGGGGCTGAACGCCACCGCCTGCAGCGGCGCGGAGTGGCCGGTCAGCACGCCCGCCGGCACCGGGCCGCCGGGACCGGTGAGGTCCCACAACCGGGCGGTGTGGTCGTAGCCCGCGGTGGCGAGCACCCGGCCGTCGGGGCGGAAGGACACCGAGGTGACGTTGTCGCCGTGCGGCGTCAGCCGTGCGGTCTCGCGCGGCGCGCGCGGGTCGGTGACGTCCCAGAGCCGGGCCGTGCCGTCGTCGCTCGCGGTGGCCAGCGTCCGCCCGTCGGGACTGAACTCGGCGGTCCACACGGTGCCGGTGTGCCCGGTGGCCGCGCCCAGCGACACCGGTTCGCCGGGGCGGGTGACGTCCCACAGCCGCACCGACCCGTCGGCGCTCGCGGTCGCGAGCACCCGGTTGTCGCGGCGCAGCGCCACCCGGTACACCGCCTCCTCGTGCGCCCGTAACGCGGCGAGCCGGGTCGGCCGGCGCGGGTCCTCGACGTTCCAGACCACCACCTCGCCCCGGTAGTCGGCGCTGAACAACAGCTTGGCGTCGGCGTTGAACACCAAGGACTCCACGTCGTCGGCGTGCGCCGGCAACGCCGTCAGCTCGATCGGGCGCAGCCGCTGCCGGACGTCCCACAGCCGCACCACCCGGTCGTCGCCGCCGGTGGCCAGCACGCCGCCGTCCGGGCTGAACACCGCCGCGTTGACGTCGTGCCGCAGGGACACGGCGAACGGCGTGGTGAACGCGGCGAGCAGGCTGCCACGCGCCTCCACCGTGGGCGCGAGCCGGTAGGCGGCCAGGGCGAGCTGCGCGGCGGTGTCCGGGTCGGTGGCCCGCATCGCGTTCGCCTCCGCCGCGACCTTCTGCGACAACGCCACGTCGCGCTGCGCGGTCACCGTGTTGCCGGCGCGCACCGCGTACCCGGTCGCCACGGCCGCCACCACCAGCAACACGCCGAGCACGGCGACCGCCTGCCGCAGCCTGCGCGCCCGCCGGGCCTGCGCCGCCACCTCCCGCGCCTCCTGGTCGGCGCTGCGGGCCAGGAACTCGCGCTCGCGGGCGCTGAGCAGCCCGTCGTTGGCCGACACCCAGTCCTGCGTCGCGGCCAGCCGCACGCCCCGGTACAGCGAACCCGGATCGCGGTCCAGCGCCAGCCACAGGTCGGTGGCCTCGGTGAGCCTGCGGTGCAGCCGAGCGCCCTCGCGGTTCTCGGTCAGCCAACCGCGCAGGCGCGGCCAGGAGCGCAACAGCGCCTCGTGGGTCAACTCGATCCCGGTGTGGTCCGCGGTGAGCAAGCGGGCCCGGGTGAGGTGGTCCAGCACGGCGGCCAGGTCGGGGTCCTCGGTGTCCAGCTCGGTGCGCGGCACCCGCCGCTTGGTGTCCTCGGTGCCTTCGCCCAGCGCGGTCAACCGCAGGAACACCTGGCGGGTCAAGGTTTGCTGGGCGGGTGTGAGCGCGGTGTAGACGCTCTCGGCGGTGTTGGCCACCGCCCGCTCGATGCCGCCCGCCTCCTCGTAGCCGGCGAGCGTGAGCGTGGTGCCGCGTCGCCGCCGCCACGTCTCCAGCAGCGCGTGCGACACCAGCGGCAGGGCCGCGCGCTCCCCGGCGGCGTCCCCGACCAGCCGGGTGACCAGCGCGCTTTCCACCACACAGCCCACAGCGGCGGCCGGCTTGGTGATCGCCTCGCGCAGCTCCTCGGTCGTCATCGGCCCGACCACCACGGGGCTGTCCCGCAGCACGTCGATCAACCGCGGGTGGGTCGTGCAGTGGGAGTAGAAGTCCGCGCGGACACCGAGCACGACCCGGCACCGGCTGTTGTCCGCGGTGGCCGCCGTGATCAGCCCGTCGACGAACCCCTGCCGCGTCCCGGCGTCCGCGCACAGCGTGAACACCTCTTCGAACTGGTCCACCACGATCAGCAGTTCGGTGTCGTCGGGCCGGTCGGCCAACGCCTGGCGCACCAGCCGGTGCAGGGCGCGGTCACCGGCCGCGAGTTCCACCTCCAGGTCGCCCGGGGTGCCCAGGCCCAGGTTGGCCAGGTGCACCGCGACCTCCTCCCACGGCCGGGCGCCCGGCGTGCACAGCAGCACCGGCCGCTCCCCCGCCCCGCCAACCAGACCGGCGCGCAGCAGCGACGACTTGCCCGCCCCGGACGGCCCGAACACCGCCACCGCCCGCCGCTGCGCCAAACGGTCCCGCAACTGGGCCAGCAGCCGGTCACGCCCGAAGAACCGCTCGGCGTCCCGCGGCTGGAACGCGGCCAGGCCCACGTACGGCGAGGGCCGGTCGTCCGAGGGCTGCTCGGGTTCCGCCAGGGACTCCGCGACCTCGTGCCAACGCCGCCGCCACCGCTCGACGTCACCCCCGCACACCCGGACGTAGGCCAGCGCCACGGCCAGGGTCGGCAGCTTCCGCCCGCCCGCCGCCTCCGACAGCGTGGCCGCCGAGTAGTGCGCCGCCGCCGCGAGGTCGCGGTAGGTCGGCCGCCCCGCCCGGTCCCGCAACAACCGCAGGTCACGAGCGAACGCCAGCAGTGGTGTGTCCCCCGCGGCCAGTGGCCGCTCACGCCTCGCCATCGAGCCCCATCCCCCTCGAAGCGGCACCGGTTGTCCAGCCGTTGTCGTTCAGCCCCCGAACGCCGACGTCGAACAACTCATACCGGATAGGCAGGAAGCCGCGCTCCATCCGTCAACGAAGGGAGACGATCGTGAGCCGATCCGGACGAACAAGACGCGCCACGCTGCTATGTGCGGTGCTGGTGGCCGTGACCGCGGTGGCGTCGCCCACCGCCGTGGCGGCGCCGGCCACCCCGCACTTCGGGCCCGGCATCGACCGCTACCAGCCCGGCGACTTCCAGCGGACCTGCGACCCCACCGCCAAGCCCGGCGTCGTCGACTTCGCCGACCTGCTCGACCGGACCTACGGCGTGCACACGCGCGGGATCAGCCGCGACTGCGGCCAAGGCGGGCAGAGCGAGCACAAGGAAGGACGTGCGCTCGACTACCACTTCAACGTCAACAACCCGAAGGACGCCGCCGACGCCCAAGACCTGCTCAACTGGCTGCTGGCGACCGACCAACACGGCAACACGCACGCGATGGCCCGGCGACTGGGAATCATGTACGTCATCTGGAACCGGCGGATCTGGGAGTCCTACCGCCCCGGCGCGGGGTGGCAGCCCTACACCGGCCCGAACCCCCACACCGACCACGTCCACGTCAGCTTCGGCTGGGACGGCGCCCGCCGGCAGACCACGTGGTGGACGGCCGCCGGTGTGCCGCAGGCGGTGACCGGCACGCTCGCCGACACCGACGGCGACGGCCGGGTGGACCTGCTCGCCCGCGACGGCGGCGGCGCGTTGTGGCTCTACCCCAACACCGGCAACGCCGCCGACCCCTACAACGGCGACGTCCGCCGCCAGGTCGGCGTCGGCTGGAACGTCATGACCAAGATCCTCGCGGTCGACGTGGACGCCGACTTCCGCGCCGACCTCGTCGCCCGCGACGGCGGCGGCAACCTGTGGCTCTACCCCCACACCGGCGACCCGAACGACCCGTTCAACGGCGACTTCCGCCGTCACATCGGCGTCGGCTGGAACACCATGACCTCGCTGTCGGCCACCGACGTCAACGGTGACGGCCGCACGGACCTGGTCGCCCGCGACGGTGGCGGCAACCTGTGGCTGTACCCCAACACCGGGATCCCGGACGACCCGTACAACGGCGACTTCCGCCGCCACATCGGCGTCAACTGGAACACCATGACCGCCATCCTCGGCACGGACGCCGACGCCGACGGCCGCAACGACCTCATCGCCCGGGACACCAGCGGAAACCTGTGGCTCTACCCGAACACCGGCAACCCCGACGACCCCTACAACGGCGACTTCCGCCGCCACATCGGCGTCAACTGGAACACCATGACCGCCATCCTCGGCGCCGACGCCGACGCCGACGGCCGCAACGACCTCATCGCCCGGGACACCAGCGGAAACCTGTGGCTCTACCCCAACACCGGCAACCCGAACGACCCGTACAACGGCGACTTCCGCCGCCACATCGGCGTCGGGTGGCAGCACATGGCGGACCTGTCATGAGGAGAACGCCCGCCGTCCTGGCCGCGCTGCTCGCCCTGACCGCCGGACTCCCGCCCACGGCCGCCGCGGCGGACCCGTGCCCCGGCGGCCGGGTGCTCAACATCGTGCCGCACCACGACGACGACCTGCTGTTCCTCAGCCCGGACCTGCTACAGGACCTGCGCGGGAACCGTTGCGTCCGCACGGTGTTCCTGGTCGCCTCGGACTACCACGACCAGGAGTACCTGCTGGCACGGGAACGCGGAGTCCGCGTCGCCTACGCCAACGTCGCCGGCGTGCCGGGCCCGTGGACCGCCGAGCCGTACACCGCGGGCGGCGTCACCGCGACCCGGTGGCGACTGGGCGACGGCCGGATCACGGTGGTCGAGAACCGGATCCCCGACGACATCACCGCACCGGCGGGCCAGCTGTGGCGGCTCTACGCCGACAACACGCCGCTCACCACACGCCCCGGCGACCGCAACCCGCCGCAACGCCTGGACCGCACGTCGCTCCTGAACCACCTGCGAGCCGTGGTAGCCGACTACGCGCCGCACACCGTGCGCACCCTCGACCCCACGGCCGACCTGCACGGCATCGACCCGGCCGGGGACTTCCACCGCGACCACGTCGCCACCACCCGCCTGGTCCAAGCCGCGCTGCACGGCACAGCGGCGACCGTCGTGCTCTACCGCGACTACACCGCCCGACACGCGCCACCCAACCTGTCGATCACCGACTACGCCCTCAAACGCAGGGCGTTCGCCGACTACGCCGCCCACGACCGCGACATCTGCCCACCCGAACGCCCCACACCCTGCCCGCCACCGGACAGCTACTACACCCAGTTCCTCACCCGCCAACACCGAGCCGACCAGACCTGGACCGGCGACCTCGTGACCCCGGTCCCGGACTCCCCGGCGACCCCGCGGATGGGCGGCGCCTACCGCGTGGTCAACCGGCAGACCGGCCTGGAACTGGCCGTCCACGACGCCGCGCTCGACCCCGGCGCGCCGATCGTCGGCTGGGAGGACACCGGCACCCCGAACCAACGGTTCCGCCTGGAAGCCACACCGCAGGGGTGGAAGCTGGTGGCGACCCACTCCGGCCTGTGCGTGGACCTGCCGGAATCCGGCCGGGAACCCGGCATCGGCGCCATCCAGTTCCCGTGCACCGACAACCCCAACCAGGCACTGCGCGTCTCCGGCGACCCCGCCACGGGCTTCCGCCTCACCTTCGCCCACTCCGGCCACGCCCTGAGCATGCCCGGAACCGACCTCGGGACACCGGTGACACAGGCGGAAACCGACCAACGCTGGGACCTCGTCGGCTGACAGTGACGACGGACCGCCGGGTGGGCGGGGCGCCCTGCCCACCCGGCCTGGCGCTTGTGCGTCAATATTTGCCCGCTATTGCCGAGTCGGCAGGCCGTAGCCCCCGGCTGGGGGAAGGGCGGCTTAGGGCCGTCGAACCGGTCTTCGCCCGGCGCGGCGTGGCGGCGACGCTCGTGCTCCGCCTGCTGCCCGTGGTGCCGTTCGCCGTGTCCAACTACGCGGCCGGTGTGACCGCCGTCCGCCCGCGTTCATTCGCCCTCGGCACGGCGCTGGGGTTGGTGCCCACCACCGTGGTGGCGGCCCTGTTGGGCGACGCGTGGCAGGACTTCGGCTCGCCGCGCTCGATCGCGGTCGCCGCGGTGTGGGTCGTGTTGGCCGGTGTCGGTGTTGTGGGGTGCACGCCTGCTCAAGCACGCTTCCGTGAGCGACCAGCGCGCATAGGCGGTCCGAGCAGACGGACGGGCACGTTTGGCGCGACTGCACCTGACAATCTGTCATTGTCTGCCTCGGCCCCGAAGAACCACCTGGACCCGATCCGCGAATGGCATTGGCATTATCTGCGGGAGGGAATGGAGATTCAGGAACTCACCCCCTCCGATCGCCACGAAGTCGGGCCCGGTCAGTCGGTGTCGGTCGCGGCCAGGATGGCCAGTCGGCGCCGGTCGGGGGACAGCGCGGCGACGCCCAGATCCCAGGCGATCCATTCGAACCAATTCGTGTCGGCGTGGAAGCCGTACCAGCCGGCCTTTCGGACGGCGGCGTCGACCTCGTCGAACGGGGCGTCGTCTGCGACTCCGCACAGGCCGGCCAGCGACCGCCAGACCGCGAGCCTGCCGTAGGCGCCCCCGAGTCCGCCGTCGTAGGCCCCTCCCGGCATCGCCGCGGCGTACAGCGCCCACCACGCCAACGCCGGCGGCCACGCCTTGACGACCAGGGGCGCCGCCGGACCAACGTCAGCCAGACTGACGAGGTCCAGCGCGGGCAAAAGGCTCGGTACCGCCTCGACCTTCACCGGGTCGGCGAACCGGAAGACCCGCGCCTCCGCACGCCCGGCCCTGTCCACCCAGCCCGACACCGCCGCAACGATCGCCCTGTGCACGGCCGGTGTGGTCACTTCCTCCACCGACGGACCGGGCGCTCGTGACGCGATCTCCGTCCCGCCTTCCAGCATCGACCCGAGCGGTGGCAGTGAGATCCGGCCGAAGCCAAGATCCCGGCGGGCCTCCACATCTGACAGCCGAAGTGGCGGCAGCCACCCCAGCGCGTGGGTGTCCCACCGGCGGGACACCCACTCCGCGACAACTCGCGTCTCCGCCACGGCATCACCCTTGAGCAACAGTTCCTGCACCAGACAGGCACGCAACTCGTCCGAGACCGCGTCGTCGGTGAAAGCCGAGACCATATCTTCCGCCGGATGCCCACTTGCCAGCCACCTGGCCGCCCAGCGATCCAGGGCCACGCTCCTGAACTCCTTCGAACAGACCAACCGCAGAGCCTGGACCGCAGTTTCCGTCCCGGAGGTCCGAGCCAGTCGCCCGAACACGTGGTCGAAGACGCTCCCGCGTGCATCGGGGCCATGGGCCTGCGCAATCGCCAGGCACAGATCAACACCGAAGGCGAAATCGCCCCGCGCCATGCGGGCGTCCACTGCGGCGCACACACCCTCGACGGACGCGAGCTCGGGCAACGTCGCCACGATGTCTCGAACCTCGTCGTCCACGCTACCCATTTCATTGATCGACGCAATGAAGTCACGCATCGTCGGATACGTGCGGCAATCCGTCTCGTCTTCGGTAACTCGCTTCGGCGCTTCTGAGCAAAGACTCCAACCTTCTGGTCACCGCTGCCGGACCGACCTCCCCACCGGGAGGGGGAGGCATGTACCCGACGAACGCCTCCATCTCAGCAGGATAGTCGAGGTGGGCGTAGACGGCTTCGATATCCCGCAGGAGATTCGGCGGGCCACTGTGGTGCAACCAGGCAACCGACAGGTACACCCACACGGCGGACGCGTCCTCTGTAGGATCGGCAGGAAATTCTTCCGGCTTAGATTCCGCCAGCTCGATCGACAGTGTCAGCGCCCACTCCTCTTCGAGTTCGCTTGACAAGCCGGCGTTTAGCTTTTCGAGGCAGATCTCCACTGTCGCATTGTCGTCGATCCACCCGTGCTGTCGCCCATACGAGATCTCGGACGGCGTAAGGCGGACGCGTTGGACAATAAACGCGGCGGGAATCCTGAACATGGATGGCTCGCTCATCGAACGTTGACCAGCCCGTTCAAAGTATCTCCCGGTACGAACCGTTGACGGGTGATGAGGTCGCCACTTGCCCTGCGCTCGACCAGCCACTCGAAGCGCCCAGCGCGCCCGGCCATCTCACCCAGCAGCTGGACAAGCAGTCGCTCCACACCGTCATCGCCGACGAGTGTGGCTGTCGGTGATGGCGGGCGGGGTCAGCCGGTGCTGGTGCGCAGTTCCAGCAGTACCGCCGGGTTTGCCCCGACACCGCGTCCGACGCCGGTCCACCGGCCGCTGTCCACATCCACCTTGCTGGTCGCCCCGTCCACCCGGACCGTGGCGTCGACCTCGTGCCCGTCGCCCTTGATCTGGAAGGTGTCCGGGACCTCCAACACCAACCGCCCCGACCCGCCGGTCGCGCGGAAGCAGTAGTGCCCGCGATCGGGGTCGGTGTCCTTGCGCGCCCCCGACCGGCGGACCTCGATCAACCCCGGCCCGCCACAGCCCACGAGCGTGATCCGCCCGTCACCGGAGACCAACCGGATGTCCCGCCGCCGCACGATCTCCTCCGCCCCCGGATACGCGAAGTCCTCCACCAACGACACCTGCCCCTCCGCCGCGGCACTCGGGACAGACGGAGATCCAGACGCCGACGGCCCCGTCTGCGTCGAGGGTTCGGCGGAAGCGGCCCCCCACATCACCGTCACCCCGAACACCGACGCAAGACCGACCACCACCGCGACCACACCACGTACCAACCGCACAACGACACCTCGACACAACGACTGGACCCGGTCATGCCGACCAGGCCTCGGAAGGCACGACGCGGCACCGTGAACCCGCCCTGACACGGACGATCGGACCGCATGAACTGGCCCTACGATCGCCCGGGCAGAGCAACGGCACATCCGTCACATGGCCTAGAAATGCGACGAGTTCGACGTCACAACGGGGCTTCCGGCGTCGAGGCGCGCGTTGCCACCGAACGCGGGGATGCGGGTCGAGGAGAGCAACAGGGATACGGGACAAGTGGTCAGGCTCACTCGTCCGCTGTGGTGTATCCGCTGGTTGACGGATGTCCGGATGGTTCGCCACACAGATCCTGGACAGGGCGGACATCCGGCGGCAGTCGCCGGACACCCCTTCGTCGCACGTTCGGCACCAAGGGTCTTGTCGGTGCCGGCGAACCGCACGACCGCCCCGCCGCACCGGGAGCAGTCCGCCTGGCCACCGGCCACGCGCACGACGGCGGCGGGCAGCACGCATCCCTCCACCGGGGTCGCCGCAGCCGACGCCGAACACGTTGACGCGCCCGGGCTTCGGCCCGCTCCGTGGGCCGGGTTCCTACCAAGACAGGGAGAACTCGAAAGTGAGCAGACTGTTGTTGTCGGGGGCACTGACCGGAGCGGCCGTGACGCTCGCGGTCGTGCCGGCAGCCTCGGCGCTGCCTGGTTCGACCGTGCCCCAGGGCACGCAGCCGCATGCGGTCCGGATCACCACCGGGCAACAGGCGTGCACCGGCGCCCTGCTCAGCCCACGATGGGTCATCACCGCCGGGGCCTGCCTGTCCGACCAGCCTGTCGAGGACACCCACGCGACCGTCGGAGACGGCCCGCCGGTCTCCGTGCTCGCCGTGACCCGACACGAGCGACGCGACATCGTGCTGGCCGAACTCGCCACCCCGATCACCACCGCCGCGCCGCTCACCGTCGGATCCACCGCCCCGGCCGCGGGCGCGCAGGCCACCGCCACCGGATTCGGGCGCACCGACACCCAGTGGGTGCCCGACCAGCCCACCACCGCCACCTTCACCGTGGACACCGTCACCGACACCGCGCTGGCCCTGACCGGCACCGGCGACCGGGACCTGTGCAAAGGCGACGCCGGGGCGCCGATCACCGTCCCCGTCGACGGCGGCGAACGACTCGTCGCGATCGGCGCCACCTCCTGGGAGCACGGCTGTCTCGGCGTGACCGAGACCCGACACGGCAGCACCGCGGTACGGGTGGACGACCTCGCCGACTGGATCGCCGCGCGGATCGACCCGACGCGCCCGCGTTTCGGGCACGTGACGGTCGGCGACCTGTGCCTGGAGGCCGTCGACGGCGCGTCCGGCAACGGCACGCCGGTACGGGTCGCGGACTGCGTCGTCGGCGCGGCGCGCCAGGAGTTCACCACCGCGGCGGACGGCACGCTGCGGGTGCTGGGCAAATGCCTGGACGCCAGCGGCGTGCTCGCCGGCGCCGGACGGCCGACCCGCCTGTGGACCTGTGACGGCGGCGACCACCAGAAGTGGGAGCTGCGTGGGGATGGCACCGTGGCCTCCCTGGTGGTCTCGCCGTGGAACCGGGTGTGCCTGGACGCCACCACGGGCCTGTCCGGCGCCGGGGTGACCACTCACCCCTGCCACGGTGGCGGCAACCAGTTGTGGCGCTATCCCGCCCGCTCGGCATGGTTCGGACACCTCGTCAATGGCGAGGAGATCTGCCTGGAAGCCGTCAACCCCGACACTGCCGACGGCAGCGCGCTGCGCGCCGCGGACTGCGTCGCCTCCGGCTACCTGCCCGGCGCGGCCCGCCAGGACGTCACCACCGCCCCTGACGGCACCTTGCGGCTGCTGGGCCGTTGCGTGACCACCGACGCCACCACCGTCACCCTGCGCCCCTGCGACGGCTCCACCAACCAGCAGTGGCGCGCCCACGACGACCACACCCTGACCTCGGCCGGCACCGCACGCTGCCTGGACGCCACCCGCGGCCACGACGCCACCACCACCGACTGCCAGACCACGGCCACCCGCCAGTGGACCAACCGGACCCCGGCCAGTCCCACACCCGGCGCCGACCGGCTCCAACGCGGTGAACGACTCACCGCCGGCCAGTCCAAGACCTCACCCGACGGCCGCTACACCCTGACCCTCCAGACCGACGGCAACCTCGTGCTCTACGACCAGAACCGACAGCCCCTGTGGCACACCCACACCCACGGCACACCCACCACCCACGCCGTACTCCAACCCGACGGCAACTTCGTCCTCCACACCGCCACCGGCCAACCCACCTGGCACACCCACACCTGGGGCACCAGCGCCGAACGCCTGGTCGTCCAGAGTGACTCCAACCTCGTCCTCTACGGCCGCGACGCCACCCCCCACTGGCACCGCTGGCAATAGCCGGCACCACGGCTTGAGGAGCCGCCCACACCGAACGGGCTGCCGTGGACCGCGGGAACCCGTTCGGGAGGGCGACGAAGTCACCCTGAGGCAGCCGCCCGCCAAAGCCGGGAGCAGCGCCTCTACCAACGGGCTGCACCAGCCGTCCCGAAGCAGTACCGCGTCGATCGACACCGGCGCACCGCAGCCGCACCACGTAGGAACAGACCGGCTCGTTGGCGTGGTCGTCGCCGCGGCAGCGAATGGGGATCGTGCTTGGCAACGCCATCGTGCGACAGGTGCTGTCGCCGACACGGACCTGCTCTTCATCGGAGATCGGCCTGGACCTCGCGCTGCTCACCGACGCCGAACTGGCCGGCGGCCCCGCCGCGTGGCGACACCTGGACGACCCGCTCCCGCTGTGGGACGACGTGGAGCCGCACGACCACAACCACGCCCTCCCCCGGCGCTGAACGCGGTGCCGGCGCTCGCCCCCGTCGCATCAGGACACGACTTGAGCCGGCTGGCCGAGGACGTGGTGCGGCGCTGGGTTGACCGCGGTGCTCGACCGCCTCAACCCGGCCGCAGCCCGGCAGGAGCTGGCACACCTGGACGTCCCGGCCCTGCTGGCCGCCGTCCCCGCCGACGCGCGGCGCGGCGAGGTGGACGACGTCCTCGGCCCGGTCCTGCACGGCAGACCCCCGCTCGAACCGGCCCACGGCGTGCACCTCGTGCACTTCACCGCCCGGCGCGCCTTCCACCCCGTGCGACTGCACCGCGTGCTCACCGCGCTGTGCCGCGGTGTCGTGCGCATGCGCGGCCGGGTCTGGCTGGCCAGCCGCCACGACACCGTCATGTGGCTGGAGGCGGCGGGCAGGTCGCTGAGGATCGGCGAAGCAGGCCCGTGGCCCGCCACGAAGTCCAATGTGGACGATTTCGCCCTCCCGACCGCCTGCCGCGACACGGCACGACCTGCTCTGAGCTTCCCCTCACCCGGGTCCGCCGGTGGACGCCACCGAACGGCCACGCCAGGCTACCGACCGAGCGCGCCATCCATCTCGCGTAGGTGAACGACGATCCATTGGTCGAGGTCTTGGGCTTCGAGGTTTCGACCGAGCGCACGCAGGTCGGCGACCAAGTCCTCGGCGGAGCTGAGAGTGGCGGGATGGGTGTCGCCGAGCACGCGCCGTCTGCGTCGGAACGTGTCCCGGTTCAGCTCCTGTGCCTGTTCGTGCTCACCGATGGTGTGCAGGACACCGGCGAGGTTCGCGGTGGAGAGAAGGGTGTGCGGGTGGTCCTCGCCGAGGAGGGCGCGCCGGCGGCGCACGACGTCCCGGTACGTCAGCAGAGCCCGGTGGTGGTCCCCCGCCTCGGCCAGGTCAGCGGCGACGTTGTGCGCAGAGCCGAGCGTGCGCGGGTGGTCATCGCCCAGGACGCGGCGCCTGCGCTGGAAGGTGTCCAGGTTCAACGCCCGCGCCCGTTCCCGATCGCCGACGCCCATCAGGTCCCAGGCGAGGTTGTTGGCCGAGGTGAGCGTGTCGGGGTGGTCCTCGCCGAGAACCTCCCGCCGGCGACGCAGTGTGTCCTCATCCAACTCCAACGCCTGTTCGAACTCGTCGAGGCTCCTCCGCACTGCGGCGATGTCGTTCACCACCGTGAGTGTCTCCGGGTGGTTCACGTCGAGATGCCGAAGTCGGAGATCGTGGGCGCGCCGCAGCAGGGGAAGCGCTTGTCCCGGCTGGCCACGCATGTGCAAGTGGGTCGCCGCGCGGTTGAGCAGCCACGCCACGGGGTCGTGCTCGTGGGTGAGCGACGCCACGCGAACGGGATCCGTGGCGGCGAGCACGTGCGGTAGCAGTCGCTGCCAGGTCTGCCAGGTGGACGGGCTGTTCCACGGGTCGTCCGGGACCGAGTGCCGAAGCAGTCGAACGGCCAAGACCTGCCACCCCTCGGCCGGCTCGGTGACAGCAGGCCCCCCCACCGGGCGCGCGTAGGAGCGCCGCCGGAACGCGGTGGATCTGCACCTCCTCCGCGGTGACCCCGGCCATGGACCGCGCCCTCAGCGCCCGCGAGGTGGCGATCAACGCCAACGGGTCGACCACGACCTCGGCGAGCGGCCGGGGCAGCATGGCCGCGTTGTCGGTCAACACGGACAACGGCACCGGTTCGGGAGCGAACCAGGCAACCAGCCTCAGCAACTGCACGGCTGCCGCGTCCCCGGCCGCCAGTGCCTCGAAGGCGACCGCCCAGGACACCGTCACCGATCCCGGCGCGTCGTGCGCACCACGTCCGTGGCGAAGCAACTCCGCACTCCGCGTCGCAAGCAATTCGAGGTAGGACTCCGGTGCCGCTCCGGCGGCCAACAACGCGGCGGCCTGGTCCACCGCGAGCGGGAGGTGACCCAGCGCCGCTGCGACCCGGCGAGCCTGTTCGCCGTCCACTCCCGCGGCCCGGCCACGCAAGAGCCTGACGGACTCCTCCGGGGTGAACACGTCGATCGTCACCGGGGTGGCCACCCGATCCCAGTCCGGATCCCGCGACGTGATCACCACATGCGCGCGCCCGCCGGGCAGGAACGGGGCCAGCGCATCGGGGTGCTCGGCGTTGTCGAACACCACCAACGCCCGCAGCCTCCCCCGAAGATCCCCGAACACCCGCGCGAGCGCCACCTCCACCGGATCGTCCGGCCTCGCCAGCCCCAACGCCAGCGCCAGCGCGGCCAGTCGCTGGGGGATCAAGCGGGGTTCTTCGGCCGGAACCCACCACACGACGTCGTAGTCGGATGCGTGACGGTGGGCGTACTCGATCGCGACACTGGTCTTGCCCACGCCGCCCATACCCGCGATCGCACGCACCACCCCGGTCCCGCCACCGGTCAACACCCGACGCAACTCGGCCAGGAGGTCCTCCCGGCCGACGAACCCGGCCAACCTGACGGGCACGTTCCACACCCGTGCCGCGGGCGGCGACTCCGCCACCGGAACAACCGGCCCGGTGTGCACCGTCAGGTCGCGGCCCGCCTGGTAGAGATGCGCCCCGGCAGACGCGGCGCCGGTCTGGGCCACGAAGCCGGGCCCACCACCGTCGTCAGAACCCGCCAACACCCACCCCCTCGGGTCCGGAGCCACTCGACCACACGACACCACAGCCACCCAACAGCCATCACAACGCACAACTGCGGACACCGCCGACACACCACCCGGCGAACGGCCGCGGCACCACGGCCGCCTGGCGGGCATCGGGTATGCCTTGCGCCAGCACGCCGAACGGCCGGTCCTCGGCATCCGGGCTTGTCGAGGACCGGCCGTCACAGGGTTCTTCGAGTCGCTGATCTCAGGGCGGGGCGCGTCAGCCGAAGTTCACGTCACTGCACAGGAAGTACTTCTGGTCCATGTGCGACGCCTTCCAGATGGTGACCACGACGTGGCGTCCGGCGTAGCCGGAGGTGGTGACCTCCGTCTTGTAGTCGAGCTGGGACGGGTACCGGCCGGTCTGCTTGACGAAGTCCAGGTCGTGCCAGCCGATCGTGGAGTGGACGGGGTCGAAGCCCTGTTTGGTGATGTAGATCTTCAGGTAGTCCGCGCCGTGGCGGGCCACGTCCTGGACGTGGACGGTGAACGTGCTGCCCACGTTGGTCATGTGCCACGGGCCCGGGTTGTCCATCGGGCCGTAGCGGCCCATTTCGGCACGGCCGGCGCTGCAGATCTGGCCGTTGGGCACGACCTGCTCGATGTTCTCGCCGAGGTTGTTGGCGTACAGGGCGTTCCAGTTCCACATGGCGTCCGGGCTCTGCTGCCACGCCAGGTGGCACATGGGGTCCTGTTCCTGCATGCCCGGCGCGTCCGGCCCGTACCAGCGGGTCGCGCAGCCGTAGTTGCGGGTCGGCGGGTCGATGACGGTGCCGTGGGCCGACGCCCGGGTCGGCTGGAAGGTCAGCAGCGACGCGACGACGGACACGAGTACGGCCAGGTGCAGGGCCGTCCGGCGGCGTAAGGCCGGGGGTGCGGTGTGCATGAGTCCTCCGTTGGTAGGGACGCGACTGGACGGGAAGTGCGGGCGCTTGGCCCGCCCACGGTGGCGCCGCCCCGGTTGATCCGGGACGACGCCACCGCTTGTGCGCGAGCGGGTCGCAGGCCGCCACCGGTGACCCGCTCGCTCCCCCTGCGCTGTCGGGCTTCGCAGGGGGCGTCGTGGGTGTGGGGGGTCGGGCGGGTGTGCCGCTGACTTGAACGCGGTCGGCGTGCCAGATCCGGTGGACGTCGTACCCGGCAACGGGGTTCGTCCCGGGCATGGCCGCGGTCCAACTCAGCTGCACCGCGGACGACGTGGCCTCCGACGCCGCGGGTGTTCCGGCAGCGCCGGGTGGTTGGACGTTCGCGCAACCGGTCCCCGGTGTACCGGCAGGCCACGATGGACGGTGTGCTGAGCGATCGGCCTTCCCGGATCGACCAGGCGAGGCGGACGAATCGGCCGTGCGCCCAGCCCAGCGGAGTGGCCGAGTTCGTCGGGCGGCCGGCGGGGGCGGTGTTGTCCCAGACCTGTTCGGGCAGCAGGCCGCCTTCGGTGGCGGTGGCCGCCATCGCGGCCAGGCGGGCACTGGCGTCCTGACCGAGGTCCGGGTGGTACACCTCCGACAACCCGCCGTCCTGCGTCGCCGGTTGCCGCCCTGGAGCGCCGGGGGCGTTCTCCGCCGCCGAACCGGTCCCCGGCACGCCGGCGATCAGTACCTCCAACACCAGTACGCTCGCCACTCTGCGTCGTACGGATCGCATGTGCCACCTCGTTGTGGTCTATTTCCTTGCGCCGATCAAGTCTTCGGACTGTTGTGGCTGACCCGCGGACATGAGCACCAGGCACGCCGTGATCAGCACGAGGTTCTTCACGACGAACTCGCCCTCGGTGGTGAGCAGCAGCGGGTTGCCCGCCTGGAACGCCGCCTGTGGCTGGACCACCAGCACCAGGAACGTCCCCAGCAGGTGCGCCAGCGCCAGCGCCGCGACCCAGCGCAGCCGGCGGCCGAGCCACAGCGCCACGCCGAGCACCACCTCCGCGGCGCCGAGTGAGACCAGCAACAAGTGGCGGTCCAGCCACGGCACGGTGCGGGCGACCAGGTCGGCGACCGGTGTCACGTCGGCGACCTTGAGGGCGCCGAACCACACGAACACCAGGCCGAGCGAGCCGCGCAGCAGGGTCACCGCACGGGTGGTCACGGTGCACCGCACGTGGTGGTGTCGGCGGGTTCGACGCGCCACTGGCCGTCGTGCAGGCGCAGCAGGTGCTCGCCGGTGCGCTCGCCGTGTCGCCAGGCGACCCGCGCGAGGTCCGGCCCGTCGGTGACGACGCCGAGCACTTCGTAGGGGACCCCGGGCGCGCAGTGCGCGAGCCGGTCGACGAACGCCTCCCGCGGGTCGCGTCGCTGCGCGTCGGTGGTCCACATGTCCCAGGCCGCGGTCGGGTCACCGCCCGAGAGCAGGCCGAGGTAGGTGGTGGCGACCCCGCGCAGCCGCGCGGCGTCCTCCGCCGTCATGGGATGGTGCTGGTGGTGCGAGTGGTCGGGTTCGCCGGATGAGCAGCCGGCGGCGAGCACGACGGTCACGGCGAGGCAGGCAAGGGTTCTCATGGATGTCCTCCCGGGAAGGCCGGGCAGCGGCCCCGCGTCGTCGCGGGACCGCCACCCCACCTGGCGTCAGTTGCCCAGGCGCTTGGTGCCGTACTGGGAGATCCAGTGGTTGCCACCGACGTTCATGTCCGCCAGGACCTCGACGGAGTCACGCGTGGCCTCCAGGCTCATCGAGCCCTGGTTGGAGCCCGCCAGCTCGTAGGTCCACGTCTGCCCGACCGGGACGGTGCGGTCGGCCAGCGGCACGTCGTGGAACCCGAACCGGATGATGTAGTGCGACTCGCCGTTGCCGCGCGGGACCTCGACGTAGTCCTGCTGCGGGTGCCCGTACTGGACCGACGCCCGGTAGTGGTGGTCCACCGAGCCCGAGGGCGCCCGGAATTTCAGCACCAGGCAGTCGGTGTGCACAGGCGCACTGCTGGTGTTGGTGAAGATCAGCTTGCGGTTGCCGTAGAAGGTGCCGCCTTCGAGCTGCACCTTGACCGACAGGCCGACGTTGCTCTTGAAGCCGGTGTTCAGCGGCTCGTCCAGGACCGGGTTGCGGCTGGGCACGGTGTAGTCCGTGCCACGCCGGCACCGCTCCAGGGGCGAGCCGTCCACCGACGACGGGCCGTCCGGGTACTGCTGGCCGTGGGCCGCCGGTCCCGCGCTCACGGGGGACGTGACCGCGACGACGTTCGCGCTCGCGGGCAGCGAGGACACGACGAACGCCGCGGACAGCGCGAGACCGGCGACTCCGGTCGCGGAGCACGTCAACTTGGCCGACTTCTTCATGGTGTGCCTCCGTAGGATCGGAAGGAAGCTCCCGGGGAAAAGGCCCACCGGGGGCTGGAACACCGTGGCGGCGGCGTCTTCGGACGGGTGAGACGGACTTCGTGCCGACGTTTGGCGGTGGTCAGCTGGTCAGAGTCCACTTCTGGCTGTTCCAGGTGCCGCAGTCCCACAGGTGCAGGCGGGCGCCGTCGGCGGTGCTCTGGCCTTCGATGTCAAGGCAGCGGTTGGACTTGAGGTTCTTCAGGGTGCCGTTCGACTGGAACGCCCACTTCTGGCTGTCCCACGGGCCGCAGTCCCACAGGTGGGCCTTGGTGCCGTTGGCCGTGGCGCCGCTCTCGACGTCGATGCACTTGCCGCCGGACTTGAGCTGCTGGCCCTCCAGCGTCCACGTCATGGAGGGCACGGTGGCGCACGCCCACTGCTGGATCGCGGTTCCGTTCGCCGTGCCGCCGCCCGCGCGGTCGACGCACTTGGCGGTCGCCCCGTTGACGATCCGGCCGCCGGTGACCGGGTCCGGGTTGGTGCCGCCGGGGCCCCAGGCGTTCCAGTTGTCCCACGTCTCGGCGTCGAAGCCGAGCCGACCGAGCTGGTCCGCGGCCCAGTTGGTGCCCGCCTTGTCGATGACGGTGCCCCCGACGGTGTAGTTCTCCAGCTTCAGGCCGCGGCTGTCCCGGGTCTCGTTGCCCAACACCACCTTCTGCCCGCTGCTGTTGCTGTACCGCTTGAGGAGGCTCACCTGGGATGACGGGTCCAGGTGGCTCCATGCGTCGATCCTGAGGTTCTTGACGTGGATGTTCTCGGTGCTGGACAGGGCGAAGACGCGGATCGCGCAGTTGGTCATGCCCTCGACGGTGATGTTCTCGAAGGTCATGTTCCTCACCCACGAGCTGGGGTTCGCCGTCGTGGTCGAACCCATGTTCTCCCAGTGCGAGGAAGAGTTGAGGATGCAGGTGTTGTACTTGACGTCCTTCCAGTACATCCGGTTGTGGATGACATGGGTGTTGGTGACCCGCACGTTGTCGATGTTGCGCGGGGTCCACCCCCACTGGATGACGGGGCCGTTCTCGTTCTTCCAGATGACGGTGTTATCGATGGTGACGTCGCTGTGGTACATCTTCAACACGTCGTCGTTGGCGTTGAAGAACGTGTTCTTCATGGTGCTGCCGCGGTACAGCTCGATGCCGTCGGTCTGCCAGTACCAGGAGCCGACCTGCTTGTAGTTCTCGACCCGCATGCTGAAGGTCTGCTCGTCGCCGTAGACGACGAACGAGTGGTACGGCGGCTCGTTGACGGTCACGCCCTGCAGGTCCAGGTGTTGCTGCCGACCGTGGGCCGAGGCGAACTGGAGCATCTTCACACAGGTGGAGTGGCAGTTCGACGCGCCGGAGAGGTGGTCGTAGTTGTTGGCGGTGTCGGCCTCGTAGACGTACTGCTCGCCGGAGAGCACGCCGTAGCCGGTCACCTTGTAGAGGCCCTGGCTGTTGTCGGGGAAGCGGATCGCGCCCTTCACGTACGCGCCGGGGGCGAGGTAGACCCACTTGACCTGCTTGGGCAGCAGCGCGTGGTACTTCGAGGTCATGTAGTAGGTGCCGGGCCGGAAGTACACGATCTCCTCGCTGATCGTGTTCAGGTTGGTGACCTGCCCCTGCGGCGGGTAGTAGGTGCTGCCCGAGGCCGAGGTGGGGACCAGCCGGTCCCGCTCGGCGCCCGAGGGCGTCGGTTCGGCGAAGACCATCATGGAGTTGCGGGGCTCGGTGTGGATGGCGCGGTTGCCGTTGCCCGGGGAGGTGGTGAGCTTGCCGGCGTCACCGGCCGGGCCGGACATGTCGTTGTACGCCGTGTAGAGCTGCGGGTCGAACTCGACGGAGAAGCGGTGGCCCGCCGCGTTGTAGGGGACCTTGATGCGGACGGTGTCGCCGTCGACGAGCTGCTTGGCGAAGTCCAGCCCGCTGGGCTTGATCTTGACCTGGTCGGTCGAGGAGATGCTCTGGCCGGTGCGCAGGGACACATCGACCCACACGTCGGTGCTGTACTGGAAGGACGACCAGCTCATCGTCAGGTTCGCCGAGGAGGAGAACTCCGCGCCGTCCTCCTTGGTGTAACCGATCTTCCCCTTGCCGCTGCGCGGGATGCTCATGTACGTGAACGAGTCGTACCTGGTGGCCGGCGCGGCGGCGGTGGCGACCTGGACGTCGTAGAACGACGAGCGCCTGACCTTGTCGCTCGCCACCGGGCTGCTGGTGTTGAACTCGTGGTTGTCGTGCCACCACGTCTTGAGCTGGTCGCTGTCGGCGGTGGAGACGGCGGCCTGGGCCGGTGGCGCGCCCACCCAGGCGGGCGCGAGGGCGCCGACCAGGGCGAGCGCCAGGCCGGCGACGAGTGCCGCCGGCCGAGACGTTCTTGCTGCGGGCATGGCAGGGTCCTCTTCTCATCATTGGGAAGGGCGTGCTGATGCTCGTGCGCGTGGTGCTACTTGCTGTGGATCGATCGCATGAAGACGTGGGCCGACCACGGCTCCATCGCGATCCGGCCGTTCACAACGGACGGCTCGTCCGTGTTGGACAGCAGTAGGTCGGTGGTGGACCATTCGCCGTCCAGGGTGGCGGTTTGCGGTGTCCCGCTCAGGTTGGCCACGACGAGCACCCGATCCTCGCCGAGGGCTCGTTCGTAGGCGTAGAGGTACGGCTCGTCGGCCAGGAGCATCCGGAAGTCGCCGCGGGCGATCACGGGCAGCGCGTGGCGCAGTTCGATGAGCCGTCGGTAGTGGTTGAAGACGGACTTCGGGTCGTCGTACTGGGCCTGGGCGTTGAGCCAGGTGTGGTTGGGGTTGACCGGGAGCCACGGCCGGCCGGTGGTGAACCCGGCGTTGGGCGTCGCGTCCCACTGCACGGGGGTGCGGGCGTTGTCGCGGCCCATCGCGCGCAGGCCGCGCAGCACTGCTTCCGGGTCGGCCCCGGCGGCGACGGCCTCGCGGTAGTGGTTGAGCGATTCGACGTCGCGCAGCTCGTGCACGTCGGCGAACGGCGCGTTGGTCATGCCCAACTCTTCGCCCTGGTAGACGTACGGGGTGCCGCGGTGCAGGTGCAGGACGGTGGCCAACGCCGTGGCCGACTCACGCCAGAACGCGCCGTCGTCGCCGAAGCGGGAGACGACACGGGGCTGGTCGTGGTTGTTCCAGTACAGGCTGTTCCAGCCGACATCCCCCAGTCCGGTCTGCCACCGGCCCAGCGAGGCCTTGAGGTCGCGCAAGTCCAAGGGTTTCGGGTCGAACTTGCCGCCGGGGCCGTGGTCGAGGGAGACGTGCTCGAACTGGAACACCATGTCCAGCTCGCGCCGCGCCGGGTCGGTGAAGAGCCGGGCGTCCTCCCAGGTGACGCCCGGCATCTCCCCCACGGTCAGCAGCCGGCCCGACCGGCCCTCGAACACCTCGCGGTGCATCTCCCGGAGGAACTCGTGGATGCGCGGCCCGGTGCCGTAGTGCGGGAACCCGTCACCGAGACCGCCGGTCCCGGTGGTGGCGCCGTCGGGCAGGGCCGGGTCCTTGGAGATCAGGTTGATGACGTCCATCCGGAAGCCGTCCACGCCCCGGTCCAGCCACCAGCGCATCATCTCGTACACGGCGTGGCGGACCTCGGGGTTCTCCCAGTTCAGGTCCGGCTGCTTGGGCGCGAACAGGTGCAGGTAGTACTCGCCGGTCGGCTCGTCCTGGGTCCAGGTCGGGCCGGAGAAGAACGACTCCCAGTTGGTCGGCTCCGCGCCGGGCTGCCCGGCCACGAACCCCTCGCGCGGCGGTCGCCACCAGTACCAGTCGCGCTTCGGGTTGTCCCTGGACGACCGGGACTCCACGAACCACGGGTGCTCGTCGGAGGTGTGGTTCACCACCAGGTCCATGATCAGCTTCATGCCGCGGGCGTGCACCTCGGACAGCAGGCGGTCGAAGTCGGCCAGCGTGCCGAACGCGGGGTCGATGGCCCGGTAGTCGGAGATGTCGTAACCGTTGTCGGCGTGCGGCGAGGCGTAGACGGGAGACAGCCAGATCACGTCGACGCCGAGCCGTTCCAGGTGGTCCAGCCTGCCGATCAGGCCGGGCAGGTCGCCGACGCCGTCGCCGTCGGAGTCGGCGAAGCTGCGCGGGTAGACCTGGTAGACCACGGCCGAGGTCCACCAGGGGGCCGCGTCCAGGGTGGGGGCGACCGTCTGGTCGAGAGTCATGGATGTCCTTCGTGGGGAGTTATTTGACCGCGCCGAGGTTCACGCCGCGCATGAGCGTGCGTTGGAAGAGCAGGAAGAACACCAATGCCGGCAGGATGCCCGCCAGCGACGCCGCGGCCAGCGCCGTGGGATCGCTGGTGTACTGGCCGCTCAACGCGCCCAGCGCCACCGACACGGTCTGGTTGTCCGCCGAGGGCAGCAGCACCAGGGGCAGGAAGAAGTCGTTCCAGGTCCAGATGAAGAAGAACGTCATCAGCACGGCCATCGTCGGCCTGGTCAGCGGCAGGACGACGTGCCGCAGCACCTGGAACCGGGAGGCGCCGTCCAGCCGGGCGGCCTCCAGCACCTCCGGCGGGAACGTGCCCAGCACCGAGGACAGCATGTAGGTGCCGAACGCGCTCTGCAGCACGGCCAGGATGACGACGACGCCGGTCATGGTGTCGTAGAGCCCGAGGTCGCGGGTGAGCACGAACAGCGGGTACACCAGCGCTTCCTGCGGGATGGTGAACGCGAGCATGAACAGCGCGAGGATCCACACCCGGCCGCGGATGCGCCCGATGCCGATGGCGAACGCCGACAGCAGGCTCAGCGCCACCGCGATCAGGGCCACGCTGCCGCTGATCACCACGCTGTTGAGCAGCTTGCGGTTGAAGTCCACGCCGCCCCAGAAGTCCACCAGGGCGGAGAAGTCCAATCCGGTGGGCAGCGACACCGGTCCGTTGGCGATGTAGTCCGGCGCGGGCTTGAACGCGTTGATGACCGCGATCCAGAACGGGAACAGCATCAGCAGGCCGACACCGGCGACCAGGGCGAGCACCACCCAGCCGCTGACGCCGCGCTTGCGGCGCTTGACCTTGCGCACGGTGGGCGCGGGAGGCGTTGGCTGGACCACGGCCGGCTTCTCCAGGCTATCCACGGCCATCTTCGAACCCTTCGGAGTTGCGGGTCTGGTAGCGCAGCAGCGCGACCGCGACGACCGAGATCATCAGCGCCAGCACGGAAGCCACCGCGGCGCCGTAGCCGACCTTGGTGGTGGTGAAGAAGTTGGAGAAGGAGAAGTAGGCGGGCACGATCGTGCTGGTGCCCGGCCCGCCGCGGGTGAGCACGAAGATCGGCGCGAACACCTTCAGCGCGGCCACCGAGGTGGTGATCAGCACGACCGCGATCTCCGGGCGCAACTGGTTGAGCGTGATGGTGCGGAACTGCTGGAACCAGCTCGCGCCGTCGAGTTCGGCGGCCTCGTACAACGCCGGGTCCACCCGGGACAGCCCGGCCATGAACACCACCACGGTGTAGCCGATCTGGAGCCACACCAACACGTTCATCACCGCGTAAATGGCCAGGTCGGAGTCGCCGAGCCAGTTCTGCGCCAGGCCGCCGAGCCCGACGTCGCGCAGGGTGGTGTTGATGATCCCGTACTGCGGTTGGTACATCCACTTCCACAGCACGCCCGCGACCGCGATCGGCAGGATCTGCGGCAGGTAGTAGGTGGCGCGCAGGAAGCTCGCCACCTTCGACCCGAACTTCGGCGAGATGAAGTTGAACAGCACGGCCGCGACCACCACCCCGATGGCGGTCGGGAGGATCGCCATGGCCACGATGAACGCCACGCTGTGCCGGAACGACGCCCAGAACAGCGGGTCGCCCAACAGCCGTTGGTAGTTCTCCAGCCCGATGAACACCGGGTCGCCGACGCCCCGGAAGGACGTGAGGCTGTACCAGAGGTTCATCCCGAACGGCACGGCGACGACGGCGAGGAACCCGATCGCGCCGGGCAGGATGTACCACCAGTAGCCGGCCCTGCGTTCGGTCGTGCCCTTGCGCGCCCGGCGAGGCGCGGCGGCGCGCGTGGCTGTGGTGATCGAGGACATGGCGATCCTTTCGGCCGAGGCCGGTCAGGCGGACGGCTTGCCGGCGTCGTAGGCGGCCTTGATCGCCTCCACCACCTGTTGCGGGCTCGCGTCACCGCCGACGAGGTTCGTGGTGTTGGCCAGCAGCACGTCGTTCAGCCCGGCCACCGGCCAGTCGGGGTACCAGGCCAGGCCGCCGTTGTCGCCGGCGAGCAGCTCGGTGAACCGCTCCCCCACCAGCAGGCCCATCGCGGAGCTGGCCGCGCCGGGCTCGGCCGCGACCGGCACGCCGCCCTTGTCGGCCAGGAGGTTCTGCACCTCGGGCCGCTGGGTGATCTGGATGAAGTCGTAGGCGAGGTCCTTGTTCTTGGCCTTCGCGGGCACGACCCACAGGTTGCCGCCGGAGCCGGGGTGCAGCTTGTTGCCGGGGAACAGGAACTGACCGGTCTTGAACGTCGGCTGCTCGGCGATCTGCCCGCCCCACCAGGTGCCGGAGACGAACATCGGGTACTGGCCCGCGATGAACGCGTTGCCCGCGTCCTGGGCGGGGATGCCGGTGGAGTCGGTGCTGATGTACTTGCGCTCCACCCACTGGCGCATGGTGGTGGCGGCCTTCTCCCACGCCGACCAGTCCGCCTGGCCCTCGAACCGCTGGTAGGCGGCCAGCGACTTCTGGTCCATGTGCGCGAGCGCCAGCGAGTACAACAGGTGCGGGCCGGGGTAGTCGGCCGAGCCGAGCGCCAACGGCGTGACGCCCTTGTCGGCGAAGGTCTTCAGCGCGTTCTCGAACTCGGCCAGGGTGGTCGGCACCGGCACGTTGTGCTGGGTGAAAAGGTCCTGGTTGTACCAGACGCCGACGTACTCGCCGTAGTTCGTGACCCCGTACCGCTTGCCCGAGCCCATCAGGCCCTTGTCGTCGTACAGGCCGACCTGCTGGGCGGTGTTGTCCACCTTCCAGCCCCGGCTCTTGGCCACCTCGGTCAGGTCGGTGAGCAGGCCCGCCTTGGCCACGACGCCGGCGGTGGCGTTGCCCTTGAGGTACTCCAGCACGTCGGGGGTGTCGTCGGAGTCGAGGATGAGCTGACCGGACTGCTGCATCTGCTCGTAGGTCTTGAGCTCCTGCTTGACCGTGACGCCGGGGTGCTCCTTCTCGAAGATCGAGATCGCGTGCTTCCAGGCGGCCGACAGCGCGCTGTCGTCGGACTCCCACCACCACACCTTGAGCGTGTCGGGGTCACCGGAGTCACCTCCGCTCGAACACCCGGTCATCACCAGCGCCAAGGCGGCGGCCACCGCGGTGACCAGCCGTAGGGGGTGTTTGCGCATGTCGGTCCTCCAGAGTCGCGACGGCGGCGTCGCCTACCGGGGTTTTCTTTGTCGCAACATTAAGGGTGACGCCACTGTAACCCGTCAACCCGCAGCTAGTCACGTTTTCGTCACGCAGGAGGTCTTGTCAGGTAGTTTCGCGGCGGTACTATTGCGGCTCACCACCCCTACCTCGACGAGGAGCGCACGGTGCTCGACGCCGCCTCACCCTGGGCACCCCTGCTGCCCTCCGCCCGCCGCGTGACGCTGGAGGTGCTCCTGCACGGCCCGCTGGCCCGGTCGGAGCTGGCGGACCGGCTGGGCCTGTCGACGGCGAGCCTGACCCGGCTGACCAAGCCGCTGATGGACGCGGGCCTGCTGCGCGAGGTGGACACGCCGAACCTGCGCGGCGGCGGCCGGCCGTTGCAGCCGCTGGACGTCGACCCGGACGTGCAGCGGTTCATCGGCATCAAACTCGCCGGGTTCCGCGCCTATGCCGTGCTGACCAACCTGCGCGCGGACATCCTCGACCACGCCTCCGTCGAGATCGCCGACCAGGACGTCGAGTCGGTCGTGGCCCGGATCGCCGAGCTGGTCGCGTCACTGGACGACCCCGCGCGACCGGTCGCCGCCGTCGGCATCGGCATCGGCGGCGTGGTCCACGAGTTCGCCCGCGTCCAGCGCGCCGTGTTCCTGCACTGGAAGGACGTGGACCTGAGCGCGGCGGTCTCGCGCGCCACCGGCAGGCCGACCGTGGTGTCCAACGACCTCGACGCGCTGCTGGAGGCCGAGCACTGGTTCGGCGACGGCCGGGACGTGGACAGCTTCGCCGTGCTCACCATCGGCGCGGGCGTCGGCGGCGGCCTGGTCATCCACGACCGCCTGGTGGGCGGCCCGGACTCCGGGCTGGGCCTGCTCGGCCACTTCCCCGTCGACCCCTTCGGCCCGATCTGCCCCGAAGGCCACCGCGGCTGCGTGAAAGCGCTGCTCACCACCGACGGCATCCAGTCGCAGGCCGCCCTCACGCTGGGCCGGCCCGTCACCTACGACGAGGTGCTCGACCTCGCCGAGGCGGGCAACGCCGTCGCCGACCAGATCGTCGGCCGAGCCGCCCACGCGTTCGGCACGCTGATCGCGGCCGTCGCCAACATCGCACAGCCCGAACGGATCATCCTCACCGGCGAGGGCATCCGCCTGGCCCAGGTCGCCGAGGCGCGGGTGCGGGCGACCATCGCCCAGTCCCGGCACGCCGAGGCGTCGCCGATCGACCTGCGGTTCATCAACGACGACCCCACGCTCTGGGCCCGCGGCGCCGCCGCCGTGGCGATCCAGCGCACCGTCCTGGCCGTCCTGCCCCTGCGGGCCGGCTGACCACACCCGATCCCGATCCCCCCACGGCGCGCACCGCCGTGGCGATGGCGCACGCCCGCCTCCGCCGAGGCCCGCTCAACGAGGAGCACTCATGCGACCACCCGGACCACGCGCGGCGATCGCGCTCGCCGCCGCGGCCTGCCTGCTGTCCGCCCACCCCGCCGCCGCCCAACCCGCGGCCCAGTCCGAACCGCCGGGCGCGCCCGGCGCGGCGGCCACCTGGACCACCGGGGACAAGGACGGCATCGGCACGTCCACCACCACCGGCTCGAAGGTCTGGTACACCCTCACCGACGGCACGCTCAGCGAGATCTACTACCCCAGCGCCGACACCCCCAACTCCCGCTCCCTGGAGTTCGTCGTCACCGACGGGAAGTCCTTCGCGCAGCGGGAGACCGAGAGCACCACGCGCACCACCGCACTGGTCGACCAGCGGTCGCTGACCTACCGGCAGACCGCCACCGACGCCGCCGGGCGCTGGACGCTCACCAAGACGTACATCACCGACCCCGCGAGCGCGACCGTGCTCGTCGACGTCGACTTCCGCTCCCACAAGGGCACGGACCTGCGGCTGTACGTGCTGTTCGACCCCCAACTCGCCGGCGACTCCGGCAACGACACCGGCCGCGCGACCCGGGACGCGCTGACCTCCGTCGACACCCACCTGCCCGACCGGCCCGTGGCCGCCGCCCTGGTCTCCGGCACCGGCTTCACCGCGACCTCCACCGGCTACGCCGGCACCAGCGACGGCCTGGCCGACCTCGCCGCGAACTTCACGCTCACCGCCCGCCACCCCAAGGCCGGTCCGGGCAACATCGCCCAGGTCGCCCAACTGCCCACCGGCCGCAGCGGTGCCCGCACCACCCTCGCGATCGGCTTCGCCGCCGACGAACAAGCCGCGCTGACCGCCGCACGGGCCGGCCTGCACCGGCCGTTCGAGGTCACCAAGCGCTGGTACCAGCTGGGCTGGCACCTCTACACCGCCTCGCTCAAAGCCGCGCCCAAGCAGTTGAGCGGCGACCTGCTCGACCAGTACTGGGCCTCGGTCATGGCGGTCAAGGCGCACGAGGACAAGACCCACCCCGGCGCGTTCTCCGCGTCGCTGACCATCCCGTGGGGCCAGGCCGTTCCCGCCGACGGGGCGTCCGGCGGCGGCACCGGCTACCACTTCGTGTGGGCGCGGGACCTGTACCACCAGGTGTCCGCCCTGCTCGCCGCCGGTGACACCGCCGCCGCCCGGCGGGCCGTGGACTGGCTGTTCACCCGCCAGCAACGCCCCGACGGCAGCTTCCCGCAGAACTCCAAGGTCGACGGCACCCCCGACCAGACCAACGTCCAGCTCGACGAGACCGCGTTCCCGATCCTGCTGGCCTGGCAGACCAAGCGGTTCGACGCCGCGTTCTACCGCGACCACGTCGCCAAGGCCGCCGACTACCTCGTCCAAGCCGGTCCCCGGACGCCGCAGGAGCGGTGGGAGGAGACCGGCGGCTACTCGCCGTCCACCCTGGCCGCCCAGATCGCCGCGCTCACCGCCGCCGCCGACATCGCCGACCGCGCCGGCGACCCCGACGGTGCGGCCTTGTACCGGGCCACCGCCGACTCCTGGCAGCGCCAAGCCGAGCGGTGGATGGTCACCACCACCGGCCCGCTCGGCGACGGCGAGTACTACATCCGCATCTCCGGCAGCGGCAATCCCGACGACGGCGCCACCCGCAACTGGGCCAACGGCGCCGGGGTGCACCCGGAGAACGCGTTGGTCGACGCCGGGTTCCTGGAACTGGTGCGACTCGGCGTCAAAGCGCCCGACGACCCGGCCGTCGCCGGGTCGCTGCCCGAGGTGGACGCCTCGATCAAGGTGAGCACCCCCAGCGGTGAGCTGTGGAAGCGCTACACCCACGACGGCTACGGCGAGACCGCCGACGGCGCGCCGTGGACCGGGGTCGGCATCGGCCGCCCGTGGCCGCTGCTGTCCGGTGAGCGCGGCGAGTACGAGCTGGCGGGTGGCCGCGACGCGCTGCCGTACCTGCGCACGATGGCCGCGACCGCGAACAGCGGCCGGATGATCCCCGAGCAGGTGTGGGACCAGCCCGACCCCACCCGGCACGGGCACGTGTTCGGCAAGGGCACCGGCTCGGCCGCGCCACTGGCGTGGGCGATGGCGCAGTACGTCCGGCTGGCGCAGGGCATCGCCGCGGGCCGGCCCGTCGAGACGCCCGCCGTCGTGGCCGACCGCTACCGCACCGGCCCCGTCGCCACCGCCGCACTGACCCTCGACGGCCCCGAGGACCTGTCCACCGCCACCGGCCGCACCGTCCGCGTCCACGGCACCACCGACGCCTCCAGCGTCGTCGTGGCCGTCGGCCCGGTGAAGAAGCGCGTGGCGGCCGACGGTGGCCGGTTCAGCACCGAGGTGGAACTGACCGGCATCGACAACACCATCAGCGTCGCCGCAGTCGGTGCCAGCGCCACCGCGTACGAACGGCGCACCGTGCTGTCCTACGGCGAACGCGTCGGCGGCCTCACCGACCCCGTCGGCGACGACCACGGACCCGGCACCTACGTCTACCCGACCAACAGCGCGTTCAGCCCGAACAGCTTCGACCTCACCAGGTTCGACGTGTTCCGCGACGGCGACCGGGTCCGGTTCGTCACCCGCGTGGCCGGCGCGATCACCAACCCGTGGGGCGGTAACGGCATGAGCGTGCAGCGGGTCAACATCCTGCTGCGCGACCCGGCTTCCGGCACAAGCAGCTCCCCCGGCCTGCCCGGCACCAACACCGCCACCGACGGCACGTGGCAGCGCGCGGTCGTGGCGGACGGACGCTACGCCGACCAACCACTGTCACTCGGCGTCTACGACCCGGCCCTGACCAAGGTCTCCGCAGCCGAACTGCGGGTGGTGCCCGCCACCCACGACATCGTGGTCACCGTGCCCGCCTCCGCGCTCGGACTCGACATCGCCACCGCCGGCTACCAGGTGTCGATCTACTCCAACGCCGAACCCGGCGAGGGCATCGGCCTGGTGCGCCCCGTCTACAGCAAGGCCCACTGGGACAACGGATTCCCGTGGACCAAACAATTCCGCTTCGGCGGCGGCGCGGGCGAGCAGAGCTTCGACCAACCCAGCCGCGACACCGACACCCGCGACCCCAACACCATCGACGTCATCACCGGCGACGCCAACCAGTCCACCGTCCTCGACTGGACCACGACCACCCCGGTCGTGCTGCCCTTCGTGACTTTGCCTGGACCAGATGCCTCTGCCGCAATCGCTCTGCAGGGCGACGGCACGGCGACCGCCTGCTGCTCCAACCGGGTGGTGAGGCCCCGCCTGTTGGTTGAGGTACCGCCAGAGCAGCACCGAGCCTTGCTGTACTTGGTGCATGAGTGATCCGCTGAGTTTGGCTGCCACCGCTGCAAAGATCGGCTCGGCCGTTATAGCCAGCCGCTATCGCCCCAATGGCCAGCAACGCGTCGGAGGACGTGAAGAGCGGCGACACGTGTACACGCGCTTCCAAGAAGCAGTGGTGGCCTATGTCATCCAGATTCGCGACAGTCGGGTCTCGCCTGAGCTCATGAAGCTTGAGTTCGATGAGCGGAAGCCCTATATGGACGCTCTGCTCAGAGCAATGACCGAGTTTGCCCAGGCCCTCCACGAGCTCCGGCTTGTGGGAAACCCGGAGCCAATCGAAGCGGCTGAAATCGTCTGCCAGGCAGTTGCCGACTCGTTCGAATCTGCCGCTGCTCGCCGTGAGGCGTTGACAGATGCCGAAATGAGGTTGTACGTCAACGCGATGCACGATTTTACGAGCGCTTGCCGGGAGGACCTGTGGTATCAGCCGCGCTGGTGGCAGCCTTGGCGGAGCGGATGGCGCAAGGCACTTAGGGTGCGCCGGCAACGACGACGGACAATGAAAGAAGGCCGAGTTGAATCTCGACCGGTCGGCCAGCTTCGCCCGGAAGCAGAGGTCAGCAAGAATGGGCAAGACGTTGCATTCGGAGGAGCACAGCTCACCAGCAACTTGTTGAGCGGCACTTCGGATGTTGTTGTCCAGACACGTGACGTCAGCGGTGTTGTATTCCACAAGAAGAAGCGAGGCCACAAGTCTTAAGAGCTTGTCTCACGTCGTATGATCGTCTGCCGTGGTTGATCGGCTGTCGTCGAGGTTGGTGCCCGACGAGTTGTGGATGCTGGTGGAGCCGTTGATCCCGCGGTTTCGGAGTCGTCCGCAGGGTGGTGGGACGGCCGCGGTGGACGACCGGGCGGTGTTCACCGCGATCGTCTACGTGTTGACCAGCGGGTGTGCGTGGCGGGATCTGCCGCCTTCGTTCGGGGTCACGGTGCCCACCGCGCACCGCCGGTTCACCCAGTGGACCCGGGCCGGACTGTGGCGGCGGATCCACGTCGCGGTCCTGGACCAGCTCGGCGCCCGGGACCAGGTGGACTGGTCGAGGGTGATCGTGGACGCCGCCCACGTGCGGGCGAAAAAGGGGGCTCGCTGACCGGCCCGAGCGCGGTGGACCGGGGCAAGACCGGATCCAAGATCCACGTGCTGACCGACCGGGCCGGGCTGCCGCTGGTCACCGGCGTCTCCGGCGCCCACACCCACGACAGCCAAGGGCTCAAGCCGCTGGTCATGGGCATCCCCGCGATTCTCGGGCCCCACGGTCGGCGTCGACGCCGACCTCGCAAACTGCACGGCGACAAGGCCTACGACGCGGGCCACCTGCGCGCCTGGTTACGCGCGCGGGGCATCACCCCGCGCATCGCCCGCACCGGACGCGACACCGGAACCCGACTCGGACGCCACCGCTGGGCCGTCGAACGCACCCTGTCCTGGCTCACCGGATACCGACGCCTCAACCGCCGCTACGAACGCCACGGCACCCTGTTCGCCGCATTCCTCAGCCTCGCCGCCACCCTGACCTGCTGGAAACGCCTCACCAAAACCACATGAGACACGGTCTTAAGGCAAGTCCTGGTATTCCCAGGTCAACCGTCGGACGCTTGGCCCGCAGTCGAGTGTCGTCGCGCTTGGCTCGCTGGAAGGTCAGACGTAATGGCGGACGATGTCCTTGTCGAAGACGGCGACGTAGCCGCGAGTAGTTCGGATGTTGAGGTGGCCGAGCAGAGCTGCGCCGATGTGGATGGGCAGGCGCGCCTGGCCGAGCACGACGAACGGTGGATGGACACGCTCCACCTTGATGACTGATCCGACTCGGGGCACAGACGCACGGCCATCCATGAGCTGACGGCGAAGGTCCACTGGCTTCTGCTTGATCACGACGTGAAGCGCCATGATCAGCCAGCGCGAGATGGTGCAGATAGCTGAGCAGCAGCCCTGAGCGGCAACGGGGAGCCCGGAGGTTCCCCGTCGCCGCTCAGGCGTGGGTCACGGCCCGGGGACGGCCTGGGCCTTGGCGTTGCGTTCGAAGACCGACCAGAAGGTCGAGGTGCAGTAGGTGCAGTTCGGGCCGAAGTACAGGCCTCGGGCCTGTTCGTCGCCCATCAGGTGGAAGCGGAACCACGAGGTGATGGTGCCGTGCAGCGCGGGGATGCCGTAGTGGTCCGCGCCGCGTTGTTCGGCGAAGATCGCCGGGACCTGGGTGGCCTGGTTGTAGGGCGTGCGCACGACGATGGGCACGATGATCGTGTCGTTCTGGCCCGCGATGAACAGCGCCGGACCGCGCACCAGGCTGCCGCTGGTGGTGGCCAACGGGTAGATCGGGGCGATGGTGTCCACGCGCGGGTCGGCTCCGGCGTCGATCGCCGCGCCGCCGCCGAAGGAGTGGCCGGTCGCGCCGACCTTCGACAGGTCCACCTTGCCCTGCAACGGGCTGCCGACGCGGGCGTTCTCCGTGGTCAGGAAGTCCAGGCCCTGCAGCATCGGGCCGCCGTTGCCCGCGTTGCCCTCGGCCGCCGCGACGATGAAACCGTGCGAGGCCAGGTGGTTGAGCAGCGGCATGTACCGGTCGAGCTGGGAGCGGGCCCCGTTGTTCCACAGCACGACCGGGTGCGTGGTGCAGCCCAGGGTGCCCAGGCCGACCGGTCGGACCACGGTGGTGCCGCGGCCGTTGGAGGCGGAGGTGACCGGGAAGGGGCCCGTGGCGTCCCACTGGCCGTTGACCGATTTGCAGGGCGAGGTCGGCGGCACGGTCGTGGTCGTGGTGGGGCTGGTCGGGGTGGTCGAGGTGCCGGTGCTGGTCGGCGTGGTGGTCGTGGTCGGCCGGTTCTCGTGTTCGATGATGATGTTCTTGATCTGGTTGAACACGCCGGTGTCGTTGGGGAAGGCGCCGTGGGTGATGCAGGTCGGGGTCTGGAGGTTGGTGGCCCCGGCGAGTTCAGCGGTGATGCTGGGATCGACGTTGGTGTCGCAGGTGGAGCGCTGGGTGGTGTAGCGGACGGCGGGTGAGCCGGGGACCTCGGTGCCGGAGTTCAGGTCGGCCAGCCAGGGCGAGCCGGGGGCGAACTGCTTGCACGAGGGGTAGAGGTTCTGGCACCACGGCGCGGCGCTGGTGGTGCCGTGGTGCGGGCCCGCCATCGAGAAGTACATCGACACCTTGCCCTGCGCGCCCGGCACGTACTTCAGGTACGAGCGCGCGGCCAGCGTGGACGCCGACCAGGTCACCAGGACGACCTTGCGGGCACCGGTCCTGGCCAGCACGCTGTCGACCTTCTGCGCGAGCTCCTGACCGGCCTTGGTCAGATCACCGGTCATGCTCTTGCTGTCGGTCCAGGTCTCGACCCGGTCGGAGCGCCACCCGGCGGAGACGAACTTGGTCCGCATCGGCTCCATGTACTGGGTCGTGCCGGTCATGCCCGGGATGATGATCACCGGGTCGTGCTCGACCGCCGCCGTGACGACCAGGTCCGCGCGGGCCTGGGGTGACAACCCGACCAGCGACACCGCGGCGGCGACCAGTGCGGTCAGCACCGCGAGCAGTGCCGCACCGCGACCGCGGACCGCGGCGCGGAGTGGAGTTGTGGACATCGGACTTCCTCCTGTGCAGGGAATGGTGCGGGAGTGAGCACGTGATCGGGGTCACGCTGTTTCGCCGATGCTACGAATGTGAAAACGGCAAGACCATGTGCCTGTCCACACTCTTGGGCACCTCCCGCATGTCCCCGACCACACACAGCCCCGCGCGACCCGATGTGTGCGCACAGACATGGCCCGCCCCGCTCACCCCCCGTTACGTTCGGGAAATCGGGCCGACATTTTCCTGAACCGTGCCCGTAATTCCTGTCGTCTTTTCCTGGAGGACGGCCCATGTCAATTCGCAGAGTGGGAATACAGCGCCGTGCGGCGGTGATCACGGCGGTGTCCGTGGTCGCGTTGCTGGCCGGTGCCGTGTCGCCGACCGCGGCAGCGGGCCAGGTGGCGCGGTCCGAGCCCGGTGGTGAGCGCGCGGGCGGTGTGCGCGGGCAGGTGACACTCGTGTCGGGAGACAAGGTCACCGTCGTGGAGCGGACGGCGGGTGTGCCGATCGCGTTCGTGCAGCCCGCCAAAGGCCGCGAACGGGTTCGGTTCGACGTCCAACGCACGCGCACGGAGCTGGTGGTGGTGCCGCAGGACGCGGTGGCCGACATCGGCTCGGGCAAGCTCGACCGGCGCCTGTTCGACGTGAACCTGTTGCTGGAACAGGGTTTCGGCGACGCCCAGCGCGGCGACCTGCCGTTGATCGTGCAGGGTGGCGGCGCGCAGGTGCTCGGCACCACCGTCCGGCGCCGGCTGGACGCCGTGGGCGCGGTGTCGGTCACCCAGTCGAAGGCCACCGCGACCGCGTTGTGGGACGCGCGGTCCAGCGTGGGCCGGATCTGGTTGGACGGCCTGCGCAAACCCACCCTCGACGTCAGCGTGCCGCAGATCGGCGCGCCGGCGGCGTGGGAGGCCGGGTTCACCGGCAAGGGCGTCAAGGTCGCCGTCGTGGACACCGGCATCGACGCCCGGCACCCCGACCTCACGGGCAAGGTGGCCGACCGGCGCGACTTCACCGGCGGCGACCAGCCCGGCGACCAGATGGGGCACGGCACCCACGTCGCGTCCACGATCGCCGGCACCGGCGCCAAGTCCGGCGGCAAGCACAAGGGCGTCGCACCGGACGCCGCGCTGCTCGACGCCAAGGTGTGCGGTGACTTCGGCTGCACGGAGTCGGCGATCCTGTCCGGCATGCAATGGGCGGTGGAATCCGGCGCACAGGTCGTCAACATGAGCCTGGGCGCCCCGGACGGCGAAGGGCTCGACCCGCTGGAGGAAGCGGTGAACACGCTCAGCGCTCAGCACGGCGCGCTGTTCGTGGTCGCCGCCGGCAACAGCGGTCCCCGTGGGCAGACCGTCGGCTCGCCGGCCAGCGCGGACGCCGCCCTCGCCGTGGGCGCGGTGGACAAGCAGGACCGGATCGCGCCGTTCTCCAGCCGGGGTCCGCGGACCGGCGACCGGGCGGTCAAGCCGGAGATCACCGCACCCGGCGTGGCCATCACGGCGGCGAAGGCCGGCGGCGGCGGCGAGCCCGCGCCGGGTGGTTACGTGGCCGCCTCGGGCACCTCGATGGCCGCCCCGCACGTCGCGGGCGCGGCGGCGATCCTGGTCGGGCAGCGCCCGAAGCTGTCCCCCGCGCAGTACAAGGCCCTGCTCATGGGCTCGGCCACGCCGAACCCGGCGCTGACCGTGCCGGACCAGGGCGCGGGACGGGTGGACGTCAAGCGCGCCACCGCGCAGTCCGTGCACGCCGACCCGCCCGCGCTGTCACTGGGCACCGCGCTGTGGCCGCACGAGGACGACCCGAAGACCACCAAGAACCTCACCTACCGCAACCCGGGCTCCCAGCCGGTGACGTTCACCCTCGCGGTGACCGCGACCGGACCGGCCGGCACACCCGCCCCGAAGGGAATGTTCAGCCTGAGCACCGACCGGGTCACCGTGCCGGCGGGCGCGGCGGCCACCGTCGAACTCACCGCCGACACCACGCTCGACACCCCCGACGGCGACTACGGCGGCCACGTCACCGCGACCGCCGAGGGCCAGGCCGTGGTCACGCCGTTCGCCGTGCACAAGGAGGCCGAGAGCCACGACCTGACGCTGTCGGCGCTGGGCCGTGACGGCGCACCCTCCCCCTTCCAGGCACTGCTGATCAACGCCGCGTCCGGCGAGCCCGTCTACGCCTGGGCTCCGAACGGCACGACCACCCGGCGGCTGCCCAAGGGCGACTACCACCTCACGGCCGCGGCCTCGACCGGCTGGCAGGCCGGCGATCCGCTCAGCGTGTTCTTCCGACCTTCGGCGCTGTCGATGACGAAGAACCAGTCGGTGGCCCTGGACGCCCGCCAAGCCAAGCCGGTCGCGGTGACCATCGACAAACCGGGGCTGGCGCAGACCACGGCCCAGGTCGGCGGCTGGTGGACCACCGGTGACCAGACCACCGGCGCTTTCGTCATCACCCGGGACTTCGAGAACCTGTTCACCGCCCAGTCGGGGCCGGACGCGCCCGTCGACGCGTTCACCGCCGTCATCGCCGCCCACCACCTCGCCGGGACCGAGCCGCACAACCTGGCCTGGACCCGGTCGGGCCGCATGTTCGACGGCCTGGCGGAGGTGCTCGCAGGCCGCGACTTCGCCTCCGTGCGCACCGACTACCACCTCACCAAGGCGGGTGCCGTCGGCCTGAAGGTCGCGACGCCGGTGCGGGGACGCCGGCCCGTGGCGTTCGGGATGGCCGGCGTGGTCGACAAGCCCGGCACGCGCACCGAGCACTACCACGGCGACGGCCTGACCTGGGCGGGCGAATACCTCCAGGCGCCGCGACCGGACGACTACGTCAACTTCGTCTCCTCCAACGTCCCGGTGCGGTACGAGCCGGGCCGCACCTACCGGGAGAGCTGGAACAAGGCGGTGCTCGGCCCATCCCTGCCGGGCGGCTTGACGTCGGTGGTCCGCGACGGGAACCGGATCACCGGCTCCCAGTCGCTGGTCGGCGACGGGGCCGACCGCCGGGGTGGCGCCCTCTTCGATTCCGGGCGCACCTCGCTGTTCCGCGACGGGGTCAAGGTCGGCGACAGCCCGCGGCCGGACCACGGGAGTTGGGACGTGCCCGCCGACGAGGCGACCTACCGGCTGGAGTCGGAGCAGAAGCACAGCGCGTTCGACTTCTCCACCCACATCCGACTGGCGCAGACCTTCCGGTCCCGGCACACCGACACCACGACCGCCCTGCCGGTCTCGGTGATCCGCTACACCCCGGACGTGGACGTGGACAACCGCGCCCCGGCGGGGCGGCTGTTCCGGCTGCCGATCCAGGCGCAGACCCAGTCCTCGGCCCGGGTGCTCCGCCTGGAGCTGTCGGTCTCCCACGACGACGGCATGACCTGGCACAAGGCCCACGCCGTCCCCACCGGGATCGCGAAGTGGACCGCCCACCTGCGGCACCCCGCCGGACCGGGTTTCGTGTCCCTCAAGGCCACCGCGGTCGATCACCGCGGCGGCACCACTGAGCAGACCATCATGCGGGCCTACGGCCTGAAGTAGTCCGACGGTGGGAACGGGCGTACGAGCCGCCCTCGCGGCAGGCTCGTACGCCCGCGGCTCACTGCGTGACGGGCTCGGCGGCGGCGAGGTTGCGGCGGATGCCGGAGATCAGGCGGCCCGCCACGGCGGTGTCGCGGTGCTCGGTCCAGGGGAACAGGCCCTGTCCGGTGGCCCGGCCGCGGTGCCCGTCGGCGAGGAGCTTGTCCAGCGCCGGGAACGACTCCGCGGCCGTGGACAGGTGCGGCGCCAGGTTGGCCAGGATGGACCGGGTCAGGTCCAGGCCGATGTAGTCGGCGTTCTCCATCGGGCCCACGGCCGCCAGGCGCAGCCCGAAGCTCGACCGGACCACCGTGTCGATGGTCCCGGGATCGCACACCCCCTCCTCGATCAGGTGCAATGCTTCGCGCACCAGGGCGAACTGCAACCGGTTGCCGATGAAGCCCGGGACGTCGCGGGTCAGGCGCACCGCCGTCTTGCCCAGGGAACGGACCAGGTCCACGGCGTCCTGGACCAGGTGCGGGCTGGTCGCGGTGCCGGGTGCGATCTCCACCAGCGGGATCAGGTGGGCCGGGTTCCACCAGTGCACGCCGACCAGGCGCTCGGGGTGCCCCATCCGGGCGCTCATGGCCGTGATGGACAGGACCGAGGTGTTGGACCAGATCGGGGTGTGCGCGGGGACGGCGGCTTCCACGGCCGCCATGACCTCGTGCTTGACGGTCATCCGCTCCGGCACCGCCTCCACCACGATGTCGGCGTCGCGCAGGGCCGTGTCGAGGTCGGGCACGGCGCTGATCAGGTCCTGCACGGCCATCCGCTCCGGCTCGGGCGTCCCGCCCAGCTCCAACGCCGTCTCGACCCGGCTGTGCAGGTCGCCCAGCGTCGCGGGGTCCGGGTCGTAGAGCCGGCTGTGGTGACCCGCCTGGGCCAGGGCGACGGCGATCCCGTGCCCCATGAGCCCTGCGCCGACGATGCCGAATCGCGTCATGGATGTCCCTTTGGTCGAAGTGGCGGGTGCTCAGATCGCCCGCAGCGCGTGCAGGCGCAGGGCCAGTTGGATCTCCAGGAGCCGGTTGGGCGACTGCCAGTCCGGGCCGAGCAGCTTGCCGATGCGGTCCAGGCGTTGGGCGACGGTGTTGACGTGGACGTGCAGCAGGTCCTTGGCGCGTGGCGTGTTGCCGCCGGTGGCGAAGTAGGCCTCCAGCGTGCGCAGCAGTTCGGTGCCGCGTTCGCGGTCGTAGTCGAACACCGGGCCGAGGGTGCGGTGGATGAACGCGCCGTGGTCGGCGTGGTCGGCCAGCAGCAGTCCGATGAAGCCCAGTTCCGCCATCGACGCGCCGGCGCCCTCGCGGCCCAGGCGCAGCAGCGCCCGCAGGCACCGGCTCGCCTCGGCGTGCGCGCGGGCCAGTTCCGCGGGCCCGCGGGCCGGGCCGGCGGCGGCTACGGTGACCGGGCAGCCCGTCGCCGCGCCCAGCGCCGTCGCGACGCGGCCGGCCAGGGCGCCGGGGCAGTCGGTCGTGACCAGCAGCACCACCTGCTCGGCGTGGATGCCGGCCAGGGTGGCGTGGTGGGCCGCGGCGGAGGCCAGCCGGCGGCGCGGGATCGCGGTGGCGTGGGCGATCAGGACGGCGTGCGGCGCGGTGAGGTCCACCCCGAGGCGTCGGGCCCGGTCGATGAGGGCGGGCGGGTTGCGGTCGGGCGCGGTGAGCAGGTCGGTGAGCAGCTCGCCGCGGACCTCGTCCTCGGCCTTGGCCACCGAGCGGCGCAACAGCAGCAGCAGGGCGGTCACCACGGCCGCGCGTTCGAACAGGCGACGGTCGGCGTCCACGAGGTCGGCGTCCAAGGAGTCCGCGCTGCGCACGATGCTGCCCAGCAGCTCCGGCCCGGCCTGCACCGCGCACACCCACCCGTCCGGGGTGGACACCGCGCGGCCGGAGTGGTGGGAGGCGGCGACGTCGCGGGGGTCCGGGGCCGGCGCGGGCGGCCCGGTGCGGGCCAGTTCGACTCCGTCGGCGGTGAACACGCCGATGCCGCCGCCCAGCGTGTCGGCCACGGCGGCGGCGACCGCGGCCAGGTCGCCGCCGCGCAGCACCAGGTCCATCAGCCGGTCGTGGGCCTCCTCGGCGCGTTCCACGGCCTGGCTGTGGGCGCTGACCTCGGCCAGCAGCCGGGCGTTGTCCAGCGCGACGGCCGCGTGGTCGGCCAACGACGACAGCAGGGCGATCTCGTCGGGCGTGAAGTCGCGCGGGGTGCGTTCGGCGGCGTAGAGCACGCCGATCACGGTGTGCCCCACCGTCAGCGGCACCGCCAGCAGCGCGGTCATGCCCTCCTCCTGCACCGCCGCGTCCACCGGCGCGGTGTGCCGGAACCGTTCGTCGGTGAGGTAGTCGGCGGTGGCGTAGGGCCGCCCGGTCTGCGCGACCAGTCCCCCGATGCCCATGCCCATCCGCATGCGGACCCGGGGGAACAGTTCGGAGACCGAGCCGTCGGCGACGCGCATGTACGTGGTCTCCGTGGCCGGGTCGTTGAAGGTCAGGTACGACAGCTCGACGCCGAGCAAGCGCCGGGCCCGGTGCACGATGGACCGCAGCACCTCGTCGGGGTCGCGCAGCCGGGCCAGGTCGCCCGCGGTGTCGAACAGCGCGCCCAGTTCGGCTTCCCGCCGGCGGTGGCCGCGCAGGGTGGTGTTGATGCGCAGCGCCAGCTCCACCGCCGGACCCGCGCCCGGGTCGTCCACGGCGACCAGGGCCAGTTCCTCGCTGCGGGCGCCGCCGGCGAGCAGTTCCAGCAGGCGGAAGGCGACGTCCACCGGCTCACCCCGCGGCGGGCCGGACCGTGCGCCGCTCGATCCGCTTGTCCACCTCGGCGCCCACGTGCACGACGCGCTGCACGAACACCCCGGGCAGGTGCACCTCGTCGGGGTCCAGCTCGCCGGGCTCCACCAGGTGCTCGACCTCGGCGACGGTGATCCGCCCGGCCATCGCGCACAACGGGTTGAAGTTGCGCGCCGACCGGTGGAACACCAGGTTGCCGTGCCGGTCGCCGCGCACCGCGTGCACCAGCGCGTAGTCGCAGGTGATCGCGCGCTCCAGCACGAACGGGCGCGGCGCGCCGGCGACGTCGAAGTGCCGGACCTCCTTGGCGGGCGTGGTCTTCTCCACCCGGCCGTCCGGCGAGTGGCGCAGCGGCACACCGCCGTCGGCGACCTGCGTGCCCACCCCCGTGGCGGTGTAGAACGCGGGGATGCCCGCCCCGCCGGCGCGCAGCCGCTCGGCCAGCGTGCCCTGCGGCACCAGCTCGACCTCCAGCTCGCCGGCGAGGAACTGGCGGGCGAACTCCTTGTTCTCCCCCACGTAGGAGCTGGTCATCCGCGCGATGCGGTGGTCGGCGAGCAGGACGCCCAACCCGAAGTCGTCCACCCCGCAGTTGTTGGACACGACGTCCAGACCGGTCGTGCCGCGCTCGTGCAGCGCCCGGACCAGCTCCACCGGGATGCCGCACAGGCCGAACCCGCCGACCGCCAGGCTCGCCCCGTCGGGGATGTCGGACACCGCCGCCGCGGCCGTCGAAACCAGCTTGTCCATCGGAGTCCCTTCCTCGATGTCCCGCCGGACAACAGTGGGCGAACTCCCGTGCGGCCGACAATGTGGCCGCGCACATGAATGGCGCGGTTTTTGCGTGTCCCGCCACATTGGTCGCCGTGGTCGGCGGACCTAGCGTTTGCGGCCGTGCACACCGCTTGCCGGTGACGTTCCCGGGCGGTGCATTTCGGCACGACAAAGGAGTCCTGATGAGCACAGCCGCCGCCGCGCCACCGACCCGCATGGGCCGGGTGGTGGCCGCGAGCCTGGTCGGCACCGCCGTGGAGTGGTACGACTTCTTCCTCTACGGCTCGGCCGCCGCCCTGGTGTTCAACAAGTTGTTCTTCCCGCAGAGCGACCCGCTCGTGGGCACCATGCTGGCGTTCCTGACCTACGCGCTCGGGTTCGTCGCCCGCCCGCTGGGCGGCCTGGTGTTCGGGCACTTCGGCGACCGGGTGGGCCGCAAGAAGCTGCTCATGGTCAGCCTGGTGACGATGGGCGTGGCCACCGCCGCCATCGGCCTGCTGCCCACCTACGCCTCGATCGGCGTGTGGGCCGCGGTGCTGCTGACGGTGCTGCGGCTGGTGCAGGGCTTCGCCATCGGCGGCGAGTGGGGCGGCGCGGTGCTGCTGGTCAGCGAGCACGGCTCGGCGCGGTGGCGCGGCTTCTGGGCCAGCTGGCCCCAGGCCGGTGTCCCCGTGGGCAACCTGCTGGCCACCGCGGTGCTCGCGGTGCTGGCCGCGACCATGCCCGACGAGACGTTCCTGGACTGGGGCTGGCGGGTGCCGTTCCTGCTGTCGGCGGTGCTGATCGGCCTGGGCTACTGGATCCGGTCCTCCATCGAGGACGCCCCGGTGTTCGTCGAAGCCCGCGCCAAGGCGGAAGCGGCCAAGGGGACGCGCCGCGCCCCGGCGCTGGAGGCGTTGCGCCGCCACCCCAAGCAGATCGCGGTGTGCATCTCGGCGCGGATGGTGGAGAACATCTCCTACTACATCATCACCGCGTTCGTGCTCACCTACGTCACCACCCACCTCCACTTGGACAAAGCGGTGGTGCTCAACGCCCTGCTGCTGGCCAACGTCGTCCACCTGGTCGCAATCCCCGCCTTCGGCGCGCTGTCCGACCGGATCGGCCGCCGCCCGGTCTACCTGGTCGGCACGGTCGGCATGGGGCTGTGGGCGCTGCTGTTCTTCCCGCTGCTGGACACCCGCGACGGGTGGCTGCTCACCCTCGCCGTCGTCGGCGGGCTGATCGCGCACGCCGCGATGTACGGGCCGCAGGCCGCGTTCTTCGCCGAGCAGTTCGACACCGAGGTCCGCTACTCCGGCACCTCCATCGGCTACCAGGTCACCTCGATCATCGCCGGCTCCCTGGCCCCGCTGATCGCCACCGCGCTGCTGTCCCGCTACGGCAACCCCACGCCGATCACCATCTACGTCGTCGTCGCGGCCGTCATCTCCACCGCCGGGGTGCTCGCCGCGAAGGAAACCCGCCACCGCGACCTCGCCGAGGTGTCCACCCGATGAGCCTGACCCGCGCCCAGATGGCCGCCCGCGCCGCACGCGAACTGCCCGACGGCGGCTACGTCAACCTCGGCATCGGCCTGCCCACGCTGATCGCCGACCACCTCCCCCCGGGCAAGCACGTCGTCCTGCACTCCGAGAACGGCATCCTGGGCGTCGGCCCCTATCCCGTCGAGGGCCGGGAGGACCCCGACCTGATCAACGCCGGCAAGGAGACCGTCACCGTCACCCCCGGCGCGTCGTTCTTCGACTCGGCGCTGTCGTTCGCCATGATCCGCGGCGGCCACATCGACGTCGCCGTGCTCGGCGCCATGCAGGTCTCCGCCGAGGGCGACCTGGCCAACTGGATGATCCCCGGCGCGATGGTCAAGGGCATGGGCGGCGCGATGGACCTGGTCCACGGCGCCCGCAAGGTCATCGTGCTCATGGAGCACACCACCCGCGACGGCGCCGCGAAGATCGTGGACACCTGCACCCTGCCCACCACCGGCCGGCGCGTCGTGCACCGGGTGATCACCGACCTGGCCGTCCTCGACGTCACCCCCGACGGCCTGGCGCTGCGCGAACTGGCACCCGGCGTGACGGTCGAGGACGTGCGGGCCGCCACCGAACCCGACCTGCTCGTACCCGCGACGATTCGGGCCAAGGAGGCACGATGAGAAGGATTTGGGTCCCGACCGCGGTGGTTGCGCTGGTGTGCGGCGCGTCGCTCACCCCGCCGGCGCAGGCCACGACCGCGGCCGACTGCGCCGCGCTCGACGGCACGACCATCCCCGCCGCGGCGATCGGGCTGCCGACCACCGGCGGCGAGGTCACCGCCACGCAGCTCGTCCCCGCCACCGGCGCGATCGGCGAACACTGCCGCGTGGACGCCGCCCTGCACCCGGTGGACCCCGCCGCGCCGGACATCCTGCTGCGGGTCGCGCTGCCGACGCGGTGGAACGCCAAGGTGCTGATGTTCGGCGGCGGCGGGTACGACGGCACGATCCCCGACGTCGCGGGCAACGTCCCCTACGCGCCCGCCGACCGCCCCACCCCGCTGGGCCGCGGGTACGCGACCTTCGCGAGCGACTCCGGCCACCAGGCCGCGCCCGACTTCACCCCGACCCGCTCCCTGGACGGGTCCTTCGCCGTCAACGACGAGGCGCTGCGCAACTTCGCCGGCGACGCGCTGAAGAAAACCCGCGACGCCGCGGTGTTCCTGGTCGGCAAGCGCTACGGGACCGCACCGGCGCACAGCTTCTTCGCCGGCGGGTCCAGCGGCGGGCGGGAGGCGCTCGCGGTCGCGCAACGCTGGCCCACCGACTTCGACGGCGTGATCTCGGCCTACCCGGCGTGGAACGCGGCGAGCCTGGACCTGTTCTTCGGCTACCAGGCCCGGGTGCTGTCCCAGCCGGGCGCGTTCCCCGGCCCGGCGAAGCAGGCGCTGCTGCACCGCGCGGTGGTGCAGGCGTGCGACGGCCGTGACGGGATCCGCGACGGGGTGGTCTCCGACGAGGCCGGCTGCCGGTTCGACCCGCGCACGCTGCGCTGCCCCGACGGCGCCGACACCGGCGACACGTGCCTGTCCGACGCGCAGGTCCAGGCGGTGCGGGCGCTGTCGGAACCGCTGCGGTGGGACTACCCGCTCGGCAGCGGCGAACGCGGCTACCCCGGCTTCCCGTTCCTGTCCGGCGCGGACATGACCACACCGCTGCTCGGCCTCGGCACCCACGCCCCCGCCCACCCGATGCCCAAGACCTCCGGCTACGGCGTGCAGTTCTGGGAGCAGTGGGTCAAGCACTTCGTCACCCGCGACCCGGCGTACGACTCGCTGTCCCTGGACCCGCGCGCGCCCGGCGAGTGGCAACAGCGCATCAGCGACCTGTCCCGGCTGCAGGACGTCAACGACCCCGACCTGGGCCGGTTCGCGCGCGGCGGCGGCAAACTGCTGCTCGTGCACGGCACCGCCGACGAACTGGTCAGCCACCGGTCCACAGTGGACTACTTCCAGCGCGTCGAGAAGACCATGGGCAAGGCCGCGACACACCGGTTCGCCCGCCTCTACCTCGTGCCCGGCGCCAACCACGTCAACGTCGACGCGGCCTTCGCCGCCGGTTGGGACTCGTTGACCGCGCTGGAGGACTGGGTGCAGCGCCACCGCCCGCCGACCAGGCAGACCGTCACCGACAAGAACCCCGCCGCGGCCGGCCGCACCCGACCGCTGTGCCGGTACCCCACCTGGCCCCGCTACCTCGGGTTCGGCGACCCCGACTCCGCGCGCAGCCACGTCTGCGCCCGTTAGGTCACCGCACCAGATCCGGTCGGCTGATCCGCAGCAACCGCAACGCGATCTGGACCTCCAGCAGGCGGTCCGGGTCCCGCCACGACTCGCCCAGCAACTGCCCGATCCGGGACAGGCGCTGGGCGATCGTGTTGGCGTGCAGGTGCAGCTCCTGCGCCGTGGTGGACATGTTCTGGCCGCTCGCGCAGAACGCGGCGAGCGTGCGCACCAGCTCCGCGCCGCGCGTCTCGTCGTAGTCGATCAGGCAGCCGAGCACGGAGTCCACGAACGAGCCCAGGTCGCGCCTGCTCCCGAAGAGCACACCGACCGCGCCCAGGTCCGCCGCGTCGGCCCCTTCCCCGGCGCGGCCCAGCGCCAGCATGGCCTGCGCGCAGTCCGCCGCCTCCCGGTAGGCCTCGGCGACCCGGTCGATGCCCTCCACCGCCGCGCCACCCGCGGTCACCGGCCGCGACGCCGTCGACAGCTCACGGCTCACCGCCCGCGCCTGCCGGCCCGGTTCGGCGCCCGGCAGCAACAGCACCACCTCGTCCTTGCGGCAGGTCGCCAGACCACCGCCCCGCCGCGCCAGCGCCGCCGCCGCGGCGTGGTAGCGGTCGCGCCCGCCCCCGCACGTCCGGGCCACCACGACGACGTGCCGCCCGTCGAGGTCCACGCCCAGCAACGCGGCACGGTGGCGCAGCAGGTCGTCCGGGCGCGGCGACGGGGACAGCAGGTCCTCCAGCAGCTCGCCGCGCACCTGCGCCTCGGTCTCGGCCATGCGCTGCCGGGTCACCAGCACCAGCGAGGCCACCAACGCCGTCGCCTCCAGGGTGCGCCGGTCGATGTCGCCCACCGCGGACGCGCCCAGCAGCACCATCGTGCCCAGGTAGTCCGACTCGGTGATCATCGGCACCGCGCACGTCGTGTCCCCCACCACCGTGCAGCCCGCCTCGCGCGCGGCCCGCGCCACCGCGCCCAGGTCGATCCCCTCCCCCGCGGCGTCGTCACCCGCCCGGGTCACCACCACGCCGTCCCGGCTCACCAGCACCACGCCGCCCACCCCGACCGAGTGCGCCGCGGCCTGGACCACGTCCTCGACCCCCTTGCCGGCCACCACCAGCCGGGTGAGCCGTTCGTGCACCGCCGTGCTGCGCTCCAGGTCCTCGGCATGGGAGCGGATGGTCGCGTTGGCCACCCGCAACTCGTCCGCCGCCGCCCGCGCCTCGCCCAGCAACCGGCTGTTGTCGATCGCCACGGCGGCGTGCGCGGCCAACATGGACAACGCGTTGACGTCCCGACCGCTGAACGTGCGCTGCTCCCGGTGCGCGGCCAACAGCACACCGATCACGTGCCGACCGAGCACGACCGGCACCCCGAGCAACGACACCATCTTCTCCGCGCGCACCGTGCGGTCGATCTCGTCGGTGTGGATGATCGACTTGTCCTCGTGGTAGGACAGCACGCTGTAGGGCGCGCCGGTGCGGGCCACCATCCCCCCGACCCCGGCCCCGCTGGGCAACCGCAACTCCCGCAACCGGCCGGAGATGTTGCCCGACGCGGCCTTGATGTAGCTGTCGCCGCGGTCGGTGTCGCTGAGGCTGATGTAGGCGAGGTCGCAGTCCAGCAGGCGGCGGGCGCGGTCGGAGATGGCCTGCAGGATCGCGTCCAGGTCGTGCAGGGCGGCCAGGTCGTGGGCGGTGTCGTTGAGCAACTGCAACTCGGCCTGGTGCCGCCGGTGCCCGATCAGGATCTCCCGGACCCGCAACGCCAACGCCCGCTCCCGCTCCAACTCCGCGAGCCGCCCGGGCGACGCACCGGCCGCCCGCGCCCGAGCCAGCGGTTCGTCGAAATCCCCGACCGAGGTGTCCGAGGCCAACAGCAACTCCAGGAACGAAGCGATAGCCACCGTCACCCCGCCCTCTCCACACTGTGACCGCGCCCCGCGGGTGGTCGGCCTGATGTGTGCCGTCCAGACACATTGCACTGTCCTCAGCAGCCGTCCGCAACTCTCAACTCACGCACGAACCCGCATGCGGTGCCGTCACCACAGGATGCGCCGCGACTATGTCCGGCCACCACATAGCGCACGCGCTGATTGCGCCAACACCTCGGCCACCGACGCCAGTGCCAGCGCCGCGCCGACCACCGGCCGGTCTCCTACAAAGCCTCCTGCCATCGCCGTAGACCCTCCCGGGTCGAGTGGGTGTTCGGGTGGTGCGGGCCCATGACGCGGAGGTGGTCGTGGAGGAGGACTTCGAGTTCGGCGACCGCCCGTGTCGGGTCGGCGGTCTTGCCCGCGAGGTAGGCGCGAGGATGCGGCGGGTGGTGAGGGTGCCCAGGTGGTCCCGGCCCAGGACCCGCAGTCGATCCTCCAGCAGGTCGCGGAACGCCGTCGCCGCGGCGTCGGGCTCGCCACGTTCGCCGAGCCAGTGCGCGATCTCGTGCCGCAACACGAAGATGTCCTCGTGCTCCTCGGGCAACTGCCGGCGCGCCGCGACCAGGAGGCTCTCGTAGTACTGGTGCGCCGCCGCGGTCTGGCCGCAGGAGCCGAGGCTGGTGCCGGCCCGGACCAGGACGGGGTGCATCCGTGGCGTCCACAGCGCCTCGGGAACCGATGCGCGTAGTGCCGCCGCGTTCGCCCGCAGCACGTGCGAGAGGGTCGTGTCCCGCTCCACGTCCGGCCAGAATTGGACCAGAGCGTCGCCGACCACGCGCGCCAGGCGATGGACCCTGCCCGCCAGTCGGTCACGGACGGTGCGCTGCACCAGCGCGTGCACGCGGATTTCGCTGTGCGTCGCGGAGCGCGTGTGACTGAGCAGGCTCAGCCTGGCGAGGTTGGAGATGGCGTCCTGGATGTCGTCGTGATCGACCTCGGTGTAGACGGTGCCGGAGAGACGGCCCGACGCCGCCGGCGTGGCCAGCAGTCCTAGCGGGATGCCGTTGGAGTCCAGCAGGGCGAGCACGTCCAGTGCCGCAGCGGCGGCGCCGGCCGGGTGGAGGCGGTCGGCGTGCTCGATCGACAGGGACCAGGTCGCCGCCAGCGTGCGCCGGTACTGGTCGGGCACCGCGTGCGGCTCGGGGAGCAGCGACACCAACGTGCGCCGCCGGTCCGACCACCTGGTGAGGTAGTCCCGGCACGTGAGGTGCCGGTCGAGTTGGTAGGCGGCCGCCTGGGCCGGCGCCAACAGCAGGTGGCCGAGCGCGGCGGCCAGCTCCGGGGCGCCGTCCGACCGGTCGGGCCCGAGCTTGGCGTCGAGGTAGGCCACCGACTCCGAGGCGGTGAACAGGCCGACTTCCACCAGCCGACGTCCCTGGCCGCGCAGGGCCGCGTCACGCCGGCGTGTGGTGACGACCACCCGGCCCCCCGGGTTGTGCGGCGGCCACAGGTCGTCCATGTCGGCCGGCGTCTGGAGGTCGTCCAGGACGATCAGCCACCGGGCGCCAGTGGTCGCCAACCAATCGAGGAACCTGCGCGCACCGCGCACGGGATCACGGTCCTCGACGCCGACCAGGTCGGCCGCCAGCCGGGCGAAGTCCCCGACGACCGCTTGCCAAGACCACGCGGTGACCCACACGAGCAGGTCGACCGTGCCCGAGTCCCAGGCGCGGTTGGCGTAATCGGCGGCCAGCTGGGTCTTGCCCACTCCACCGAGCCCGTTCAGCACCGCCACGCGCGACGAAGCCCGACCCGGTTCGGGTGACGCCCCGCCCACATCGTCGAGAGCCGCTTCGAACCGTGCCGACACCGAACGCGCCTGAAACCCGTCCGCGCGCGGCGGGACCGGCCCCGAGCGGTGCGGCAGCCGGAGGATCGACTGGTGGTTGTGCACGTGAACACCGCCGTGGACGACGCCGGCCTGCACGACATCGCCGGTCACGCTGCCATCGATGGAACGAACACCGGCCTGCACGCACCGGTGCGCTCGCGGCCCGACGCTAAGGAGTTCCGCGAACGGTCTCGGGCGAGCGGTGGACGGCCAGCAGGGCGATGTCGTCCGCCGCCGCGTGGTCGCCGACGAGTTCGGCCATGACCCGCACGCACGCCGTCTCCGCCGACGTGGCGGTCACGGAGCGGCGCAGCAGGTCCACGCCCTCGTCCAAGTCCTTGTCCCGACGCTCGACCAGACCGTCGGTGTAGAGCACGACCAGCGCCCCCCGCGGCAGGTCCACCGCGGTGGTGTGGCGGCCCGACGTGGCCAGGTTGAAGCCGATCGGAGGATCGACGACGGCGTCGACCAGGACGGTGTCCCGGCCCGGTGACGCCACGACCGGCAGCGGGTGACCCGCCACCGACACGGCCATGCGGGCGGTCGCGGTGTCGATGACCGCGTAGGCCACCGTCACCATCGTGTTGTGCTCGAAGTAGGTGGCCTTGCGGTCCAGCTTGCCCAACACCTCCGCCGGGTCCTCGTACTCCAGCGCGTAGGCGCGCAACGCGCTGCGCAGGCGTCCCATCACCACCGCCGCCGCCAGCCCGTGGCCGACCACGTCCCCGATCACCAGGCCGATGCGCCCGCCGGGCAGTTCGAACACGTCGTACCAGTCGCCGCCGACACCGCTGCCCGCGCCCGGCACGTACCGGGCGGCCAGGTCCCAGCCGCGCGGCCGGGGCAGGCGTCCCGGCAGCAGGCTGTCCTGCAACAACTCCGCGGCGTCCCGCTCGGCCCGCGACCGGTGCGCGTGCACGCCCACCGCGAGCCGGTCCGCGATCAGCCGCAGCAGGTCCACGTCCTCGTCGGTGAACCGCCGGTCGACCAGCGACCCGACGTGCACCACGCCCACGAGGTCGCCGCCCGCCACCATCGGCACGCCCAGCATCGCCCGCAGGCCCCGCCGCCACAGCAGCGGGTTGACCACCGTGGACTCGTCCACGTGCGAGATCCGCACCGGCTCCCGGCGCTGCGCCACCCGCCCGGCGAACCCGGACCCGACCGGCACCCGCACCCCCTGGAAGACCTCTTCCTCCAGCCCGCGGGTCGCGCGCGCCACCAACTGGTCGCCGCCGGGGTCGGTCAACAGCACGGTCACGGTGTCCACCGACAGCAGCTCACGCGCCCGCCCGAGCAGCACCTCGAACAGCTTGTCCAGGTCCAACTCGCGCAGGGCGCTGTCGGTGATCGCCTCCAACACGCGAAGCCGGGTTTCCGAAAAGTCCTCTGCGGCCATGGGCCGCCTCCGTCCCGTCCCGACCTGCGCGCCCGAGCGGCCGGCACAGGGGTGAGCGCGAGCCCTGCCGGCCAGTGCCGAGCGGACGCTCCCCACGCTGACCATACCCCCGGGAGGTGCTTTTCCCGCAGATCGGCAGGGCTGGGGGTGTCCGCGCCGACGGTTACGAAGGTCTGGACCAGTCCGTGCGGTGGTGGGCGTTGGCCCGCGCAACGTTCCCGACCGCCACCCGGCCACCGGGGTCGATCACCGTCCGCGACTCCGCCGCGGGCGGTCGCCACCACCCCGACCTCGGGCACGCGCACGGGTGTTCGACCTGTTTCAGCACGAAACCGCCGTGACCGTCCGGCACGGGTTGCATCCACGTCATCGTGCCTGTGTCGCCACAGACCTCGCAGTCGGGTTCCGACTCCACCCGAGCAGCGTCACACCCACCTCGGCACCCGGCATGACGAGTCACCCGAAAGAACCAGTTCGGCTCTGCTAGGAAGGCCCACGTCGCTCCGGCGCGGAGAGTGACCACCTTCACGCCCGCGTAGACCTCCCGGCCGCGCGCCGCGACCGGAGCGTGTGCGGATGGCAACTGAGCGTGTATGTTCCCCGGCTGGTCACGTAGTCGCGTCTCATTCGGGGGCACTTGGTGGGATCGGACAGCAAGCCGCCCGGCTTACCGGGGCAGCCGGATCCCGTGTGGCCCGCCGCGAGCGTGGCCAGGGTGCGGCTCGCGACCCTGTGGTTCTGCTGGCTCGGCGGCATCGCCTTCATCGCGCAACTGCTCTTCGCCGGCTCGCCGCTCGGGTGGGTCGCCGCGGCACTGGCCGCGGCGACGCTCACGACGTGGTTGGTCCGCCCCGACCACGACGGCTGGACCGGCGCGGCGGTCGAGGCGCTCTGCGTCGGAACCGCCTGCCAGGTGCTGGACTCCGTCCAGCCGACGGTCGGTTTCCTGTTCGCGGTCACCATCCGCCGGTCGCTCGTCGGCGGCGGGGACGAGGCGCTGCCGGTCAAGGCGGTCGGCGCGGTGGCGGGCTACCTCGTCGGCTCCGCCGTCGCCGTCGTCGGCGCGACGGGCGCCTGGCGCGACGGGCTCACGGTGGAGGGCGCCATGCCGGCGCTGCTGCCGTTGATCGGGTTGGTCGTCGCGGCCACGGCCCTGCACCAGACCGCGCGGGCCGCCCGGCTGGCGCAGGAGGCGTTGCTGCGCGCCGACGAGTCCGGGCGGATGGTGCACGCCGTGCTGCGGGCGGGTCCGGTCGGCATCGCCGTGCTCGACGGTGACGGCGTCGCGGCGATGTGCAACGAACGAGCCGAACGCCTCCTCGCCCCGCACGGCGGCAGGGTCCCGTGCGAGCACGAACCCGACATCACCACGTGCGCGCGCGGCTGCGCCAAGCCGTCCGGGAGACCGGTCGAGGTGCACCTCGGCACGCAGGTCCTCGCCCTGCACACCGCCGCCGTGCCGCTGTCCGACGGCGACCACCTGGTGGTCGCGGCCGTCGACATCACCGACCAACGCACCCTCCAGGACCAGTTGCGCCTGCGGTCCGAACGCGACGAGCTCACCGGGCTGATCTCCCGCAGCCACTTCCTGGAACTGCTCGACCGCGAGCTGACCCGGCCCGAGCCCGTGGCCCTGCTGGTGGTGGACCTCGACGGGTTCAAGGAGGTCAACGACCGGGGCGGGCACGCGGTGGGCGACGCGCACCTGCGCACCGCCGCCGACCGCATCCGCACCGCCGCCGGCACGGGCACGGTTGCCCGCCTCGGCGGCGACGAGTTCGCCATCCTGGTGGCACACCACGACGCCGACGCGGTGACCCTGGCACACGCGGTGCTCCACGCCCTGACCGACGCGGCCACCGGCGACCCGATGCACGCCAGCATCGGCATCGCCACCTCCGCACCGGCCGCCGAAGCCGGGGAAACCCTGCTCCGCGACGCCGACATCGCCATGTACGCCGCCAAACGCGACGGCGGCAACCGGGTGCGCGTGTTCGACCGGCGACTCGGCGACCAGGTCCGGGCCCGCCAACAAGCCGAGGACGACCTGCGCGCGGCACTGGGCACCGACCAGTTCGTCGTGCACTACCAGCCGATCGTCGCCCTCGACGACCAGCGGGTCACCGGAGCCGAAGCGCTGGCGCGCTGGCAGCGCCCCGGCCACGGCCTCACCTCGCCGCAGGAGTTCATCCCCCTGGCGGAGGAGACCGGGATGATCGTCCCGCTCGGGCGGCACGTCCTGTCCTCGGCGTGCTCGCGGGCCGCCGGGTGGCAGTCCGCCGGACGCCCGCTCGGGGTGACCGTCAACGTCTCCACCCGGCAACTGGCCGACACCGGGTTCGCCGCCGACGTGACGACGCTGCTCGCCTCGACCGGTCTGGACCCGCACCTGCTCACCATCGAGGTCACCGAATCGGTGTGGGCCGACGAGGCCGCCATGCGCGTGCTGACCGGCATCCGCGAGACCGGGGTCCGGGTCGCGCTCGACGACTTCGGCACCGGCTACTCCTCGCTGAGCTACCTGCAGCGCTACCCGTTCGACGTGATCAAGATCGACAAGTCGTTCACGTGGTCGCTGGACGACCCCCGCACCGGCGGCGTGGTCCGGTGCATCATCGACCTGGCGGGCGCGTTCGGCGCCACCACCGTCGCCGAGGGCGTCGAGACCGTCGAGCAGGCCGACTGGCTGCGGGCCGCCGGGTGCGGCTACGCGCAGGGCTTCCTCTACGGCCGGCCCTCCGCCGTCCAGGACGAGTGGACCGCGACCGGCACCCGGCCGTGACGGCCGAACGGCTCGGGTGGCGGTGTGTCGAGCACTCCGACCGACGTTCGGGTTACGGTCCGGCGGCGTTCGTGCGATGCTGGCGCCGGCCCCGGGGCACGGCCGAGTACGCGGCCGGGGGCGGGTTCGGGGTGTCCGATCGGCCCCTGAGTCAGGAGCGTGATGTGATGCGGAGGTGAGCGCCACCGAGGTGCCGCGTTCCGCAGCCCGGTCGCAGGCGCTGGACCTGGCCGCGCGGCCGGAGATGGCCGAGGTGCGGCGATGGGTGCGCGCGGCGGCGCCGGAAGTGGCCGGGGACCCCCTGGAAGACCTGCTGCTGGTGGTCACCGAGCTGGTCACCAACGCCTACGACCACAGCCCGCGACCGCGCCGGCTGCGCCTGTCGGTGCTGCCCGAGCGGGTGCGCGTGGAGGTCGAGGACTCGTCGGGCGACCCGCCGGTGGTCGGCCGGTCGCGCATCTCCGACTCCCGCGGCCGCGGGCTGGTCCTCGTCGCCGCCCTGTCCGCCGACTGGGGCCACACCGCCCACGGCGACGGCAAGACCGTGTGGGCCGACGTCGTCCACGGTCCCGCCTGACCCGCGGCGGTCAGCGCGACGCGGGGTCCAGCACGGCCGCGACCGCCCGGTCGAGGTCCGGGCACACCGCGAGCGCCTTGTCCAGCTCGGTGACCTGGACGGTCTTGAGCACCGCGCCGTGCGCGGCCACCACCGCGAAGCCGGCTCCGCGCCGCCCGGTGACCCGCCGGGCCCGCACGAGCAGCGTGATCCCCGCCGAGCCGAAGAACGTCACCCCGGTCAGGTCCAGCACCAGCCCGACCGGGACCCGTTCCGCCTCGGCCAGCACCACGGCGAGCACGTCGTCGCTCGTGCCGGCGTCGAGCTCGCCGACGACCTGGACCACGGTCACACCGGCCACCGGACCGTCCTGCACCGAAGCGGTCGGGAAGGCGACAGGCTCGTCCGGCATCCGGTGGCACCTTCCGCGTGATCGGCCGGTTGCTCGTCGGTCCACCTTAAAGGGCCGCGACCGCGCGGTCAGCCCGCCAACAGCACGGCGGTCGCGGCGTCGTCGACCGAATCCCGCAGCGTGACCACCCGGTCCAGCTCGGTCAGCTCCAGCGGGTGCAGGACCGCCCGCTGCCCGGCCACCACCACCACGGGGGTGCCCGCGCGCCGCGCCCGGAGCATCGTCTCCACCAGCAGCTGCAGGCCGTCGGAGCCGAGGAAGGCCACACCGGTCAGGTCCAGCACCAGCCCGCGCGGCCCACGGTCGAGCTCGCCGAACACCCGGTCGCGGATCGACTCGATGGTGTGGGCGTCGACCTCACCGCTCACGACGACGACCGGCACACCCCGGTGCAGCGTGACGGTGGCGCTCGCGATGGTGTCGACCATGGGAACACCTCTCCTAGGCGGTGCGGTGGTGCCGGCCGGAGACCGGCGAATCTACGTCGCCCCCGTCCGACCGGCAACGGCCACTCCGCGTCGGTTCACCTGATCGGGCGAGGGACGCCGGACGGTCGCGGGCGCTGACTGCTCAACGCGGGCCGCGACCGGTCCGGACGGGCTTGCCCGCAGCGGACCGCCCTACCGACGAGACCGTCGCGCACACGGCCGCACCCGGATATGTGCGTATCGGCTCGTGCACGTTCCGTGTTACCACCCGTTGGGGTCACGTGCGACAGGCTCACCTCTGCTTGCGAGCCCGGCGAACCGGGTAGTTGACTTCGATCAGTTCCGGTGTGGAGGTGGTAGGGGTATGCGGGCGGGTGGGCACCCGGAGCGGTGGCGCGCGGGAGTGCTGGAGACCGGTGGCGAGATGGGGGCGTTGGTCTCGTCGTTCGACTGGGCGGCGAGTCCGCTGGGACCGGTCGAGACGTGGCCGCAGAGCCTGCGCACGGCGGTCGGGGTCTGCCTGACCTCGCGGTTCCCGATCCTGCTGTGGTGGGGACCCGAGCTGGTGATGATCTACAACGACGCCTACCGGCCCATCCTGGGCGCGTCGAAGCACCCGCGGGCCCTGGGCGCGCCGGGCAAGGACGTCTGGCCGGAGATCTGGGACGTCATCGGCCCGATGCTCGACGGCGTGCTGGCCGGCCGCGGCGCCACCTGGTCGGATGACCAGCTGCTGTTGTTGGACCGCAACGGTTTCACCGAGGAGTGCTACTTCACCTTCTCCTACAGCCCCATCGTGGACGAGTCCGGCTCCACCGGCGGCGTGTTCTGCGCGGTCACCGAGACCACCGAGAAGATCGTCGGCGAGCGGCGGCTGCGCACCCTGGGCGCGTTGGCCGCCGACCTGGTGGACGCGCCCAGCGCCGAGGACGCGTGCCGGCGCACCGCCCACGTCCTGGCGTCCAACGCCGAGGACATCCGGTTCGCCGAAGTCCACCTCGCCGACGCCACCGGCCGGCCGGTGGCCCGGACCGGGGACTGCCCGGACGAGGCGTGGCCGGTGGCCGAGGCGCTGCGCACCGGGCGGAGCACGGCCGTGTTCGCCGACCCGGACGCCACGTCCGGACCGGCCGCGGCCTACGTCGTGCCGGTGGTCGAGCCCGGCCGGTCCACGCCCAGCGCCGTGCTGGTGGTCGGCACGAGCGACCGCAGGCCGTTCGACGCGGGCTACCGGTCCTTCCTGGACCTGGTCGCGGGGCACCTGGGCACCGGCATCGGCGGCGCGCGCGGCCTGGAGGCCGAACGCCGCCGCGCCCGCGCGCTGGCCGAGCTGGACGCGGCCAAGACGACGTTCTTCTCCGACATCAGCCACGAGCTGCGCACGCCGCTGACCCTGATCGCCGGCCCCGTGCAGGACGCGTTGACCGACCCCGTGCACCCGCTGCCCGACGCGCACCGCGAACGCCTGCGGCTCGTGGCCCGCAACGCAGGCCGGCTGCGGCGGCTGGTCAACGGGATGCTCGACTTCGCCCGCATCGAAGCCGGCCGGCTGAGCCCCGAGCGCACGGCCCTCGACCTGGCGAGCGCCACCCGCGCCATCGCCCTGACCTTCGCCGAGGCCATGCGGCACGCCGGGCTGCGACTGCACGTGGACACCCCCGCGCTGCCCCGCCCGGCCCACATCGACCCGGACATGTGGGACCGGATCGTGCTCAACCTGCTCTCCAACGCCCTGAAGTACACCCTGCGCGGTGACGTGCGCGTCGAGCTGCGCGACACCGGCGACGGCGCGCGACTGCGGGTGGCCGACACCGGCATCGGCATCCCCGCCGACGAACTGCCGCGGCTGTTCGAACGGTTCCACCGGGTCCGCGGCGCGCACGGACGCTCCCACGAGGGCAGCGGCATCGGGCTCGCCCTGGTCGCCGAACTCGTGCGGCTGCTCGACGGCACCATCACCGTCGAGTCCACCCCCGGCTCCGGGTCGGTGTTCACCGTCCACGTCCCCTACGGCGAGGCCGGCCCGGCGAGCGCGCCCCGCGCGAGGTCCACCGACCCCGCCCCCTACCTGGACGAAGCCCTCTCCTGGACCACCGACCCCCGCCCGACGCCCGCCACCACCGGCGGACGCGACCGGCTGCTGGTCGTGGAGGACAACCACGACCTGCGCGACTACCTGCTGGGCCTGCTCGACGGGCACTACGACGTCGAACTCGCCGAGGACGGCGCCGACGCGCTGGACCGCGTCCGCCGCGCCAGACCGGACCTGGTGCTCGCCGACGTCATGATGCCCCGGCTGGACGGGTTCGGGCTGCTCGCCGCGATCCGGACCGACCCGGCGCTGCGCGACCTACCCGTCGTCCTGCTCTCGGCCCGCGCCGGTGAGGAGGCCGCCGCCGAGGGCTTCGCCGCCGGCGCGGACGACTACCTGGTCAAGCCGTTCTCCGCCGCCGACCTGCTCACCCGGTTGCGGGCCAACCTGGAACGCGCCCGTGCCCGTTCCCGCGACGTCGCGTGGCGCGCCGCCGTGGTGCGCTCGTTGCACGACGGCGTGTTCGTCGCCGACGCGACCGGCACGCTCGTCGAGGTCAACGACGCGTTCGAGCGCATCACCGGCCTGACCCGGAAGGACCCCTCCCCCGTGCCGGAGGTGACCGACGACGAGCGCGAACTGCTCGTCCGGCACCGCGACGGCCACGACGTGTGGCTCACGGTCACCACCACGGTCGTCGCCGACCACCGCGACGAGCCGCTCGTCGTCGGCATGGTCCGCGACATCACCCGCGACCGCGACCACCGCTCCCGCCGCGCCGCCGCCACCCGCCTCGCCGCGGCCCTGAACACCCCGCTGCCCCTGGCCGAGGTCTACGCCACCAGCGTCCACGGCTTCAGCGAGACCTTCGGCGGGACCGTCCTGATCGCCGACGGCCGCCAATGGCCACCGGCCACCGTCGTCACCGAGGTCGGCTCCGCCGCCTGGGCCCGCCTGCCCGAACGCACCCGGCGGGACTGGGCCGCCGGCCGCCGGCAGCCCCAGGACCGCCCCGACGTGCTGCCCGGCCTGCACATCGCCGTCCCGGCGGGCAGCGTGTGGGTCCAGTTCCCCGCTCCCCGCACCGTCTCCGCCGACGAACACCTCCTGGCCGCCGTCCTGGCCGACGCGTTGGCCGCCGCCCTCGACCGCGCCCGACAAGACCACCAGCGCACCCTCACCGAGGACCAGCTGCGCACCGCCGTCGCCAGCCACCGCCTGGTCGGCCAGGCCGTCGGCATCCTGATGGAACGCCACGGCCTCACCGCCTCCACCGCCTTCGACCGCCTGCGCACCGCCTCCCAACACCGCAACGTCAAACTCCGCGACGTCGCCGAACACGTCGTCCACACCGGCGAGAACCCCTGACCGGCACGCTTGTCATCGGGATCTCATGTCCGCCCCGGCAAGCTCGGCCGTGCAAGGCAGGCACAGCCGAAGGGGGAACCAGCACATGGGGTGGAGCCTCGACGCCATCATCGAACCCGTCGTGACCATCGCGACGAAGTTCCTCGGCGACCGGGCGGAAGGGGAACGGTCCACGCTGCTGCTCGGCGCGCAAGCCGCCGCGACACCGCACCCCGGGTGGCTCGCCGCCACCGCGAGCGCGGAGTGCGTGTCGGCGTGGCAGACCCGGTTGCGACGGCTGGGCGAGGACGTGGACCGCGCCGCCGACGCGGTCAACGACTCGATGGGCACCTACGTCGACGCCGACCGGTCCGCCGCCGACGCGCTGCGCGCCCAGGCCGAGTGGTTCACGCGATGACCCTGACCGTCTCCGACCTCAAGAACGCCCGACCGGCGCTGTGGTGGACCGCCGCCGAGGACGCCCGCGACGCCGCCCACCACTGCCACGACGTGTCCTCCCTGGCGCGCAACGAAGTGGCCCGCACCCTCCAGGTGTGCTGGGTCGACCAGGCCGGCGAGGACGCCACCCGGTCGTTCACCCGGCACGCGGACACCTACGAAGCCGCCGCGACCGTCCTGGAAGGACTGATGTCCACCTACGGCGCGCTGGCCCAGGCCGTCGAGGCCGCGCAACGCGCACTCGGGGACGCGCTGGACTTCGCGAGCCGGTACTGCCTGGGCGTCAGCGAAGCCGGCGTGGTCACCGGCAACACCGACACCGACCTGGGCAAGTGGGCCGTCAACTGCGCCTCGCTGATGGTGGCGGCGGCGCTCACCGCGGCCAACCAGGCCGACGAGCAGGCCGCCGGCCGGCTGCGGGTGATCACGGCCCTCACCGACTCGACCGACCCCGCCGCCGTCCGCCGGGCCTTGGACGCCGCGGCCGGCGACCCGGTGCAGATCGCCCTGCGCCTGCTCGGCGCGGGGGAACTGCACCCGCTCAACATCCCGGCGGAACTCATGGACGCGGTCCGCCGCGCCGCGCGCGAGACCGGTGTCAGCGAATCCTTGTTGCTGGCGATCGTCTGGCAGGAACAGCAGTGGTACCAGAACTTCGAGCCGGACGGCGGCCCGCTCACCGAGACCTGGCGCTTCCTGGAGTGGACGGCGCAGCAGACGATCGAGCCCGACAAGTCGCTGGGCATCACCCACATGAAGATGGACACCATCCGCGAGGTGATGAACGGGAACCGGGAGGCCTTCAACACCGAGGACGGCACCTTCCTCGGCGACCTCGGCGACGCCGACCTGGCCGCGTACGTGGAGAAGAACCCCTCGGAGAACATCAGGCTCAGCGCCCACCACCTCGCCCAACTCGCGGAGAACCCGCACGGCGCGACCACGGACAAGCAACTGTTCCTGCTCTACGCGGCCGACACCGACCAGGTCCGCGACTACAACGACCGCTACGGCGACTCCACGGCCGCCCGCTCCGGCGACATCCGCGACCGCGCCGCGGCCTGGGACAGCTTCCAGTCCCGGCTCGACGACACCAACGCCTGGTCCCGGCTCACCGAGCAGCAACGCCAACAAGCCCTGGCCGACATCGCCGCCAACTCCCCCAGGCACGCACCCGTGGACCTGCACCCCCTCTACCCGGCCGGCACCTCCACCGCGCGCGGCACCGGAACCCCGGGCGACGAACCCTTCCTCCCCTACCCCGTCGAACGGCCACCACGCCCCCGCTGACCGGCGGGTCGCCCGGTGATCCGTTCAGGCGAGACCGCGCCGATCGCCCCCGCGGCGCCCGGCCCGGCGGTTACCGTCGATCTTCGACCGGAGGGACGACGGGGTGGGCATGACCGACCAGAACGCGAAACAAGCGATCGACCCGCAGGTCCAAGCAGCGAAGATCAACCGCACCGGCGCGATCATCGGGGTGGTGACCGCGGCTCTCATCACCGGCACCGCGACCGGCGTGGCCGCGTACTTCACCGGACGCAGAGACGGCGTGCAGGCGGCCAACGTCGCGCCCGTCTCCACGGTGGTCTCCGTGCACACCGTCACCGCGCCCGGGAGCAGCCCCGACACCACCACTGCCACCTCCGCCAAGCCGGGGGCGACATCCCTGCTCGACCTCCAGCACACCGAGAGCAGCAAGGCGGCGATGCTCGTGGAGAAGCAGGTGGTGAACACCAAGAGCTACGACCGCGTCATGACGGCCGCCTTGCGGGAGTGCGACTACCCGTCGGCGTCCAGTCGCACCTACCAACTGGACCGGAAGTACCGCAGGTTCACGACGATGGTGGGCCTGACCGACCAGTCCAGCAGCGGCATCGTGGTCGAGTTCCGGGTCCTCAAGGACAACGCGAGGGTGGACACGGCGACGACCCGGGTCACCGTCGGCGAGGTCAAGGAGCTGACGGTCGATCTCACCGGCGCTTTCCGCTTCACCATCGAGATGGAGGTCATCCCCACCAGGTGCGCGAACTGGGTCGCCGGGGCGACCTGGATCGATCCGACGCTGGGCTGAGCGCCCGGCGCCGGGCGTTCCGGAAAGCCCGCGACACGGCGACGAGGAACGCGGTGTCGTCGGCCAGGTCCGTGCCGCCGCGGGACACCGGGCCCGACCGGGCGGGGACGCTCTTGGTGGCGTGGGCGCGAAGAGCGGCGGTGACGGTGGCGGCTTCCACCGCGGCGTCGCGGGCGCGGCCGGTCAGGCCCGATCGGGTGGCCTCGGCGTGGGCGGCCTCGGTGACGGCCGGGTCGCGGTAGGGCTGGAGGGCCAGCAGGCCGTCACGGATCTCGATGACCCGCCGGTACACCCGCAGCCGGAGGTTGCGCAGCACCACCACGTCCGGCACGCGCGGCGGGTCGAGGGCGATGGCCGGTTCGGCGCGGTAGAGGGCGCGCCACAGCGGGCCCAGGCGGCGGTGCAGGCGGTAGTGGTGCAGCCAGCCCAGCGCCGTGGGCAGTGCCGCGCCGACCAGGACGAGCAGGTACGCGGTGGTGGGCAACGCTTCCCGCGCCAGCGGCGTGCGGCTGGGCGCGAACTCGAAACCCAGGCGCGGGCTCATCGCCAGGATCGTCTTGTTCGCCAGGTACAGCAGCCCCAACACGGTGCCGGCCACCACCAGGCGCAGACTGGTGCGCAAGACGCGGTCCCCGGCACGACGCGCGTGCCGCAGGCCCAGGACGACCACGGCGGTCAACGCCGGCGACTGCGCGGCGGCGTAGGCCAGGCAGTACTCCATGACCCACGGCGACTGCGGGCGCAGGTCGGGTGCGGCGGCGAAGAACAGGCACATCACCGCGAACCCCGTCACCGCCCACCACGCCTGCCACCGCGGGCCGCGCGGGTAGCCGTTCATGCGCGCCATGAACTCCTGCCCGGCCCACGCGGTGAGCACCATGCCGGTGTGGTTGACCAGGCGCGCGAGGTCCCCGGACCCGGTCGCCTGGCTCACCAGCGCGGCCGTGGACGGGATCTGCGCGGTCAGCGAGCACGCCAGGCCCAGGAACACCCACCGCAGGCAGCGCCGCGCGCCGGTGCCGCCGCGTCGGGTGAGCAGCACCGCCCAGGCCAGCACGGCCGGACCCCACTGGCGCAACGCGTCACCCATGTCGGCCGCCGTCGAGGGCGTCACGCAGGCGGCCGGTGAACGTGGTGGCGGGTGTGTCGCGCTGGCGGATCAGCGAGGCCAGCGTCTCGGCCTCCCACTCCTCCTCGGTGGTGTACCCGGCACGGCCCAGCACCCGCCGGACCACGTCCGGGTCCAGGCTCGGCAACAGCACCCGCGAGAGCTCGGCCGGTGTCACCGACGCCGAACGGTGGTCGCACAGCAGGTGCGCCAGCTCGTGCAGGACGATGTGGTCCTGGTGCGGCGGCGAGGTCCCGCTCTCGTGGAAGATCAGGTCCGCGGTGTCGGTGGCGATCCACAGGCCGCAGACCTCGTCGAGGCCGGTCATGGGCAGCAGCCGGATCGGCCGGCGGCGCAGCGCGGCGACCTGCCGGCACAGCTCGCGGGCGTCGAAGGGCACCGGTGCGGGCAGGTCGCGCAGCAGAGCCGCGTGACGTCTGCGAGCCCGGCGCCGGTTCACGGCCCCGTGCCCGGCGGGGCGGTCTCGGGCAGCCCCTCCAGCTCGCGCACCCGGTCCACCATCTCCGCGATGGCCTCCAGGCTCTTGGCGGACAAGCCGTTGGCGCGCAAGGCGATCTGCCGCACCGGCGCGTCCCGCAGCGCGGTGAGCAGCGCGAGTTCGGCGTCGATGCGCTCGGCCGCGCCGTCGTCGAAGAAGTACGCGGGCGGCACGCCGAAGAAGCCCGCCAACGCCTCCAGGTGCCGCTTGGTCGGGTTGTCCCGCAGGCCCTTGCGCAGCTGCCACAGGTAGGTCGCGGAGATCGTCGGCCCGCCGCCGGCGCGGATGGCCGCGGCCACCTCCTCGAACGAGTACTCGCCGCCGTCGCGCGGGCGCACCGTCCGGAACAGGTGATCGACCTTGGCGGCCAGGGAACCGACGTCGTCGGACATGGGCCCAGCGTAGTCCGTCACCAACTGGTGTGAAGCGGGAACGGTTCACTCATTTGCTCGCATTGACCGGTTCCTTAATGCAGGTTTACGGTCGGTGCCGCTTCCGTCAACTGATGTGAAGCAGGACCGCGAGCCGGGGGGACTCGCGGTCCGCACGCCATCGCCACTTGGGGGAACCATGGCCGCATCGTCGGCGCGCTCCACCGACCGACCGTTACCGCGCCGGACCAGGCTGCTCGCCATCGCGCTCGCCGTGGTCCTCACCGCCGGCACCGCCGAGACCACGACACCGCCGGCCGTGGCCGCGCCCGATCCCGCGCCGGCCGCCGGTCCCGTCGTCGGGTCCCGCCCGGACGTCGTGTCGGCCGCGGTCAGCGCGCGAGCCCAGGGGTCCAAGGTCGAGGTCGAGTCGCTGCGCACCGAGTCGTCCACGACCTGGGCCAACCCCGACGGGACGATGACCACCGACGAGCACTCGGGCGCGGTGCGTTTCCGCACGTCCGAGGGCCGCTGGAAGGACGTGGACCTGACCTGGCGGCGCGACCGCGACGGCACCGCGGCGCCCGGCGGGCACCCGTTGCGGGTGAAGCTGGGCAAGGACCACGGCAAGGCGGGCGGGTTGCTGGTCGCCGCCGCGGCGCAGGACGGCGCGCGCGAGGTCCGCTGGGACGCGCCCTGGCCGCTGCCCAAACCCGAACTGGACGGCACGAAAGCCCGCTACGCCGACGTGGAACCGGGCGTGGACTTCCTCGTGCACACCCGCCGATCCGGGTTCGAATACGACTTCGTCGTCAAGAAACGGCCCACGACCGCGCCGGTGTGGCGAATCCCGTTGCGGATCAAGGATTTGACCGTGCGGCAGGAACCCGACGGCGCGATCGCGTTCCTCGACGACAAGGGCGAGGTCCACTCCTCGATCCCGGTGGCCTACATGTGGGACGCCGAGATCGACCGGCGCAGCGGCGAACCGGTCAACCGCGCGAAGGTGGACCTGCGCGTGGAGGGCGAGCACCTGGTGGTCGCGCCCGATCCGGCGTGGGTGCTGGACGCCAAGCGGTCCTTCCCGATCACGGTGGACCCGACCTACGCGGTGGCCAACGCGTTCCCGAACTTCGACACCTGGGCGCAGTCGGACTACACCAGCGACCAGTCGACCTCCCCGGAGTTGAAGCTGGGCACCTACAACGGCGGCACGGTGAAGGCGCGGTCGTTCCTCAACGTCCCGGTGGCCCCGTTCAAGGGCAAGCAGATCCTCGGCGCGACCCTGTCGCTGTTCGAGACCTGGTCCTACTCGTGCACACCGTCCACGATGATCGTCCGCAGCGCGCAACTCGCCTCCACCTCCACGCGCTGGACCTCCCAACCCACGATCGGCTCCCAGTACGGCTCGGCCAACGTCGCCAAGGGCCACGACAGCGGCTGCCCGGCGGGCCGGATGTCGGTGCCGATCACCCCGCTGGTGCAGGCCTGGTCCAACGCGACCTACACCGTCGGCGGCATGGTGCTGATGGCCGGCAACGAGTCCGACTCCAACTCCTGGAAGAGGTTCCACTCCAGCGAGGGCTCCGCCGACCCGTACATCTCCTACACCTACAACCGCCCGCCGACGGTCCCCGCGAAACCCACGATCGTCAACGCGGTCTCCTACGCCGCGCCCGGCGCCTCGACCTACCTCTACACCGCCAACCGCCGCACCTGGGTGTCGTCCAAGGGCACCGACGCCGACGGCAACAACGTGCGCTACGAGTTCGAGTTCCACACCTCCACCGCCGGCACCGCGGCCACGCTGAAGGCCACCTGCACCAGCTCGTCCTACCCCTCGGGCACCACGGCCGGCTGCCAACCCAACGCCGACCTGCCCGACAACACCGCCATCGTCGTCCGGGCGCGCACCACCGACGGCTTCCTCAAGTCCGGCTGGTCGCCCTGGGCCCTGGTGCGCATCGCCGCCACCACCCCGGCCGTGCCCACCGTGTCCTGCCCGTACCCCAACGGCTCCTGGACCGACACCCCGCCGACCACCGACGTGACCTGCACGATCACCGCCACCGGCACCGGCTGGAGCGCGCCGGGCTACGTCCGGGTCAACGTCGACGCCAAGCCCTACCCGACCAACTTCACCGGCGGCCCACCCGGCCACCTCAAGATCACCCCGACCAGCATGGGCGGCGACGGCAAGGTCACCGTCACCCTCCCCCGCACCCCGGGCCAACACTCCATCGCCGTCCGCGCCGAAACCCCGTCCGGCCTGCTCTCGGGCCTGGGCGGCTACTCCTTCGGCTACGGCTCGGCCACCCTGTCCAGCCCCGCGGTCACGCCCCGCACGACCACCACCGGCGGCGTCCGCATCACCGCCTCCGGCCCACCCAAGGGCACCTCCGGCAGCGTCACCGCCACACTCAAGTGGCGCCTGTCCGGCTACGGCGGCAACAGCGAAACCACCGGCTGGAACACCGCCACCAACGCACCCCTGACCGTCACCGACAACGGCGCCGCGGGCGTGACCGTCGCCGGCACGTGGAACACCACCGCCGAGACGCAGGACGGTCAGCTCGACTCCGACCCCGCCACCGCCGGCGTGCAGCCGACCGCGCTCAACGACCGCGTCCCGGCCCTGCTGGACGTGCAGGTCTGCCTGGTCTACAGCGCTTCCACGCAGTGCACCTGGTCGCAGTCGAGGACCACGGTGCTGCGCGTGCCGCACGCGTTCGGCAACGGCTTCCCGACCGCGGACGCAGGACCGGGCCAGGTCGCGCTGTGGACCGGTGAGTTCCACACCGAGGCCACCGACGTCTCCGTGCCCGGCTACACCGGCGACCTCGCCCTGTCGCGGTCGCACTCCACCTTCGCCGGGACCACCGACGCGGCCACCGGCGTGTTCGGTCCCGGCTGGACCGCGCAGTTCGACGGCGCGGAGGGCGGCGTGGCCGGGATGCGGCTCGTGGACGGCACCCGCGCCGACGGCACCCTCGCGCTGCTCGACGGCGACGGCACCGCGCTGGTGTTCGAGTCCCCGGCCGGCACCCGGCGCACCACCGCCGACCTCCAGCCCGGGACGTGGGTGCCCGCCGACGAGGAGACCGCCCTGGACGCGGGCAAGCTGACCGTGGCCGGCACGGGCGCGGCGACCACCATCGCCTACACCGAGGACGACGGCACGATCACCACCTTCACCACGACCGCCGCCGGCGCGCCGACCGCCACCGCCGCCGGGAAGTTCCGGCCCACCGGCGTCACCGAGGCCGGGGTGCCCGGCAAGACCACCTACACCTACGACACCGCCGGCCGGGTGACCCGCGTCCTCGCGCCGGCCGCGCCCGGCATCACCTGCCTCGACGCCCAGGGCGGCTACACCGGCGCGGTCGGCTGCCGGTCGCTGCGCCTGGAGCACGGCACGACGGGTTCCGCCAACGGCCGCCTGGTCGCCGCCTGGCTGGACATCCACGACCCCGACCGCGGCGGCATGGCCTCCACCCAGGTGGCCGCCTACACCTACGACACGGCCGGCCGCCTCGCGACGGTGACCGACCCGCGCAGCGGTCTGGGCACGACCTACGGCTACGACGCGGGCAACCGGCTGACCTCGGTCAAACCCGCGGGCCAGGTGCCCTTCCAGCTGTCCTACACCGCGGCACCGGACGTGAAGCTGGCCAACGTCAAACGCGACCGGCCCGCCGGCGACCCGACCGGCGGCATCGCGACCCTGGCCTCGTTCGTCTACGACGTGCCGACCACCGGCACGGGCCTGCCCGACCTGTCGGCGACCTCGGTCGACCGCTGGAACCAGGCCGTCGCCCCGGTGAAGGGCTACGCCGTCTTCGGCCCGGACCACCCGGTCGCCACCACCTCCCCGGGCGGGATCGCCGCCGGCGACTGGGAACACGCCGACCTGCAGTACACCGACGCCCAGGGCTACACCGTCAACACGGCCAAATACGGCGCCGGCGCCTGGCAACTCACCGCGACCGACTACAACGCCCAGGGCAACGTGGTGCGCGAACTCGACGAACGCGCGCTGCGGCTGGTCGTGGACGAACGCCTGCCCGCCGGGGCCACCGCCGACCAACTAGCCACGCTGACCGTCTACAACACCGACATCCTCGCCGGCTCGACCGTGGTCACCCCCGCGGGGACGCTGATCACCGACACCTACGGACCGTCCCGCACGGCGGTCCTGCGCGACGGGTCCCAGGCGTGGCTGCGCACCCACACCAGAACCGACTTCGACCAGGGCGCGCCGAACACGGGCATCAACCCGGCGACGACGCTGCCCTACCGACTGCCCACCACCGCGACCACGTTCGCCCACGACCCGGGGACCGGCCAGGACGTGGAGGTCGTCTCCCGCACCTTCACCGACTACGCGCCTGCCGTCGCCGGTGACCCGGACGGGTGGGCACTGAGCCTGCCGGGCCGCGTGACCACCGACGTGGACCTCGACGGCACGGCCTCCGCCGCCGACATCACCCGCACCACCCGCCACGACAGCGAGGGACGGACCGTCGAGACCCGCCAACCGGCCTCGCCCGGGACGGACGCGGGCACCACTAGGACCGTGCACTACACGGTCGCCGCCAACACCGCCCACCCCGAGTGCGGGAACAAGCCCCAGTGGGCCGGCCTGGCGTGCAAGACCCACCCGGTCGCGGCTCCCAGCTCCGGCCCGACGCTGCCGACGACCACCACGACCGGCTACTCCGCCCTGCTGGCCCCGACCACCGTCGTGGAGACCTCCGGACCGGTCACCCGGACCACCACGACCACCTACCTGCCCGACGGCCGCACCGCGACCACGGCGACCACGGTCACCGGACTGACGGGCTCGACGCCCACCACCCGCAAGGAGACCGAGTACGACCCGCAGACCGGCGCGGCCACGAAGGTGACCGCGCGCAACGCCGACGGGTCCGTCGCCGGAACGATCACCACCGGCTACGACTCGTGGGGCAGGCAGACGACCTACCAGCCCTCCGGCGAGTCGCCCACGACGACGGTCTACGACGCGGCCGGCTCGGTGGCGACCGTGACCGACGCAGGCGGCTCCACCCGCTACACCTACGACGGCACCGACGCCGCCGGCCGCACCGAACGCCGAGGACTGGCCACCAAGGTCGAGGTCACCGCGTCGGGCTCGACGTGGACCTCCACCGGGGCCTACGACGCCGACGGCGCGCTGGTCACCCGCAAGCTGCCCGGCGGCGTGACCCGCCACGACGAGTTCGACCACGCGGGCGAGCCGGTCGGCCTGCGCTACACCGGCCGCGTGACCACGGTGAACGAGGACGGCACCACCACCGTCGACCCCGACGGCGGCTGGTTGACGTGGTCGCAGGACAACGACGTGACCGGCCGCGTGGCCCGCGAGTGGACACCCGAGGGCAGCGCGTTCACCGGCCCGGCGGGCGACGAGCTGGGCGACGCCGTCCCCTACGACCGCGCCTACGCCTACGACCCGGCCGGCCGCCTGACCACCGTCCGGGACCGCACCGCCGCGACCACGGGCGTGGACGTGACCGACCCGGCCGAAACCCCGTCCTGCGTGACCCGCTCCTACGGCTACGACACCAACGACAACCGCCGAACCAAGACCACGACCCCCGCCGCCGCGGACGGCTCCTGCACCACCACCGGCGGCACCACCACAACCCGCACCTACGACACCGCCGACCGCCCCGTCACCGGCACGAACACCCAGGGCACCTACACCTACGACCCCCTGGGCCGCGCCCTGACCATCCCGGCGTCCGACGCCCCAACCCCGCAAGCCGGCGACATCGCCTTGACCTACCACGACAACGACCTGGCCGCCTCCATCACCCAGGGCAGCACAACAACAACCTTCACCCTCGACGCCGCCGACCGCCGCACCACGGAAACCGTCACCCGCCCAACAGACACCACCCGCACGGTCCGGCACTACACCGACAACTCCGACAACCCGACCTGGGTCACCGAGGACGGCGTCACCCGGCGCTACGCCGAGTTGGTTGGCGGCGAACTCGCGCTGACCGTCACCGGCACGGGCGAGGCGGACCTGGCCATCGCCGACCTCCACAACGACATCGTGACGACGGTCGACTTGCCGCCGAGTGGTGCGGCGGCCACGGCCGTCACCGGGTGGAGCGACTACGACGAGTTCGGCGTAGCCGCCGCGACGAACACCGCCACCACCGGTGAGGTCGAGTACGGCTGGTTGGGCGCCCGGCAGCGCGCGGTCACCGCCGTGGGCCTGACCTTGATGGGCGTCCGGCTCTACAACCCGGTCACCGGCCTGTTCACCAGCCCCGACCCGGTGTCCGGCGGCAACAGCAACGCCTACACCTACCCGGCCGACCCGGTCAACGACGAGGACCTCGACGGCCAGTGGCGCCGACCCAAGTGGTTGACGTGGAAGAACGTCGGGCGGGCCGCCACTGTCGCGGCGTTCGGCGTGTGCGTCTTCGCCTCAGCCGGTGTCTGCCTGGGCGCGGGTCTGGCGGCGGGCGCACTGGTCGCCCGCGCGGATGCCAGGCGGTGGGGTGGCCGCACGTACTGGAAGTCCTTCGGCAAGAGCGCGGCCTGGTCACTCGCGGGCGGCGCCGTCGGCAAGGGCATCTCCCGCATGTACGGAGCACGGGCGACCAGCCACGCCAAGCACATGCGTATGCGGTCGTGGCGGAAGTTCTACCGCAAGAGGATTTGGCGCTCCTCGGGCCCGGTGTCGTCCCGGGTCGGCGTGCGCCGTCACCGCTCCCTGTACTACATGCACCAGGCCCAGAGCGGGTTCGTGATGAACGTCTACCAGAACGGCTGGTACAAGCGGAAGCGCAGGAACTACGGCGCGGACTGACCCCACCCGGGCGACCGGTTGACGGCCCGCTGCCCCCTACCGGGGGCGGCGGGCTGATCCAGTATCCGAAGCACTCGCGCCGAGCAGGCCACCTGCATGGGGCGCGGCCGCAGTTGTGCGCCGTATTCCGCCCGACCGAACGGTCCGCCGACCCGGTTCTCGGAGGTGTCGTCGTGGAGGAAGCCGAGCCGTCAACGCCGGCGCCGTGCACGGCGGCCTGAACGTCAGGTCCGTGACGCCGCCCGAGCGCGGGGTCACCGCGCCAACTCCCCGCCGCGCTACGCCAGTTCACCGGCCGCCTGCCACGACCACCTCGACCAAGCGTTCGGCGGGGCACCGGTGCTCATCTCCGCCCTCGGCGGCGCGGGCACCATCGGCAAGACCTGGCTCGCACTGCTGTGGACCGCCACGGGGTCAACGGTCAACCGGCGAACGCGCCATCCCTCGTCTGCATCAGTTCAGATCGACGATCTCTGTCAGACGGCGGATATATCGCAGGTTCCCTCGGGCGATGATGGGCTCGTCCATTCCACTGTGGTCAATCGGTGACGCGTGGGGCAGAGGCGCCGTCAGGGCCTGTTCCTTCGGGCGGAGTGCGCACCCGGATGCGATCGGGTACCGCGGCGGTCGGCAGGCCACTGCTCGCCACGGTGTGCTCGCGTTGTCGACCCATTGGTGCCGGGGTCCGGCATGTCCGGAGTGGACTTCAGGTCTCAACACAATCGACGGAGTTGATCTGCAGTGCTCGGCTACATCGCCTTCGCGGAAGACCACACCACCGCCGACTGGCGCGAGCTGGACTGGGAAGCGCCTGCCTCCCTGGTCTGGTGGGTGATGCGGTTCGTCGCGGACCAGATCCAGGACGACGGCGTCTCCGAGATGCTGCACTTCCTCGCCGACAACCAGATGCAATCCCTGACACTCGACTACTTCACCCACAAGCAGCGCGGTGAGATCGTGCGGGTCCTGGTCGAGGCGTTGCCCGGCGCGGTGTCCGAGCACTCGTCTCCGAAGACGCGCGAGCACTTGGCCGGCTTGGTCGAACGGGCGAAACGGTGGGCCGCCGCCGACCGGGCCTGGGACAACGGTGAGACACGGCAACGGGCCACGGGACCGGACCCGGGCAACCGCGGAGCTTGCGTCTCGGTATGCGAGGGCTCATACCCGTCCTGAGGGCCGCACGCCCCGGGTCACGGGGGGTTCAGCGATGCCGACCGGCACGAACGACGTGATCGCACATCACGAAACCACGGGCATCGTGGAGTCTTCGCAGATCCTCCTCGGCGCAGTCACCGGATCACCCAGCGACATCACCGAACACCCAGAGCGAACAGACCCGGCATGACGACCGGACCGGAGGCCCTGGGCAGCACGCCGACGAGTAGTCGCGCCATGCCTCTTCACAGAACGCCTCAACCGTCCGCACCATGACCACATCATGAGATTCACAAACCAGGAGGAGGCCGTCGGCACCCTGATGGACCGCCATGGCCTCACCGCGTTCACCGCCTTCGCACCGCCTCCCAGGCTCGCAACCCTGAACTCCGTGACGTCGTCGAGCCCGTCGTCCACGCCGGCGAAATCCCTGGGCGCGGTCGGCACCGGGTGATGACGTAGAGTTCGAGCACTCGGATGTTCAACAGCGCAGCATCCCCGCGGACGCCACAGTCAGGTGACGGGAGAGCGCGTTGACGGAGTCGGTGCTGACCTTGGCCCACGACCTGGTCGAGATGTCGCGGCTGGTCGAGGACGATGACGTGGAAGCGATCACCGAGCGGTTCCTGGACCGGCTGGTTCGCACGGTTCCGGACTGTGACCACGCCATGCTCACCGTGGAGACTCCCGACGAGCAGGCCGAGACCATCGCCTCCAAGCGGGGCCCGCGCGCTGCCGAGCTGACCGTGGACCTGACCAGCGACAACCCGATCGGTGAGGCGCTGCGGTTCGGTGAACCCAGACGCATCGCCGACGTCGAGGTCGAGACCCGCTGGACCGCGTTCACCGGGGCGCTGACCGTGCACGAACTGCGGTCGTGCCTGGTGCTGCCCGTGCCCACCAAGCACTCGCCCCCGGCGGTGCTCACGCTCGCCTCCCGCACGCCGCACCACTTCGACGGGCACGCCTACGACATCGTCCTGCTGCTGACCCTGCACGCCGGCGTCGCGTTCGACAACGTCCGCGTGTACCACGACAGCCGCACCCTGGTCGACAACCTCACCGTCGCCCTGCAAAGCCGCCACACGATCGGCCAGGCCCAGGGCGTGCTGATGCACCGGTTCGGCATCGACGCCGAAACCGGTTTCGCGGTGCTCAAGCGCGCCTCCCAGCACGCCAACATCAAGCTCCGCGACCTGGCCCGCACCCTCGTCACCGCCCAGGAGGACGGCGAGCTGACCGAGGCGCTGGCCAAACACGGCATCACCGGCCCCGACGCCTGACGGCCCACGCCACGTCGCCCGCCGGCGCGTGGTCCGGCGCATCGTCACCCGTGCGGATCGTCAACCGTGCGGATCGTCACCCATCACGGGTGGACGCCGGAGCGAGGTCGCGTTCGGCCGCCCACCGCTCCACGACCTCGGGCGTCCCCCACACCTGTCCTCGGGGCGCGGTGACCGAGCCCACCCGACCCTCGGTCGCCAGCCGGTGCAACGCCTCGACCACCACCGGTAGCTGGATCTGCAGGCGGGCGGCGATCCGGAATGCGGCCACCGGGCTGCCCGCGGCCGACGCCTCGACCAACGCCCAGTGCACCTGCCCGCGCGCGGACCACAACGGCTCGTCGTCCAACCTCCGCCGCTCCCGCGGGTCGAGGTGCCTGGGGCACGCCGGGGCGAACCGGCCCAACGGCACCGAGTACCGGACCGCCGCGAGGCAAGGCTCACCCGTCCGCGTCGGACGCCCACAACGAGGTCGATCCGCGTACGCGACACCACCCGCCCCGGACGACCACCCGCTCGTGACGCCGTCCACCACGCCCGTGCCCACCACGCCCAGCCGCCCGTCAACCACGTTCCAACCCACCTCCGCACCGAGGGCCCCAGCGCGCCCCGTGTTCCCGTATCGATCCCGTCACCCGACGTACCCACGGGACCGCCACCCGGTTCGACATCACGCCGACACCCCCCGAACGAGGGGTTCGCCGCACAACGCAGCGCCGACGACGGCACGTTCACCCGCCCCTCTACGCTGGTACGGCCATCCGGGTGCACGGAACGTGGAAGGGTCCAGGGTGACGGCGACGATCAGCGACATCGACAAGGCGGCCGGCGTGTTGCGCGCCGGGGGCTTGGTGGCGGTCCCCACCGAGACCGTGTACGGGCTGGGTGCCAACGCCGAGGACCCCGCCGCCGTCGCCCGCGTCTTCCAGGTCAAGGGCCGACCGCCCACCCATCCCCTGATCCTCCACATCGGCGACGCGGAGCACCTGGGCGACTGGGTCGCCGAGGTCCCGGCGACGGCGCGGCTGCTGGCCGAGCGCTTTTGGCCCGGGCCGCTCACCCTGGTCCTGCGGCGCGGCCACCGGGTGCCCCTCGCGGCGACCGGCGGACTGGAGACGGTGGCCGTGCGCGTGCCCGACCACCCCGTCGCGCTGGCGCTGCTGTCCGCCTTCGGCGGCGCGGTCGCGGCCCCGTCGGCCAACCGGTTCGGTTCGGTCAGCCCGACCACGGCCGACCACGTCCGCTCCGAACTCGGCGACGCCGTGGACTTCGTGCTCGACGGCGGGCCCTGCGAGGTCGGCGTCGAGTCGACCATCGTCGACGCCACGGGCGAGACCCCGAGCATCCTGCGGCCCGGCGGCGTGACCCGCGAAGACCTGGAGGACGTGCTGGGCCGCCCGGTCGCGGACGGCTCGGGCAGCCGGGTCCGCGTCCCGGGCCAGCACCCGTCGCACTACGCGCCCCGCGCCAAGGTCGTCCTGGTCGAGCCCGAACTGGTCCTCGCCGAAGCGCGCCGCGCCCAAGAGGAGGGGCGCCGGGTGGGCGTCTTCCTCCCACCCGCCCTCGCCGACACCCCGGTGACGGCACACGCCGTCGTGCCGGTCCCCGCCTCCACGACCGCCTACGCCCGCGGCCTGTACGGCTACCTGCGCGAACTGGACCTGCGGGGGTGCGACCTCATCATCGCCTCCCTGCCGGCGGAGCGGGGACTGGGCCTCGCGATCGCCAACCGACTCCGCCGCGCCGCAGGACCGCGCTGACCGCCGCCCCCGAGCGCGTCAGGACGCCGACGCGAGCGCGTCAGGACGCCGACGCGGTGACGTCCAGTCCGCGTGCCGCGACCACGTCCGCGCGGCCGTCGGCCAGGCGGTAGCACAGGCCCACGACGGCCGTGTCACCCGCGGCGACCCGGTCGGCGAGCACGCGGGAACGGTCCAAGAGCAGGTCGATCGTGTGCCGGACGTGCTCGGCGAGGATCTCGTCGGCCTGCACCCGACCCGCCGCCCGCGCCGCGAGCACGCTGGGCGTCACCCGCTCCACGACGTCCCGGACGAACCCGGACGGCGTCGCACCGCCGTCCACCGCGGCGCACGCCGCCGCCACCGCGCCGCACGAGTCGTGGCCGAGCACGACCACCAACGGGCACCCCAGCACTTCCGCCCCGAACTCGACGCTGCCCAGCACCTCGGAGCCGACCACGTGGCCCGCCGTGCGCACCACGAACAGGTCGCCCAGGCCCCGGTCGAAGATGATCTCGGCGGCCAACCGGGAGTCCGAACAGCCGAACAGCACCGCGAACGGGCGCTGACCCGGCGCGATCTCGGCGCGGCGCGCCGCGTCCTGGTTCGGGTGCTCCGGGGAGCCGGCGACGAAGCGCCGGTTCCCGGTGAGCAGCAGGTCGAAGGCTTCGGCGGGGCTGAGGGCCTGCGTCTCAAGCATGACCCGCAGCCTAGTTCAGACCGCCGCCATTCGTCGGTGTGAGCAACGTCCAATCAGAGACCGTCCCGAGGTGCGCGACCGTGCGCCGAACGCCGAGGCCGCCGGCTGCTCACCGACCGCCGCCCCGCGGTGCCGAACGGCCCCGCCGGGTGTCGGGCACCGCGTCGAGGTCACGCAGGACGCGCTCGCGGTCCGCGGTCCGGTGCAGCCGGTCGTACAGGTCCGCCGCGGCCCGCCACGCCCGTGCGGCGTGGCGCGGCCGGCCGAGGGCCAGCAGCGGGCGGCCGAGTTCGTCGAGGGTTTCGGCTTGCGCGCTGGTGCTGCCCAGGGCGCGGCGCAGGGCCAGGGCGCGTTCGTAGCAGGCGACCGCCGACCGGTGCTGGTCGGTGCGGTAGGCGATGTGGCCACCGACGTGCAGCGTGTCGGCTTCCCCGGTCACGTTGCCGTGCCGCCGGTTCAACACCAGCGCCGCGTGGCAGTGCGCGGCGGCCCGTTCGTAGTCGCCCAGTCTCGCCGTGTGGCGGGCGAGCATGGTGAGGGTTTCGGCCTCCCAGACGGGTTCGCCCAGGTTCCGGTACGCGGTGTGGGCGCGGGCGGCGTGCCCGCAGGCCCGGCGGGCGTCGCCGTGCGACTCCCACGCCCGTGCCAGGTTGCGGTGCACGTGGGCCCGCCCCAACGCGTCGTCCGCGAGCAGCAGCGCGGTGTTCAGGTTGTCCAGCGCCCGGTTGTGGTCGCGCGCCAGCGCCCACAGGTAGCCCAGCACGGTGTGCGCCCGGGTCTGCTCGCGACGATCGCCGAGTCGCCGGGCGGAGTCCAGCGCGGACTCCCAGCAGACGACCTGGTCGGCCAGGAGGCCCTGGCGGTGCTGGAAGGTGCTCATCGTCCAGGCGAGCCGGCCGACCGCCTCGTGCAGCCCGTGCCGGCCGGCGAGGTTCTGCACGGCGCGCAGTTCCCGGTACTCCTCGGCGAACCACGCCGCGGCGGCGGTCGCGTCGGTGAAGCGCGCCGGGGCGCAGTGCGGCGCGGGCGGGTCGAGGTGGATCGGTCGGCGCGACGGGTCGAGCAGGCGGTTGGCGGCGAAGGAGGTGTGCACGTAGAAGTCGACCAGGCGGCGGACGGCGGGCTCGTGCGCCCGCGCGGGCGCGCGGCGGGCGAGGGTGACGGCGTACTCGTGGACCAGGTCGTGCATGCGGTACCGGCCGTCGTCGTCCTCGGCGAGCATCGAGCGGTCGGCGAGGTCCCGCAGCAGCTTGCGCGCCTCGGCGTGCGGGAGTCCGCCCAGTGCCCCGGCGGCGAACGTGCCGATCCGGGTCGTCGGGCACAGGCCGAGCAGCCGGAACAGCCGGGCCTGGCCGGGGTCGAGGGCGCGGTAGGACCACGACAGCACGACGCCGGGGTCCGCCGACGTGTCGGGTCCGGCCAGGGCGGCCAGCCCGGAGGTGAGCAACGTGTGCGCCAGCGCCGCCGTCGAGGCTCGCGGGTGGGTCTGCGCCCACCCGGCCACGACGCTGAGCGCCAGCGGGTGGTCACCGCACGCTCGCCTGATCACCGCGAGGGCCGCCGCGTCCGCGCGCACGCGGTCCGATCCGATCCTCGCTTCCAGCAGCGCCTCGGCTTCGTCCCCGCTCAACACGTCGAGCGCCAGGTGCCGCGCGCTGTGCCCGGTGACCAGGCCGGTGAGGCGGTTGCGGCTGGTGATCAGCACCGCGCACGTCGGACTGCCCGGCAACAGCGGCGCGACCTGCGCGGAGTCGGCGGCGTTGTCCAGCACGAACAGCACGCGCCTGGCCGCGACCACGCTGCGCAGCAACGCCGAGCAGGCGCGCAGGTCCGCCGGGATCGACTCCGGCTCGACGCCCAGCGCGCCGAGGAACGCCCGCGCGGCGTCCTCCGGGCGCACCGGCGTGTCGGCGCTGAACCCCGCCAGGTCGACGAACAACTGCCCGTCGGGGAAGCGGTCCAGGTTGCGGTGCGCCCAGCGCAACGCCAGCCACGTCTTCCCGGTGCCGCCCGTGCCCACGACCGCGCAGATCGGCATCTCGCCCCGCCCGGTGAGCGCGTCGTCCAACCCGGCCAGCTCGGCCGCCCGGCCGGTGAACGCCCCGGGATCGGCCGGGAGCTGGTGCGGCACCACGACCACGGGCGAAGGCCGGTGGTAGTGCACGCCTCCGTCGATCGACCCCGCCTGGACCACGACGCCCGCGGCGAGCGACTCGGCGACGTTGCGCACCACCCGCTCGTCGCACACCTGTTCGCAGTTCACGCCGTTCCCCCTCGAAGGGCGAGGACCGGGCGTCCGCCGCCGGTCATCTCGTGATGTGCACGTCCCGTCCGGCCAGGACGATCCGGCTGCGACCGGACGCCTCCGCCCGCTGGGACAGGCGCCCGGCGCCCCGGGCGGTCGGCCCGTCGTCCAGCAGGCGCCGCAGTTCGTCGACGGCCTCCGGGTGCTCGGCGAGCAGCCGCCGCAGCCGGCTCCGCCACTCGCCCACCAGGTCGGCGGCCACGGCGTCGTCCCGCTCGGTGCGCGCCCGCAACGCCGCGGTCCGGGTGTCCACCGCCTCGGCTTCGACGGTGTCCCCCCGATCCGGGTGCGCCTGCCGCCACAACCCGCCGATCGCGGCGACCGCGCTCTCCCAGGCCTCGCCCGCCAACCTCTCCACCAGGGTCGTCGCCGCGGCGGTCAGGAACTCGTCCACTTGAAGCCCCCCTCTCGACTTCTCTCCCCCTGTCGAAGGTGGCAGAACGGTCCGCCCAGGGACCGCTCCCGGACGAGTTTCACCTGATCGTGTGGCAATCGCCCGGGCCGGGGCGAGGGGGTGGACAGCTCCATCACGAGCTTGAGGAGGTGGTCGAAGAGCAATGGCGTCAGTCCCCGGTCAGCCGGGCGTGGCGGTGAAGAAGATCGAGTGCCAGCCGCTCGCACCGTCCGGGATCGGTTCGGCGCGGTCGCTGGTCTGGGTGTAGCCGGTGCGGTCGGTGGCGCGCACGTCGAGGGTGTGCGACCCGGCGGACAGCTCGAACTCGGCCCGCCACATGCGCCAGGTGTCGATGTTCACCTCGGTGCTGAGCGTGGCCGGTCGCCACGGGCCGCCGTCGAGGCGGACCTCGACCTTGTCGATGCCCTTGTGCTGCGCCCAGGCCACGCCCGCGGCGACGAACCTCCCGGCGGGGACCTGCTCGAAACCCTTCGGGCGGTCGATGCGGGACATGGTCTTGATCGGGGCTTTCCGCGCCCAGTCGCGCTTGACCCAGTAGGCGTCGAAGTCGGCGAACGTGGTCAACTCGGCGTCGACCAGCCACTTGGTGGCCGAGACGAACCCGTACAGGCCCGGCACCACCATGCGCACCGGGAACCCGTGCTCGGCCGGCAGCGGCTCGCCGTTCATGCCGATCGCCAACAAGGCGTCGCTGTCCGGCGCCATGATGTCGACGACCGGGGTCCCGCAGGTCCAGCCGTCCACGCTGCGGGTCGCGAGCTGGTCGGCCCCCGGCCGGACGCCCGCCTCGGCCAGGATGTCGCGCAACGACACCCCGATGAAGTTGGTGGTCGAGATGTACGGGCCGCCGACCTCGTTGGACACGCAGCACAGGCTGATCGTCTTCTCCACCAGCTCACGGCCCAGCAGGTCGTCGTAGGTGAGCACGAGTTCGCGGTCCACCATGCCGTGGACGCGCAGCCGCCAGTCCTGCGCGAGCAGCTTGGGCACCGACAGCGCCGTGTCCACCCGGTAGAACTCGGAGTTGGGGGTGATGAAGCCCGGCGTCCCGTCGCGCGCGAAGTCCGCGCCCGCCGGGATGGGCGGCGCGGTCACGTCCGGGGTGAGCCGGATCGACCGGCGGGAGGCCTCCACGTCCACCCGGCCGCCGATGAGGTGCCCACCGGCCGCCGCCACCCCCGCGCCCGCCGCGACCACACCGGACGTGATCAGGAACCGCCGCCGCCCCAGACCGGGGACCACCCACTCCACCGGCCGCGGGTCGTCCACCGCGGCCTTGCGCGACGAGCGTCGGGGCGCGATCCGGTGCAACCACAGGAACACTCCGACGCCCACGACCAGGCTCGCCAACGGGGCCAACACGGCGACCGTGTCCAGGGTGGGGCGAGCGAGCACGGCCACGACGCCGACCAGGCCGAGCACCGCGGCCAGGACCGTGCCCGGCACCGGGGTGCGCCGGGACAACGCCCCGGCGACGACCGCCGCGCCCGCGATGACCGCCGCCATGCCGGCCAGGAGCACGACCTTGTCGTTCTCGCCGAAGGTGCGGATCGCGAAGTCCTTGAGCGGGTGGGGCGTCAGGTCGATCGCCGTGTTGCCCACCGCCAGGAACGGGGAGGCGAACGGGTCGATCAGCGCCGCCACCAGGTGGCCCGCCGCCAACGCGGCGGCCACCGCGATCAGCCCGACCGCCGCGGCTGCCCACAACGGCAGCCGCGGCGGTCGGGGATCGGTCCTCTGCCTGCGGGTGGATGCGTTCACACCCGGTGTTCGGAGCCGATCGCGCCGCGGATTGCTCAAACCATCGGCAGCACGACGACCGTCGCCGTGGTGGGCCGGGCAGACCCGCCGCGCGGCTCCACGGTGAGGCCGACCGCCTCTCCACCGGTGAACCCGTTCGCCAGCAACGGGAGTGGCCGGTCACCCGAGCCGGACAGCAGTCCCGCCGGGCGCGGCCCGCCGGGGCCGATCAGCCACAGCTGGTAGGTGCGGTCCTCGGGCAGCGCGGCCAGACCGTGCGCCAGGAACACCACCTGCCCCCGGGTCCGGGACGCCACGGCGGTGCCGCTGCCGCCGCCGGTCACCTCGCCGCGCACCAGCTTGGCGTCCGGGGCGGCCAGCACCGCCGCGAACCGGCCGGACTCCGCCTCCACCTGGCGCAGGGCCTGGAGTTGTCGTTCCAGCCGGTCGTTGGCGGCCGCGGTGTGCACGCCCAGCGCCACCACCACCGCGACCGCCGCCGCGGCGGTGACCGCCGCCGCTCGCCGCCACCGCTCGGCCCGGCCACCGGTCGCGCGAGGCAGGTCGGGCGGGACCTGCCGCGTGTGCGCGACGGCCGTGAGCACCCGGTCCTTCAACCCGGCGGGCGGCGTCACCTCCGCCCCACCGGCCAGCAGCGCCGTGGTCTCACGCAGCTCGGCGACCTCCTGCGCACAGCCGGAGCAGCCCGCCAGGTGCTCCTCGAACACCCGCCGCTCCGCCTCGGTGACGGCGTCGAGCACGTACGCGCCGATGAGCGTGTGCGCCTCGATGCGAGCGATGTCGTCGATCACCGGGTCACCCCCAGGCAGTCGCGCAGCCGGATCAGCCCGTCGCGCATCCTCGTCTTGACCGTCCCCAGCGGGAGACCCAACAGGGACGCGGTCTCCGGGTAGGTGTGGCCCTGGAAGTAGCTCAACAGGATGGACTCCCGCTGCACCTCGGTCAGCGTCGCCAGGCACCGCCGCACCTGGCGGCGCTCGATCCGCGTGGCCACCTGCTCGCTCACCGCGTCGAACGGCGTCTCCACGTCCCGCCGGGCCGCCACGTCCTCCCGCCGCGTCGCGGCCCGCGCCGACCGCACCCGGTCCACCGCCCGGTGGTGCGCCATCGTCATCACCCACGCCGTCCCGCTCCCCCGCCCGGGGTCGAACCGACCCGCCGTGCGCCACACCTCCAGCAACACCTCCTGCGCGACCTCCTCCGCCTGGGCGTGATCGCGCACCACCCGCCACACCAGGCCGAACACCCGCCCCGCCACCACGTCGTAGAGCCGCTCGAACGCCTTCTCGTCACCGCCCGCCACCAGGCACAACAGCTCCTCGACCGACCGCTCGGCCCCGACGTCGGGCACGGCCTGGAGCTTGCGCTCACGGGTCGCCATCGCGTCACCTTCCCGTCGACACCCTCGACAGGTGTTCGCGACAACCCCCGCACCGGATCGTCCGAGTGCCGTATCAACCCGATCGGGCGGTCCCGACTCCCCCACCGCTCCCGCGCCGGCGAAGTGCCCCCCAGCCACGCGCGGTCCGCACGAGACGTCATCGGCTGTCCAGCGGCGTCCCCGCCCAGGGCCGACCGCGGGTAGCGGGCCGTCAGGCGGTGGTGTCGGCGTCCTTGACGTAGGTCGGGTGGAGGTGGACGGGTTCGGGTGCGCGCTTGGCGCGGACGCGCAGGTTGAGGAACTCCACGAAGATCGAGAACGCGATGGGGCCGTAGACGTAGCCCTTGGGGATGTGCTGGTCGAACCCTTCGGCGATGAGGCTGCCGCCGATCAGCAGCAGGAAGGACAAGGCCAGCATCTTCACCGTCGGGTGGCGGTTGACGAAGTCGCTGATCCTGCCCGCGGAGACGAGCATGACCACCATCGCGACGACGACCGCGGCGACCATCACGCCCAGTTCGTCCACCATGCCGACGGCCGTGATCACTGAGTCGAGCGAGAACACCACATCCAGCACGAGGATCTGCGCGATGACCGACGCGAACGACGCCGCCTTGCGCGTGGCGGCGCGCTCGGCGCCTTCGAGCTGCTCATGGATCTCGTAGGTCGCTTTGACGAGCAGGAACAGGCCGCCCAGCAGGAGGATCAGGTCCCGGCCGGAGATCTCCTGACCGAACACGGTGAACAGCGGCGCGGTCAACCCGATCACCCACGACAACGACGCCAGCAGCAGGAGCCTGGTGATCAACGCGAGGGACAGGCCGACCAGCCGGGCGCGGCGTTGCAGTTCGGCGGGCAGGCGGCCGGCGAGGATCGAGATGAACACGATGTTGTCGATGCCGAGGACGACCTCCAGCAGCAACAAGGTGGCGAACGCGATCCACAGCTCCGGGCTGAGCATCCACTCCACGCTCGGGTCCTCCGTCCACACGCGACGACACGACGGCCGCCTGCGGACGATAGCCGAGACTCCCCCACCCCGAAGGACGATCCGCGAGCCACACCACTGTTCACCCGATCGTGCGACAACTCGTGCGTCCTTTGTGGACGCAAGCCGTGACACCGCCACCCGGATCGGACCCATTACCATCCCGAGCCAGGTGAACGACCGCCTCGGGTGTCGGACGGATCCTCGGTGGCAGGTAGCCCACAGCAATGGGTTGCGCGCTCGGTGGTGCGCGATGGTGCCCGGCTGTTCTGCCGTGACTGGCAAGGGCCGGGCAGGCCGGTTTCCCGCGCCGCCTATGCGGCCGACGTCATCGCCGTGCTCGACCAACTGGGGCTCGACCGGGCGGTCCTGGTCGGACAGTCGCTGGGCGGGCACACGGCGATGCTCGCGGCCGCCGCCCACCCCGACCGGGTGAGCGGGCTGGTCCTGGTGGAGGCCGGGCCCCGCGGTCCGCAGCCGGACCTGCCCGGCGCGGTCGGCGGGTGGCTCGCGTCGTGGCCGGCGCCCTTCCCGACGGTCGTTCTGGTCGGAGTGGGAGCGCGTGTCGTGCCCGACCGCGCTCGTCGTGGGCCAGTCCGGGGTGATGCCGCCGGAGGAGATCGCCGAGTTCGTCGACGGACTCCCCTGACCGCCGTCATTGGTGCGGGATGGGTACGCCCGCGGCGCGCAGCTCGGCCTCCACGAGCGCGTTGAGCCGTGTCCACGCCGTGGACTCCCCGTCTTCGAGGTGGTGGTTGATCAGCCCGTACCGGGTGGCGGCGTCGGGACCGGGCTGGTAGCCGGTCGGCGTCGCCAGCAGTTCGCGGTGGGCCAGCAGGTTCTCGGCCAGCGCGGACGCCAGCTCCTCGATCCGGGGGTCGTCCGGGTCCCAGGACCGCGCCTCCCAGCCGCGTTTGGTCAGGTCGGCGAACTCGGGGTCGTCCAGCCGGTGTTCGAGCTGGGCCAGGAAGATGTCGAACAACTCCGGCGCCAGCGCCTTGGCCAGCACCAGGGCTTCCCGCTGGCCGGCCACGTAATCGTCGCCGAAACCGAGGTCGGACAGCCGGTCCAGGACCGCCAGGGCGCGGTCGGGCAGCAGGAGCCGCTCGCCGTCGGCGAGTTGGCGCAGGGTGTCACGCCGGGCGACCAGCTCGGCGATCCGCTCGGTGAGACGTCGTTCGACGTCGGTGAGCGCGGCGGCGAACCGCTCGGTGTCGGCGTCGAGCAGCGGCCCGACCTCGGCCAGCGGCACCCCGGCGGCGGCAAGAGTGCGGACCTGGACCAGCCGCAGCAGGTCGGCCGACCCGTACCGCCGGTAGCCGGAGCTGTCACGGGGTGGTTCGGCGAGCAACCCGTGCCGGTGGTAGTGCCGCACGGTCTTCACCGTGACACCGGCGAACGCCGCCGCCTGGCCGATCGTGACACCGCCGGCCGTGACACCGCCGGTCGTGACGCCGCCGGTCGTGACGCCGCCGGTCGTGACGCCGCCGGTCGTACCCGTCGAGGGAGCCATGCGACGAGTGTGCGGCCTGACCCGAGGTCAAGGTCAACCCGCGGCCCGCTCGCCGCAGAACACCGCCTTGAGCAGCTTGTCCAACGCCTGCGGGAACTTCGTGGCCAGGTCCACCTCGGTGTCCACGCCGGTGATCGAGGCGGTCAGGGTCTTGCTGCCGTCCGCCGTGCTATACATCAGCGCCCCGTAGCCGATGGTGTTGCCGTTGTGGAAGTAGAGGGTGCCGCCGCACGGGACCGAGTTCTCCACGCGCACCCCCAGACCGAAACCGCTCCTGTCGTGTGGCGTGCGCATCTCGGCCAGCAGCGGGGCCGGCACGAGCTTGCCGCTCATCAGCGCGGAGAAAAACGTGTGGAGGTCCCGGGTGGTCGAGATCATGTCACCGGCACCGAACACCAAGGAGGGGTTCTGGCGGGTGACATCGACCGTCTTCCACTGGCCGGCGTCCGGGTAGCGGTAGTAAGCGTGGGCGTGGGGCCCGCGGATTCCCGTCCGGGTGCCCGGCACCTCGGTGCCCGACAACCCCAGCGGCCGTGGTTCCCGATCGGACCCGACCGGCTCCAGGATCCGCCGCCGCATCTCCTCGGCGTAGGAGTGGCCGGTGACCTCCTCGATCAGCAGCGCGGCCAGCACGTAGTTGGTGTTGGAGTAGTTCCAGTCCCGCCCCGGCGGGAACAGCGGCTCCCGGGACAACGCGAACCGCACGAGCTCGTCGGGCTGGTAGGTGCGGAACCGGTTGTCCACCCACTCCTGGCCCGTCGAGGGCAGGCCCGGCATGGCCTTCCCGTCGTAGTAGTCGCCGGTGTAGTTGAACAGCCCGCTGGTGTGCTGCAACAACATCCGCACCGTGATCCCCGGGTCCAGCTCGAACCGGGGCAGGTAGCCGGCCACCGGGGCGTCGAGCGCGACCCTGCCCTCGGCCACCAGTTGCAGCACCACGGTCGCGACGAAGGTCTTGGTGTTGCTGCCGATCCGGAACCGCCCGTTCGTCGGCGGCTTCGCTTCCCCACCCACCTTGCGCAGTCCGGCGCTGCCCACCCACTCGCCCTGCTCATCGTGCACCCGCAACTGCATCCCGGTGAACCCGATGTCGATGAACCCCTGCATGGCCTCCTGCAACGCCGGACGGTACTGCCGGGCAGCGGCGGCAGTCCCCGGCGCGGACCCTCCGGCCAGCAACGTGACCGCCAGCGCGGTGACCGCCACGCGCCGGAAGACCCGCACCCTCTTCCCGAACCCGCCGACCGGCGCGGCGAACCGAGCCGTGGAACCAGTGCTGTTGTGCCTCATGCGGCCAGGCTCCGGCCTGACCTCGGGGCGGGGTCAACCCCTTCCGCCCACCCCCGGTAGTGCCGGCCTCAGGCCAGGTCGATCCGGACCGGGACCGCCGCGGCGAGCGTGTGGCCGACCGGCGAGCTGCGGACGACCCGCTCGTGCAGCGCTTCCAGGTCCGCGCGCGGGGCGGGCGAGGTGATGCGGACCTTCGCCGTGATCGAGTCGAACCCCGCGTGCCCCTCGGCCAACCCGAGGAAGACCCGCAGGTCGATGTCGCCCTTGAGGTCCACGGTCAGGTCGGTGAGCGGGATGCCGGACACCGTGGCGTTGGCCGCGTACCCGACCGCCAGGCAGTTGCCCAGCGCGGACAGCAGCTGCTCGACCGGGTTGGCGGCGGTGTCCCCGCCACCCAGCGCGACCGGCTCGTCGGACGGCGTGGGCGCGAAACCCCGCACCTTCGCCTCCGACCGGAACCCGCCGCGCCAGGTCACGTGGGCCGCCCACGTCGTGCGCGCGTTGGCCTCGTCCGCGCGGACGGCCTCCACCAGACCGCCCACCGCCTCGACGTCCACGTCGTTGAGCCGCACGTCCACCGTCATCGAAAACACTCCCTCACTCACCGTGGTCAGTGCACGCAGTCTGGGGGCCGCCACCGAGGACCGGCCAGGGTGAACCACCCTGTGGGAGCCGGTGAACGTCGGGAATAGCCGGGCGGGTCCACGATGCGGACAGTGACCGTCTCACGGCGCGGACCCGGGGTGACCTTTGTGGTCCCCCGGCGGCCCACCAGCGTTGACGCTGGTCGGGGCGGTCCGTAGCGGCCAGGCCTGGCCTGGCTGGCGGGTAGCGGCCGGTCGGTGATTTCACGGGTAACACGGGCTGGTCGGTACCTGTCCCCACCTGGCCGTGATGGCCGAGTGGGGACAGGTACCCAAGTTGGCAGTGCCCCCGGTGGGCTCACGCGGCCGTCCTGGTAGTGCCCGCGTAGGTCGCGGGATCACCGGCCCTGGACACGGCTACTTGGGGCAAGTGGGCAACTGGGTCACGGACTGTCGCAGCGGGGTCACTGTCGTACCCGTGTGCCACGCTGGCGCGCGGGAGAGGGGGCGGCGTGTCCTCGATCGGGGAAGTGGCTCAGAGCGTGTCCCAGGCGTGCGACAAGGCGTCGCAGTGCCGGGACGCGTTGGGACAGGCCCAGGACTTGGCTGAAGAGGCGCACGACCTGTTGGCGGCCCACCTGCGCGGGGCCATCGAACTGGAGTCGGACACCGAACAGATGCTGGCCAACTTCCACGAAGTGATCAACGGGGTGAAAGACCTGTGGAAGGTCCTCGGGGCGGGTATGGACCGAGCACAGGCCGCCCTGACCGCATTGACCGGACAGACGGCACCGGCACCCGATCCGATCGCTCAGCGGCCCGCACAACCGCTGCAACAGCCATCCCCGGTCCGCCAGGCCCCAGCCGGCCAGCCGCCCGTAGTCCCGCCGGACCGGGTCGAGGGCCTACGTCATGAACTTCCCCCGCCGATAACGCCGGGGGAACGCGGCCGGAAAACGCATGGTCGCTGGATCACACCCGACGGCGACGCGGAACCGATCGTCAGTGGCAAAGACGACGATTCCGACGCCGCCGACGCCATGTTGAGGAACATGGGAATGCGTGCGGCGTCGGCCAAGACGGCAGACGTGGAAATCAAGCTGGCAGCGCGCATGGTGCGCGAAGGTGTCCAGCACGCCACCGTCGTGATCAACAACACGCCGTGCGTGGGCCGGTTCGGCTGTGACACGCTCGTGCCGATCCTGCTTCCACCGGGGTCTACGCTCACCGTGCACGGCGTGAACGCCCAAGGTGAGCGGTTCCGCAAGCGATACACAGGAGGGGCCCGCCCGTGGTGGCGCTAGAAGCGTGGTTCGACAGGGACGCGACCGAACCGACCATCGTGGACACCCCCGCCGAGCTGGACGCTGTGTTGGACACCGTCGCCGGGTGGCCGGGGCCCAACACCGTTCAACTCCTGATCGCGGACGATCCCGGCCGCGCCATTCTGGATGTGGGATTGGATGCCGAATACGGGCGCGGAGTCCTCTACTACTCCGGCCCCGACGCGCCCGACGGCGTCACCAGCAAAGGGCCGGACGTGGCCGACCCGCTGCCCATCTACTACTTCACCGGTTCGGACACCGAATACCCGGCGGATGCGGAACTCCCGTTGGACGTGGTTCGACGGGCCGCGCACGAGTACATGACCAGTGGGGGCGCGAGGCCAACCGGTATCGAGTGGCAACCGCGTTGATCGTTGCTCACGGCCGGGCCACCGTAGGCCCCCGGGCCCGGCCGGTACGCCACCGGGTTGACGTACGCGCGTGACCGGTACGTCAACGGGTCAGCCCGGCGAATACGGATCCCTGGATGACGAAAGCGGCCGGGGTTGGGATCACTCCCTCCCCGGCCGCTACCCCGCCCAGCGAGCCGCTAGGCGGTCGTGGCGCTACTGGTATCGGGGCAGCGCGCGCAGACACGCCACGTGAAGTACGTCTTGGACCACGATGTCCGTCTAGTCCGATCCCGTGGTGACCATCGGGATGGGAGCCGCGCGGCGCGGGCCTGCCCCGGCAAGGGTCTGCGCCGCGTCCAACTCGACCGGGTCCGTCAGGGTCCTGTTGTCCTCGTAGGTCACCGTGTCCGGGACAGTGTCGCTGCCCACCGGATCGGCGTCCCACACGTTGCCCCGGTAGACCACGTTCTCCAGAGGCGGGTTGACGTGCAGGACGGCGGTGTTGTCGGCGCGGCGGACCACGTTGTCCGTCACCGTCACCCAGGACGCGCCGTAGTCGGTGTAGAGCGCGAAGTTGTACGGGGTGCGCGTGTCGGTGACGACGTTGCCGCGCACCTGCGCCCCGTCGTCGTGCGAGCTGCCCTGCGGACCGGAGAGGTAGATGCCGCCGCCGTCGGCCAGCACACCCATCGACCGCGTCACGTGGTTGTGCAGGATGCGCGTTCCCCGCGCCGGGCCGGCCACGATGCCGCAGTGCGGCACGTCGTCCACCAGGTTGTGCGCCACCGTGCACCCCTCCGTGCCCAGCAACGAGATGCCGGGCGACCCCGAGTGGTCCAGGCCGACGCGGCGGACGACGTTGTCCTCCACCACCGCCCCGCGCGTGCCGGTCAGGGTGAGCGCGCCGGCGGCGAGAGTGTCGAAGCCGCACCCGCGCACCCGCACGTCCGCGCCGCCGGTGACGCCGAGCGCCGTCGCGCCCAGGCGGGTGAAACGGCAGTCCTCGAACCCGACGGACGAGGAATCGACCACGGTCACGCACGCCGGCACGGTCTCCGGCTCCCCCGCCACCGTCAGCCACGACTGGCCTTCCACCACCACGACCGTGTCGATCCGCCCGCCGTCGTGGTAGCCGCTGCCGTGGTAGTGCAGGAAACCCCGGTCGCTCACGGGACGCAGCCACGTGGTGTCGGCGAAGACCAGGCCGCGGAAGGACAGTCCCGACGCGCCGGTCACGCTCACCAGCGTCTCCAGCTCCGGGGCGACCACCCGCGTGGTGGCCGGGTCCTCGCCGGGACGGGGCAGGTAGTGCAGGACGTGGTGGCCGGGACGGGACCGGTCCAGGGCGAACGTCCCCGGCTCGCACAGGAACGACGGGTCGTTCTCCACCCGCGTGGGCAGGCCCGGCCCGCGGGAGGTGTGACCGTCCCAGGTCGAGTTGTAGAGCTCCCGCGCCCAGCCGAACGCGGGCTGCTTCATCCTGATCACCCCGTCCTCGACCGACTCGACCGCGCACCGCGCCTCGGTCCACGGGTAGACGCCCCGGTGGACGAACTCGACGCCCGCCCGCCACTCCAACACCACGTTCGTGACGTAACCCTCGCTGTTTTCACTCACATCGCCGGGGATGCCGTCGATCCCGGCCCGCTCGACCCGGCGGCCGTCCACGGTGAGGTGCCGGGTGTCCAGCGCGCCGACGTCCGCCACCCACACCCCACCGGAACCCTGCCGCCACCTGGTGATCTCCCGTCCGCCACCGACCACCACCTCCTCCTGCGCGGAAGTGCCGAACCCGTATGCCTGATAAGTGCCGGAGTCGTCCTCGGTGAACGCCCACGGCCCGGCGTAAGTCCCCGCTCTCAAGTGGACCACCACCTCGCCCGCCACCTCCCGGGCCGCCCGCCGCGCCCAATCCACGGTCGCGAAGGGGTGCTCCTCGGTGCCGGCGGCGGAGTCATCGCCCGTCGGGGAGACGTACAGCTCACGTGTGTATGCCATAAACGCGTTTATACTATAAACAGGGAGGTGCTGGGTGACGCGGGACAACGAGCGGGTCGAACTGCTGTGGCGGGACCAGGACGCGCGGCCGGGGCTGAGCCGGGACCGGGTGATCGCCGCCGCCGTGGCGGTCGCCGACGCCGAAGGACTGGCCGGCCTGTCCATGCGCAAGGTCGCCGAACACCTCGGCTTCACGACCATGTCGCTGTACCGGCACGTGCCCGGCCGCGACCACCTGGTCGACCTCATGCGTGACGCCGTGCTGGGCGACCCCGCCCCCGACGACCCCGAAGCCCCGTGGCGGCAACGCCTGGAGACCTGCGTGCGCCACGGGTGGGAACTGCGCCGACGCCACCCGTGGCTGGCCGAGGAACACAGCACCCGCCACGTCCCCGGCCCCAACGCCCTGGCGCACTACGAACACCTGCTCGCCATCCTGGCCGGCACCGCCCTGCCCCCGGCGGAAGTCGTCGCGACCGCAGGCCTGCTCGGCCGCTTCCTGGACGCCGAGGCCCTCGCCCTGGTCGAGGCCGCCCGCGCGGAACGCGACACCGGCATCAGCGACGAACAGTTCTGGGCCGCCCGCGACGGCCTGTGGGCCAGGATGAGCGACTACCCCACGCTCACCGCGCTGTGGGAGTCCGGCGGCTTCGACCAGCCCGACCCGTTCGAGTTCGGCCTCGCCCGCCTGCTCGACGCCATCGAACTCCGCGTCCAACGCGCGCAAAGCCGTGACGAAACCTGCGCGGTCTGCGGCACCCCCATCACCCAACCGGCATCCGGCCGCCCCCGCGCCTACTGCTCCCGCAGCTGCCAACAACGCGCCTACCGCAACCGAACCCGTTAGCGGCAGCGCCCGCCGTCACGACCCCACGAGACCGGCCTCGTGGGCGAGGACCGCGGCCTGCACCCGGTTGTCCAGCCCGAGGCGGGACAGGATCGCGCTGAGGTGGCCCTTGACGGTCCCCTCGACCAGGTCGAGGCGCTTGGCGATCTGCGCGTTGGACATGCCGGCGCCCACCAGGGTGAGCACATCGCGCTCCCGCGGGGTGAGGGCGTCCACCTTCGCGCGGGCGGCGGCGGCACGGCCCAGCCCGGTGCCGCGGAGCCGGGAGATCACCCGAGCGGCCACCTTGGGGGCCAGGTAGGCGCCCCCGGTGGCGACGGCGTGCACACCGGCGATCAACTCGCGCGGGTCGCCCGACTTGAGCAGGAACCCTTGCGCGCCACCGTCGAGCGCCCGGGACACATAGGCGTCGTCGCCGAACGTCGTCAACATCGCCACCGCCGTGGCCGGTGCCGCGCGGGTGATCTCCGCGCACGCCGCGAGCCCGTCCATCACCGGCATCCGGATGTCCAGCAAAGCCACATCCGGGCGGTGCGCCAACACCAGGTCCACGGCCGCCCGGCCGTCGGCGGCCTCCGCCACCACCTCGATGTCCGGGTCGAAGCCGAGGATGGACCGCACCCCGGCACGGATCATGGCCTCGTCGTCGGCCAACAGCAGCCGGATCACCGTTCTCCCCCGTGTGGCAGCGTGGCCACGATCTCGAACACCTCGCCGCGACGACCGGCGCGCAGCGTGCCACCGACCGCGCGGACACCGTCGCGCAGCCCCGCCAGCCCGCGACGACTGCCCGTGCCGGGCCCGCCGGCCGCCACCGTGTTGGTCACGGTCACCACCGTCCTGCCCTCCGCGGTCACCCGCCGAACCCGCACGGTCGCGCCGGGAGCGTGCTTCATGGCGTTGGTCAACGCCTCCTGGACGATCCGCACGACGGTCCGCTCGACCACCGGCGGCGCGGTCTCGCCGTCGGTCTCCAGGGTCACCGCGAGACCGGCCGCCGCCGCCCGCGAGACCAGCTCGTCGACCGAGCCGTCCGCGGGCCGCAGCGGCGCGGGTTCGCCGTCGCGCAGCACCCCGATGATCTCCGCCAGCCGATCGGTCGCCGCGGCGGCCCCGGAGCGCAACTCCGCGACCGCCCGCCGATGCGGTTCGGCGAGGTCCGCGGCCATCTCCAGCGCCCCGGCGCGCAACGCGAGCAGGCTCAGCTCGTGCCCGAGGGTGTCGTGCATGTCGTGCGCGATCCGGTTGCGTTCACGCAGCCGCGCGACCTCGGTCTGCTGGCGGATCGAGCGGCCGACGCCCCAGGGCAGGACGACGGCCACGAGCAGCACGAACGGCCCCGCGCCCCACTCCCGGCCGGCCGGCGCGGCGACCCCGGCGCCCACCACCGCCCCGACCGCGAAGACCAACAGCGGGATCGCCGGCCGCACCACGACCCGCCCGGCCAGGACGCTGACCACGCCCACCGCCGCGGCGAGCGCGACGCTCCAGGGCGGGACCGAGTCGTCCATGGCGAGCGCGGCCAGTTGGCTCGCGCCCGCGCACACCACGAGCGAACCCGGCGGGAACACGGCGAGCAGGGCCAAGGCCGCCACCGGCGCGAGCAGCGCGACCGCCACCACCCACCCCGGCAGGTCGGTCGCGCCCAGCGCGACGGCCACCAGCAGCAACGCGAACAGGACCAACGCCCACCGCGGGGCAGGCGGCCAGGCCGGCCGCCTGCCCTCGGAGCACATCACGATCACTGACCCTACCTCGCCGTGAGCTGCGGTGACGGCACGCTCGGGCCCGGCCGGACCGCGCCCCGCAACCACACCAACGCCACACCCCTGGCAACGCCCACACCCAGGTTCAGCACGGCCGCCACCACCACCCACGCCACCAACGCGGGCGAGTAGTGCGCGAGCTGGACGTGGCTGATGTCCCGCCCGCCGGCGACCAGCGTGGTGACCGCCGGCAGCGCCACCAGGATGCCCAGCGGCACCAGCCGCGGTGCCAACCGCAGCGCGAGCCGCCACCACGGACGGTCGCCGAAGCGCCGCGCCCACCGGCCGACGCGCCGCAGGTTGCGCACGCCGAGCGCGAGGCTGACCAGCGTCAGGCCGGCCAGCACGAGGTCGACGATCAACCGCGTTCCGCCGCCCAAGTCCGGCGTGCCGCCGGTGACCAAAGTGGCCAGACCGTCCTCCAGCGCGGTCGTGCCCTCATGGGTCAAGGCGACACCGGTGTTGACCAGCACGGCGATCCCGTGGCCGGAGGGCAGCAGCACCTGACCGGCGGTGTAGGTGAACCAGATGCCGCCGTGCCGCACCCGGCCGTCGTCCTCGGTGTCCCAGCCCATGGCGTAGGTCGAGTCCCCCTCGGCCCGACGCATCGTGGCCATGCCCTGCTCGGACAGCACCCGCTCGCCGGAGACCGCCCTGCCCCCGCTGTTGTGCACGGCCAACCACTTCGCCATGTCCTCCGCCGTGCTGACCAGGCCGTCCGAGCCGGCGACGAACCGCTCCGGCTCCGCGGTGGGCACGCTCGCCCCGTAGGCGTAGACGTGTCCCTTCGCCACCGCGTCCGGGAGGTCGCGCGGCGTCAGGGCGACGTGGCTCGTCGCCCGCATGCCGATCGGGTCGAGCACGTGCCGCCGCAGGTGGTCGGCGAACGGTTCGCCCGACACGACCTCGACCAGCCGCGCGGCCAGGTGGTAGTTGGTGTTGGTGTAGGCGTACTTCGTGCCGGGCTCGGTGGCCAAGGTCGCCTGGCCGGCGCGCACCACGGCTTCGGCGAGCGAGCCTGGTTGCGGCAGGCTCTTCTCCGCCAGTGTGCCGTCGGTGATCCCGGACGTCTGGTTGAGCAGTTGCCGCACGGTGATCTTCTCCCCGCGCGGGTCGTCCACCCGGAAGTCCGGCAGGTACCTCCGCACCGGCGCGTCCAACTCGACGCGACCCGCCTCCACCAGCCGCATCACGGCGAGCGCGGTGAACGACTTGCTGACCGACGCCACCGGCATCGGCGTCGCCGCGGTCACCGGCGCGCCGGACGAGTCCTTGCCGTACCCGGCCACGTGCAGCACCTGATCACCCTTGGTGATGGCGACGGCCACGCCCGGGTACGCGGCCTTCCGCGCGAACTCCACGACGAACCGGTCGATCGCCGCCGTGTCCAACCGCTCCCGCGCGAGCGCCGGGCCGCCGGGCACAGCACCCAACACCAGCCCCACGACCACCACGAACAGTCCCCGCCACCACGTTCCGCGCTGCCACACGGCGCTCTCCGTTCCCGTCGATGTCAACGACGCAGAACGCTAGAAACCCGGCGGCCTCGCGACCCGACCCGAACGGCAGGGCGGACCCCCGACTTTCGTCAGGGGTGGACCGGTCGGCCGGTCAGCGGCGGGACTTCGCCTGGTCGAGGTAGCGGTAGACCGACGGCTCCGAGATGCCCAGCACCTCCGCGACCAGCGGCACGGAACCCTTGATCAGGAACGCGCCCTTGCGGTCGAGGAAGTCCACCGCGCGCAGCCGTTCCTCCTTGCCCAGCTCCCGCGGCGGCTTCCCGAACCCGGCCACCGTGTTGCGCACCAGGACCCTGAGCACGTCGAGCACCTCGGCGTCGCCGAGACGCGGTTCCGCCGCCGGCCGGTCCCCGACTTCCGCCATGGCGAGGAAGCCGTCCAGCTTGTGCCGCAACGCGCCGAGTCCGCTGACGTCGTAGTTGATGCACAGGGCGACCGCGGGCGCGCCGGACTCGTCGCGCAGCAGGCAGGTGGTGGACTTGAGCACCCGGCCGTCGGGCAGCGGGGTCGGGTAGTTCGCCAGCACGTCGCCGCCTTCGATGTTGGGCAGCACGGTGCGGATCAGGTCGCGGATCGGGAACCCGAGCTCCCGCTTGCTGATGTGCCCGTTCACCAGGTGCACCAGGGATTCCGTCGGCTTGCTCAGGTCGTGGACCGCCACCTCGCAGTCGCTGCCGAACATCGCGCCGATGCCGTCGGCGACCGTCATCGCCGTGCGGATCAAGTGGCTGTCGCTCATCCCACCCCGATTTGAGAGCTGGTTATCATCGTTGATAACTTTCTATCATCACCACCTGGGGGACGCCAATGACGATGGTCAGAGCAGCATCGGACACCACCACAGCGGACGCGGTCGTGGTCGGAGTCGTCCACACCGCCGCAGGGCCCGTGCTCGCGCCCGGCGCGACAGAGGTGCTGGGCGACGACGTCACCGCCGCCCTGCGCGTGCTCGGTGCCACCGGCAGCGTCGGCGAGGTGGTCAAGCTCGTCGGCCGGGACGGCGGCCTGGTGCTCGCGGTCGGCCTGGGCGCGGAACCGGTGGACGCCGAGAAGCTGCGCCAAGCGGCCGGCGAGGCGGCGCGTGCCCTGTCCGGCGTCGAGCGGGCCGTCGTGGCGTTGCCCGCGCCCGACCCCGAGGCCGTGGAGGCGATCGCGACCGGGCACCTGCTCGGCGGCTACACCTTCGCCCGCTACCGCACCGACACCGCCGCGCCACCGGCCCAAGCCGTCGTGCCGACACCGCACCACGCGGCCGTCCACCGGGCCACCGTGCTCGCCGAGGAGGTCAACCGGGCCCGGGACCTGATCAACATCCCGGCCAACGAACTGACCCCGGACGCCTTCGCCGCCACCGTCGCCGCGGTGGGCCGGGAACACGGGCTCACCGTCGAGGTGCTGGACGAGAACGCGTTGGCGGAACAGGGTTTCGGCGGCATCCTCGCGATCGGACGCGGTTCGGCCTCGCCGCCCAGGCTGGTCCGCATCGCGCACGCCCACCGCGCGGCGCGCACCACGTTGGCCCTGGTGGGCAAGGGGATCACCTACGACTCGGGCGGCATCTCGCTCAAGCCCGTGGGCGCCAACGAGATCATGAAGCGGGACATGTCCGGCGCGGCGGCCGTGTTCGCCGCGACCGTCGCCGCCGCCCGCCTGGACCTGCCGATCGGGGTGACGACGTGGCTCGCGCTGGCCGAGAACATGCCGTCCGGATCGGCCGTCCGGCCCGGTGACGTGCTGCGCATGTACGGCGGCAAGACCGTCGAGGTGGTCAACACCGACGCCGAGGGGCGGATCGTGCTGGCCGACGCGATCGTCCGCGCCGGCGAGGAGCGGCCGGACGCCTTGGTGGACGTGGCCACCCTCACCGCGGCGATGCGGATCGCCCTGGGCAACCACACCTACGGCGTGATGTCCAACGACGACGACTTCCGCGCGAAGGTCCTGGCCGCCAGCGAACGCGCCGGCGAGTCCGCGTGGCCGATGCCGCTGCCGCCGGTGCTGCGGCGAGGGCTGGACTCCACGATCGCCGACCTGGCCAACACCGGCGAGCGGATGGGCGGCGGGCTGGCGGCCGGGCTGTTCCTGCGCGAGTTCGTGCCGCCCGGCACGCCGTGGGCGCACCTGGACATCGCCGGCCCGGCGTTCAACGAGGGCGCCCCGCACGGCTACACCCCGCGCGGCGGAACGGGCGCGGCCGTGCGCGCCCTGGTCAACCTCGCCGAGGACCTGGCATGACGCACCTGGACCGGGTCGAGATTACCGCCGCGCCGCCACCCAGGCGCGGCAGGCGTTGGCCAACCTGCTCGCCGTGGTCCGAGGCGCAGGCGCGGAGGCCGGGTCCGTGGCGAAGGTGACCCTCTACCTGACCGCCATCGACGACTGGGACACGGTGGCGTGGCGCGTGCGCTTCGGGGAGATGCCGTGAGGACCCTGTACCAAGTGGACTCCTTCACCCGCACACCGTTCACCGGCAACCCCGCCGGGGTAGTGCTCGACGCGGAAGGCATGACGGAACACGACATGCAGGCCGTGGCGCGGGAGCTGAACAACTCCGAAACCGCCTTCGTCCTACCCGCCGACGGCGACGACCACGACGTGCGCGTGCGCTTCTTCACCCCGACAACGGAAGTCCCCACCTGCGGCCACGCCACCGTCGCCGCGCACTACGCCCGCACGGTGGAGTACGGCCTACCGGCGGGCTCGCTGGTCCAAAAGACCGGAACCGGCCTGCTGCAACGCATCGACGTGTCCCACGAGGACGGCATCCACATCGCCATGCGCCAGGGGGAACCCGAGTTCGGCCCGGAACTGACCGGCGCACAAGCCGACCGGCTGGTCCGGGCCCTGGGCGTACACACACGCGACCTCCCCGGCAGTCCCATCCAGATCGTGTCCACCGGCCACTCCAAAGTGTTGGTAGAACTGAAAAGCCGCCACACCGTAGACGCTCTAGCGCCCGACATGGCAGCCCTGACCAACCTGAGCAGAGCTGTGGGCAGCAACGGCTTCATGATCTTCACCCGCGACACCGGCCACCCGGACCTGCTGACGTGGTCCCGCATGTTCGCGCCGGCCATCGGCATCACCGAAGACCCCGTCACCGGCAACGGCCACGGCCCCTTGGGTGCCTACCTGGCCCACCACGACCTCGCCCCACTGACCGGCGGCGCACTGGAGTTCACCGGCAGACAGGGCGTGGCCATGGGACGACCGGGCGACGTACGCGTCCGGGTCGTCTCGGCCGGTGGCTTGGAAGTGACCATCTCGGGCGAGGCGGTCATCGCGTTCCGCGGCGAACTCGCGGAACGACCGGTGGAATGAGCATTCGGGCGCGCGGCCGTGACGCCGGACTCGGGCTCAGCGGTATGCGGGCACCGGGTCAACGGCTTCGCGGGACACCAGGGTAAATCGCGTTCCGCCGAGGGTCGTCTCAATGGGGCCGTCGAGTTCCAGTGCGAGCGGGTCACCGGTTGTCCGGTAGGTCCGGGACAACGTCGTGTCGAGCGTTTGCCGGTCCTGCACCTCATGCCGCGTCTGACCATCGACCGTCGACCACGTGCCGGACAACTGCGCCACCAGCCTCACCTCCACCACCCCGGGCGCGGCCTGCCGCCACCGGAAGCGTTCGACGGTGAAGGCCGTGCTCCAACTGCACCAGTACGTCCAGCCCGTGCCGTCGGCGCGGAACACGAGCTCGGAGTACTCGGGATCGTGCGGGTACAGGTCACGATCGGTCCAGTGACCTATCAGGGACTCGTCCAGCACAGGCGTGATCGTGCCACAGCCGCAAGCCCCGCAGTCGGTTACCACTACGCCCTGCTGCCGTGCGGGGTGGAGTGGTAGCGGCGGACGGACGCGCGGTTCTGTTCGCCGCGCTGCCGGACGCGGGCGTGGCGGCGGTACCGCGAGCACGCGGGGATCCGTTCGTATCGCCCGGAACGACGTGTTCGCCAAGGCGCTCGGCAACTCGACCGGCTCCCTGATCCTGCTCTTTCCGATGTCGGTCCGGTGTGCCGGATGTCCCGGTCAGGTCGATCCGCTGGTGGTCGTGGGGTTGTCGAGGTCGTCCAGTTGCCGTTGGACGCGGTCGGCGTCGGCGTCGCGGCCTTGGTCCCGGTACAGCTCCAGCGCTTCCCGCCACACCGCGCGGGCCTGCTCGTGGTGTCCGAGCGCGGCGTGGGGGTGGCCGACGCCGTTGAGGGAGTCCGCGATCTCAACGGTGTGGCCAAGGGCGCGGAACAGGTTGAGGGCCTGGTGGTAGTGATCGAGGGCCTGCCTGTGGGAGCCGGTGCGGTGGGCGATGAAGCCCAGGCTGTCGAGGGTCGCCGCCTCGCCTGCGGGGTGGTGGTGGCGTCGGTGCAGGGTGAGGGCGGCGTGGCAGTGGTCGCGGGCCGTGTCGAAGTCGCCCAGGCGCGCGGCGTACCAGCCCACCGCGTTGAGCGCGAGGGCTTCCGGCACCGGCTGGTCGAGACTGCGGTAGAGGTCGAGGGCGTGCCGGCTGTGCTCCAGGGTCCGCCGGACGTTCCCCCGTCGTTCCCAGGCGACCGCGAGCGTTCGGTGGGTGAGCGCCTGTTCGGCGGGGTCGTGGTGGCGCACGGCCAGGTCGAGGGCCCGCTCCAGGTGTCCGGTGGCCTGCTCGTGCAAGCCCAGCCGCGCACAGGCGTGGCCGAGGTGTCGGTGGGTGCGGCTGCGGGTGGCGGGGTCGGGCAGGTGGGCGGCGGCGTCCAGGGCCGTCCGCCACGCGGCGAGCGCGTCGCGCCGGTGCCCCCGCTGGTGGTGGAAGGTGTCCAGGGTCCAGGCGAGGTGCCAAACCACGTGGTGGCGGCCGAGTGCGGCGGCGGTGCGTTGGGTGGCCAGCAGGGTGGCGTGCTCGGCCTCCAGCCATGCCATCGCCGTCGCGGCGTCGGGCAGCGGAAGCGGGCGAACGCCGGGCGTGCACGGGTCGGGTGGCACAAGCGTGCCGTGGGGGTCCACGAGGCGGTCGGCGGCGTGGGCGGTGTGCAGGTGAAAGTCCACCACCCGCGTCAGCGCCGTCTCGCGGACGTCGTCAGGCAGGGCGTGGGCGGTGGTGGTGGCGTAGGCGCGGACCAGGTCGTGCATCCCGTACCGGCCGCCCGGTCGCCGCTCCACCAGCGACGCCTCCTCCAACGCCGACAACGCCTTGCGGGCGTTCGCCGGAGACAGGCCGGTGAGGGCGACGACGGCGGGCAGGGTGGTGTCCGGGCCGGGGGCGATACCGAGCAGCGCGAACACGGTGCGCTGCTGTTCGGTGAGCCGGTGCAGGGACCAGGACAGCACGGCGGGCAGGCCGGCGGCGGGATCGTCGTGGTCGAACGCCTCCAGCCCGAGTGCGCGGAGTTCGGCGGTGATCTCGGTCAGCGGCAGGGCGGGGCGGATGGCGGCGGTGCGGGCGGTGATCGCCAGGGCCAGGGGGTAGGCCCCGCACAGCGTCACCAGTTCGTCGACGGCGTCGGGTTCGGCGGTGGCGCGGTCGGCGGGCAGGCGCGTGGTCAGCAGGGCGCGGGCCTCGTCGCGGTCCAGGACGTCCAGGGTCAGGTGGCGGGCGCCGTGCCGGTCGATCAGCGCGGCCAGCTTGCGGCGGCTGGTGACCAGGACGGTGCAGGTTGGTGTGCCGGGTAGCAGGGGGATGACCTGGTCGCTGGTGGCGGCGTTGTCCAGCACGATGAGCATCCGCTTGCCCGCGACCAGGCTGCGGTAGAGCGCGGCTTGGGCGTCGAGGTCGGTGGGGATGCGGCCGGGTTCGACACCGAGGGCGTCGAGGAATCCGCGCACGGCCACCGCCGGGTCCGTCGGGTCGCCGGTGGGGCTGAAGCCACGCAGGTCGACGAACATCTGCCCGTCGGGGAACCGGTCGGTGTGGCGGTGTGCCCAGTGCAGTGCCAGCCAGGTCTTGCCGATGCCGCCCGCGCCGGCGAGGGCGGAGATGGTCACCGTGGCGCCCTGGTTCGAGGCGTGCAGCGCGGTGTCGAGCCGGTCGAGTTCGTCGCGGCGGCCGGTGAACGGCGCCGGCGGGGCGGGCAACTGGCGGGGCGTCGCCGCCGGAGGGGGTGTGTCGCGGGTCGGGAGGGTCAGGGCGGGGTCGGCGGTCAGGACGCGCTGGTGCAGTTCCCGCAGTGCCGGGCCGGGGTCGGTGCCCAGTTGTTCGGCCAGTCGTTGCCGGGTGTGGTGGTAGTGCTCCAAGGCCTCGGAGGCCCGGCCGCCGCGGTACAGCGCCAGCATCAACAATTCCGCGGGCCGCTCGCGCAGCGGGTGCTCGGCCACCAGCGCGGTCAACTCCGGCACCGCCTCGGCGTGCCGCCCGGACTCGACCTCGGCGGTCAGGCACTCCTCCAGCACCGCCAACCGTTCCTCGGCCAGCGCCTGCCGGGCCGGCACCAGGCCGGGGGCGTCGGCGCCGGCCAACGGTTCACCCCGCCACAGCGCCAACGCCCGCCGAAGACCCGCGGCCCGCCCGACGGCCGGGTCCTCGGCGCGGGCGGCGGCGACCAGCGAACGGAACCGGTGCAGGTCCACCCGCTGCGGATCCACCTCCAGGGCGTACCCGGGCGCCTTGAGCACCAGCCTGGCCCCGGGATCGACCGCCACCAGTTTCCGCAGCTCCGAAACGCACTGCTGCACCACGTTGCGTGCCGTGCGCGGCGCGGAGCCCGCCTCCCACAGCGCGTCGACCAGCCGGTCCAGCGACACCACCCGACCGGCTTCGAGCACCAGCAGCGCCAGCACGCACCGCTGCCGCCCGCTGGCGATGGTGTGCTCCCGCCCCTCGTGCCAGGTCACAACCGGACCCAACACCCCGAACTCCACCCGTCCCTCCGGCACCGCGTCCCCCGCCGACCCGTGTCCGCCTCCCAAGCCCCCGCCCGAGCCTGCCGTCGGCCCAGCCCGCGGCGGCCGGACAACCCGCCGGTAACCCCCATCCGGCCCACACCCCGCCACACCGCCGGCCCACACCGGGACAACGCCGCGATCCGGCCGCGGCTACAGCGCGCGGTCAACACGGCGTCAATGCCGCATCAACGCGACCGGTCAGGGTTTGGACACGGGACGCCACCGCTGACGGTGCGATCCCCGCGACCGGCCCCTCGACGGGACCGGGTCGCTTCCCCGTTCGAGCGGAAGGTGGAGGAGCGCAATGAGCGAATGGAGCAGCCGGCTGCGCCGGCACGGGCTCGCCGCGGCGGGCATCATGATCGGGCTGACGCTGATGGCGGCGCCGGCACAGGCGGGCATCGCCGGTCCCCCCGGCGCGTCCACGCAGATCGCCCAGGTCCAGGCGGAGAAGCTGGGCACCGCGGCGGTCAAGGTCACCCGGTCGGAGATGCTGGCCCGTGCCCGGGGCTGGCTGACGGCCAACAACGGCAAGCCGGTGCCCTACAGCATGAAGAAGAACTGGAAGGACGGCTACCGGCAGGACTGCTCGGGATACGTGTCGATGGCCGCCAAGCTGCCCAAGCCCGGACCCAACACCGTCGGCCTGTTCAACGCCCACACCGTGCCCATCGCGGTGCGGGACATGCGACCCGGCGACCTGTTCATCGACAAGGACGACCGGCCCGGCCCCGACTTCCGGCACGTGGTGATCTTCGAGAAGTGGGCCAACGCCGCCCGCACCCAGTACTGGGCCTACGAACAGCGCGGCACGTACGGCACCACCTACCGCAAGCTCTCCTACGGCCTCAAGACCGACGACTACAAGCCCCGCCGACTCAAGAACATCACCGGCTGACCCCTCTCTCCCCCGGCCTGTGGCCGGCCCGACACCCGGGCCGGCCACAGGCCGCCGTCCGGGTTCGAGAACAGGCACTCAGCTTGTCTTTCAACCGGTTCGGCGGGGTCTGGTGCCCTTCTGGTCGTGGGTTGGCCGGTTGTAAGCCTCGCCTGTGGCGGGAATGCGTCCGACGTCGAACCGTTGCGCAGTTGCGCGGGTCTTCGATCCGGAGGGTCGTCCCGGTCCCGGACGGGTGGGTTTCGGTGCAGTCGGGGCCTGGTCCAGCCGAGTGTCTGCTTGAGCAGGCGAAACCCTGTGCTCGATGTCGAATCTGCGCAGGAACGCCTGCCAGGCGCGGCCGACTTCGGGCGGGGTGGCGTCAACGCGCGACCACCACAACCAGACCGGCTTGTCCACCCCGCCGGAGGGCAGGTGCTCCGACCGTCAGCCAGATCACGGTGCCCTCGATGACCGGCAGCGGCCGTCACGGCCGGCCCAGGCAGCGCGGCTGGTCAGGCGTGGGTGCAGCCGGTTCCAGGCCCGCGCAGGTGGCGGAGTCGCCGAAGACGAACGCGCCCCGTGCTTGGACGGGCGTCCGCGGACCGGGTTGTAGCACCTGGGCGGGGTCGGCGGCGCATCACCCGATCCGACCGCATCCGACCCAGGACCTGCGCCGGCAGATCGCGCAGCAGCCAGGCGAGGCGGGGCGCGTCATAGCCGGCGTCGAGCACAGAGCTGGGCGGCGGTCACTGCGGCGACGTCCGCACCCGGTGGCAGCCGCACCACGTCCAACAGCGCCGTCCACGACGTGCCGGTCTCCAGAGCGGCCACGAACGAGTAGGGCCAGCCGGGGATCATGCGGTGTTCGTCCTTGCCGCTGCCGTAGGTGTGGCAGAACGACTGGTCCTGGCAGGTGTCGCCGTCGGGCCGAAGCCACGGCGACACGTCCACCGCCAGCACCAGGCGGCCGTCCGCGGCAACGGCAGCCCTACCAGCGTGTTCCGCAGCCGGTCGAGATCGACGCGGCCGTGGTTGACCGCGTCGTACAGCCCGCCGTGCCCGCGCCGGTGCTCCGGCGCCCACGACAACGCGACCAGCGTCCGCACCGGCCCGCTGGCACACAGCACGGCATTGCCCACCTCGAACAACCCGTCCGCCCGACGCGACAGACACCGTGGAACTCACGCCGGACCCCGGATAACCGCCCCAACGCCCGCTTCGAGTCGCGGTCGTGCACACTGATCACCCAGCCCTTGGTCGAAGATTCATCTGTGCAGATGCACCTTCGAACGTTTTCCGACCAGAGGGGCGATGCCTGTCGTTTCATCGCCGGATTTGGAAGTCACCCTCCATAGCATTACCGTTCCGTCGCTGAGACGGTATACCTCCGGTATCTTGTCTCCGCGTAGGCGGCTTTGACGGCTTAGGCGTCGGTTTCGGCGGTGGTGCCAGCGTGGCGGGCTTAGGCGACGTGGTGGGCGGTCTCGGCGTCGTGCCTGGCGGCCTGGTAGCGTCCGACGCACAGGAACTGCCGGACGCTGGCCCAGGGGCCGGATAGAAATAAACAGTCGGAGAGGGCGGCGTCGGTAGCGGCCCGACTTCGAGGCCGCCGGTGTTAAGCACGAGTTCGACCGCGATGCGGTCTTGTCACCCTTGCCCCCGTAGTCGCCGCCGTCGCGCGGGAGCCGCTCGACCTGCCTGGGCCCGAAGAATCACCAGATCACGACGGCGCCCCGCTCGAGTTGTTCGGCCCGCTCAATCGCCTCGAGGATGTAGGTCAAGCGCTCCGTGACTTCAACCACATAGTACTCATGATTCAGACGGGAGTCCTTGGGGTTGTCAGGGGGTGCCACGGTATGGATATTTTCGAGCAGCAGGTGGCATTCCTGACGAAAAGCTTCTAGTTCTTCGTGGCAGACGTACAGGTCTTCGCCGTCGAGACGGGGGAAGAACCGCGTGCCCAGCGTGCGGACTTCGGGTGAACCCCACACCAACGTCCGCCACTGCTCAGGACCCGCTAGATCGCGCCCCACCTCCAGGGGATCTAGGATTGCCATCCTCCCGTCTTCGTAGGCAATGTAGGCATGCACGTTCAGTGTCATTTCGGTAGCCACTTCCTTCCATTCTCCATGCCCAAACGGTTCCTATTCGAGACGTCCGGGTGCAGCTTCCGGCGGACTTCGACGGCTTTAGTTAGTGCCGACCGAAGTTGGGGCCGCATTCTAGCTTCGGTGAATCTGATGCCGATGGGAGTGTCGGCGTGCTCTCCGGGGAGGTATGGGCGTAGCTTTGGGTACATGTCGATTTTGGCAATCACCCCTTTCCCTTAACCCATTCAGCCGGACCTAGGGCCCGAGTTGCCGATTTCAGTTCCCACAGCACGCCTTCTTCGAAGCTGTCAACCTCGCCGATCCGCTTTACTTTTCCGGAATTGGCCCGGTCGCATACGTTGTAGTTCGTCTTTCATTCGAGCGGCAAGGTGGGAATCCCGGCCTGTGCGGCGCCCGGTGGCGGCATCACCGACGGGCGCACCGCATCGGCGACGGATGTACGGGTCAGCTGGTACGCAGTTCCAACAGAACGGCGGAATTCGCGCCGACGCCGCGACCCACGCCGGTCCACCGGCCGCTGTCTACGTCGACCTTGCTGGTCGCCCCGTCCACCCGCACCGTGGCGTCCACGTCGCCCCGGATCTGGAAGGTGTCCGGGACTCGAACACCAACCGCCCCGACCCGACGGCCGCACGGAAGCAGTAGTGCCCGCGATCAGGGTCGGTGTCCCTGCGCGCCCCCGACCGGCGGACCTCGATCAACCCCGGGCCCGCCACAGTCCACGAGCACGATCCGCCCGTCACCGGAGATCAGCCGGATGTCCCGCCGCGGCACTGGACGCGGCCGGGGCGACCCGGACACCGACGACGGCTCCATCCGCGACCGGGGTACGGCGGAGGCTGCGCCCCGCATCACCGCCAACCCGCCGCACAGCGACGCGAGACCGACCACACCGTGACACACCACGCACCAACCGCACAACGACACCTCGACACAGCGACTGGACCCGATCACACCGACCAGGCCTCGCAAGACACGACGCGGCACCACGAACCGTCTTGACATAGACGGGCCGGACCGCATGAACCGCCCCACACTTGCCCGAGCGGAGTAACAGCACATCCGTCACATGACCTAGAAAACGGTCGTGGGTTCGAGGTCACACCCGCGGTTTGCGGTGTCGAGGCGTTCGTTGCCCGTCCACGGTCGACGCTCGACGCGGACACCGGACCGCATAGTGCGTCCACTTCGGACTACCGCGTCCCGACCGGGCAGGGATCGAGACCATGGCACGAATCCTGCGGAGAAAGTTCCAGCGTGCGTCGAGTGCCGGCGACCGTGCCTGGGCGAACACACCGCGGAACGCAGGGATGTGGTCGCCCGGCATCCCGGACGTGGGTCGGCCTGGCCTGGCCCGCGAACGGCTGCACACCAACATCTGTACCGCGTAGAGGCACCGGCGGCCGGCGACGTTCAACGCCAAGCGCGCCGCCGTCGCCAGCGCCTTGGCCTACCTGGGCAACTCGGCGAGCGCCTCACCGAGGGCCTCGACCGCCAACGCCACCGGACCAGCCCGGACCAGCTCCCGCCCACCGCGACACCGCCGCTCCCGAGAGGAACACCTTGCCGAGCAACACACCCAGCTCTCCCGCCACCCCGACCGACGGCCACGACCGCGAGCTAACTTTCGGAGGCGGTCGTCCACCCGGTGCGGACGTGCCGGAAGACCTCATCCCGAATGCGAAGCACGACCTCGTCCTCGGCGACGGTCAACCCAACATCCGCAGACACCCCCGCCCCCATGCCAGAGGCGCGTCCTCTTCCTTCCTCGGCTCTTTCAACCCACAGCCACCGGGGAAGGCCCCACCGCGACCACCGCCCCCGTCCTCGCCGAACCCCACCATCGCGGAGGCAGCACGGTCACCGACGGCGAGAACCCCTACTCGGCCGCGTCGCAGTGGCGAGTGCCACGTGCCCACGAACTCGCCCTTGGATTCCGTCGTAGTCCCGGCGCACACGGTGGGCGATATGGCCGCCCATGAGCTCGGCGCATGTCACTCCACTGGCGCGCTGCGCTCGAAGCGGGTGATTGATGCCCAGTTCCCGAATTCCGGCACGGGCTCCCAGTTGATGTCGAGCGCCACGTCCCGGTAGTCGGTGTCCTGCTTTTCCTGAGCCTTTTTGTCGCGAACCTGCCGGTGGACGGCGCCGTCTTCGCGGTAGTCGATTTCCTCGATGAGTTCGGCTTGGCTGAGAAGGCGGGCTTCGTCGTCACCGTACTGCCAGCGGATGATGGATTCAAGGAAGAGCCGGTCGTCGTCGACGCGGCGGAAGGTGAACTTCTGCCACTGCCTGCCCAGGTGGTCCGGGAAGTACACGCCGAAGTAGTTCGGCCGCACCACCTCGACCAGCGCATCCGGTGCGTTCCGATCGCCGACGACGGCGGTGTAGAGCGTGCCCCGCTCGTCCCGTTCGCGGGCTTCCTCCACGGTCAGCTCTTCCACCGGGCGAACCCGCCGGAAGTTCCACCGCTCGCAATAGCTGGATTCCACGTCTACACCTTTCCGGTCGGCCAGACCTAGTGGACCTTACCATGTTCGTCGCGAATCACGATTCCGAGATCATCGGCCTTGTCGAGCACCGACTGCGGTATCGGCCGGCTCTGGAAGGGCACCTCCAGAACGAGGTCGCCGTTGAGCTTCTTACCGATCTGGTCGGGTAACTGTTCCCGGTTGCGCGGCGTGTCGGCAATCGTCTGCTCGGGGTTGTACTTGTTCTTCACCTCTGTCAGGTAGGAGTTCGCGGTGCTCTCTTTGACGTCGGCGAGTTGGCTGTGTTTCCGGGAGACGATGTCCTCCCCCGGCACGTAGGAGTCGAGGCGCTTGCCGTTGGTCAAAGTGATCTCATTGCCGCCGCCGCGCTCGGTGTAGTGCGGTTCCCTGGTCTCGTTGAACGCGACACCGTCGCAGATCCGGTTCCACGCCCCATCGGGGATCTTGTCCGGACGTCGTTCCCGCATTCCGTCGGCGCGCGGCGTCGCGCTGGCGTCCGGCTCCGTGTCGGCGTCCGCCGTGGTGTCTGTTTCGCCATCGGGCTGTTCGGGGTCGTTCGCCTCGATCTCGGGTTCCGCTCGGGGCTCGTCCACGCTGTCGGGCTCGTCCACGCTGTCGGGCTCATCCGACTCTGACGACTGCTCTTCGTCGATGAGCGCGTCGGCATCGCTGGTCGTCGGCGAATACGCCGGCTCGGAGGTGCCGTCGAGCTCCTCAGACCCTTCTGGTTCGAGCTGCTCCGATCCCGCCAGCGGTTGCTCGTCGTCCTCCATGCGCTCGGCGTCCGTCACCGACGACGGTGGCTCCTCGACCGGTGGCGGTGGCGGGAGATCTGATCCCTCGACGGGACGGGTGTCGACGCTCATGGTGATTCCGCCTTGAGGTCGAGCGCCGCCAGGGGCCACGTGGTGCCGAGGTTCAGGAAGGCCGTCGCCTCCAGGAAGCTGGTGGCGGGGACCCGCGACTGGCTGAGTGCGGCCATCGCGGGCTCGTAGACGCGGGAGCCCGTGATCACGGAACGGGACGGCCGCCACATGTCGGGATGTGTCCGCAGTTGGGTCAACTGGGCCGATGTCGTCGCGCCCGTCAACCGCAGGCCGCGGGCGGCCCACGCGGCGGTGTCCGGGTGCGGTGTCGGCAGGTCGACCGCTCTGAGCGCCCGCACCACGTCACCCCAGCGGTGGCGCCCGGCCTGCCAGCCGACCTCCGACCCGTCGCAGGGTGAGCCGCCGTCGACCGCGGCGAGCGCCATGTCGGCCAGGTGCGCGGTGAGCGTTTCGGGTTGGTAGTACGGCGTGAGTCCGGTGTACCTCGTGTCCACGGACGCGCGTACGCGGTGTGCGATCGCGCACTCCAACGTCCTGCGGTCGATGGTGCGGAGTTCCTCCAGCCATTCGGGCTCCGGGCGGGGTGCGGGCCTGCCGACGAGATGCGCGATGGTCAGCAGTTCGATCCACAGCACCAGTCGTGGCGTGTCCGCCAGCCGACCGGCCCCACCCAGCTCCCGCAACGTGCAGACGCGCCGGCGGCACGAAGGCCCGCAGGCGACGTCGCGGCTTCCCCGGACCGGAGGTGCGGCACGGGCGCCGGCCGACTCCCGGTCCTCCCCCAACGGCACCGCCACTCGGATCGGCCGGTCCATGCCGTCGGCGAAGACCACCGCGCGTCCCGGCGGCAGGGACACGATGTGGCGGGACTGCCTCTCGTCGAGGTTCATCGTCGCGCCGACCGTGTCGCGGTCGTCCTGCGCCGGCAGCCGGTGGACGATCTTGAGCGCGGTGTTCTTGACGACATCGGGAACGATCTTGGCGGGGATCTGTTCGGCGATGACGATTCCCTCGCCGTAGGAACGGATCTCGGCCAGCAGCGCGGTGAACAGGTCCACGGCGTGGGCGGCCGGTGAGCCCTCCTCGGTGCGTTTGAGCAGCCGATGGGCTTCCTCGATCACGGTGACGTGCCGCAGCGTCACAGCGCCGGCGGCACGTCTGGTCCGTAGGTGTTGGTGCAGGCGGATGAGCACCGCGCCGATGAAGAAGGCCTTGTCCTGGTCGTTGCCGACGTCCTCGATCTCCAGGACGACGTTGCGTCGCAACAGCTCCGCCACGTCGAGCGGGTGCCCGCCCTCGAAGAACCGGCCCGGCGTGCCCAGGCGTAGGGCGCTGAGCCGGACGTCGATGAAGCCCCGCACGTTGTCGGTGACCTCCCGACCGTAACCGATGCCCTCGACGACCTCCATCGCGGTGCGCTGCAGGTCGGCCAGGGTCGGGTACCGAGGGGTGATCCCGGGCAACCGGGAGTCGCCGAGGACCGGGTCCCACCCGAGGTCGGTGTAGCAGCGGGTCAATGCATGGCTGAGAACCTGGGGAAAGGGCTCGTCGGCCTCGAACGCGGCCAGGAACAACGCGCGCACCAGGTCGATGTGGGTCTGGATCGGGAAGCCCGGCTCCGGTTCCAACGGGTTGAGCCCCACCGGGGGTTCGTCCGGACTGCCCGGGCGGATGACGACGATCCGGTCACCGCCCAGACGGCCCGCCATCGCGGCGTACTCCGCTTTCGCCGGCTCGACCACCAGCCAGGGCACGCCCGCGTGGTGGAGCTGTTCGAGCAGGTGGCGCACGGTTTGGGACTTGCCGCCGCCGGTCGCGCCCGCCACGAAGGTGTGCCGGTTGAGCGTGGCGGGTTCCACGCCGAAGGATCCGTTGGGCTGGTCGGCGTCGTCGAGCACCGCACCCAGCCGGATCGGGCCGTCGCGCTCGGGCGTCACGTCGAACCTCGCCGGTTCCACCAACCGGATTCCGGGCAGCTCCTTGCGCGGCGGCCGGGCCACCGCGGCCAGCAGTTCGGCGCCGGCGGCGAAGGGCGAGCGCGGTGCGTCCGCGTCACCGACCAACGGCGCGGCGATCGCGTCGAAGGACCCCACAGCGGCTCACGGCACCAGGGCGTAGGGCAGCTCGTCGAGTTCGCTGGCCCCGCACAGCAGCGCGGCGGCCCGGCGTGCGCCGACCTCCGTCACGCCGCCGACGAGCACGTGGACGTTCCACATGCCGCCGACCCGCGCGCGGCTCAGCTCGCGGTAGCGCGCTTGGGCCCGTTGGAGCGCGACCCTGTCCGCCTCGGAGTTCTCCTTCTGCCGCATGCGCGGGATCGAATTCGACAGGTGGAGCAGCTCGCGGTCCACGGTCGACGCGGGCAGCGGTTCGGCCACCACCAGCCAGGCGAACGGGTCGCGCAAATGGGAGACGTAGTCGTCGAAACCCCCTCTGGCGCCGCTGTCGTCCGCGGTCCACAACGGGTCCACCCGTCCCGGGCACCTGATCCAGTGGGGGAAGTCCGCCACGTCCACCTCGGCGCTCTCACCGGTAGCGCCGGGCGGGTACAGCAGCGGGCCGGCTCCCTTGCCGGCGGGCGGGAAGTACGGTCGGCCGCCGACGAGGAAGCGCGACCGCGGGTCACCGGGGACCCGGCACCATGCCACGGCGATCGCCGCACCACCTTCGTCGACCAGTTCGGCGTGCGCCCCGGACAACGCCGCGAACAACTGTGCCGGCAGCGGGTCCGGCACCGCCGGGTCCTCCGGCGGTGCCGGCGCGGACAGCACCCGGTGCCAAGCGAACCCGTCCAGGAGCCCCGTCACGTCAGCTCCTCGGGGACAGCGCCACGCGTTCGAGCAGCGTGATGCCGGGGTTGCAGTCGCCGATCACCACGCGCCGACCCGACGGCGGGTTCTCCACCAGGACGAACGCCGTGGTGGGCAGCGACTGGATCGTCGTGGGCTCGACGGCGAACTCGTAGACGCGTTGCCGGGTGCTGCCGTGGTTGACCGACTCGGTGGTCGACTCGGTCGCCGTGGTCGACCAGTTGCGCGCCAGTGATTCGGTGAACGACGTCGACCGGGTGGTGCTGTTGGAGCCCCCGACCGTGTCGGCGAACCAGTGCGCCACGTCCCTGTTCCAGGACCGGCCCTTGGTGGTGGAGAAGCCGACCGTTTCACTCGTGGTCTCGGTGGTGCCCTCGGTCGCGGCGGTGCCCTTGCCGATCGCGGTGCCGGTCTGCGTGGTGATCTGGCTGAGGACGAACTTGTGACCGCGGCCGATGAACTCTGCAGCCGCCGCAGCGTCCTGGGCGTTGCCCAGCCGCATGAGGATGGCGGCGCTGTCGGAGCTGCCCAGCAGTTCCTTGAGGTCGCCGCGCAGCCGTTCCAGCAGCAGGATCAGCCGCAGGCCGGCGCGGCGGCAGTGCTTGGCCAACGACTCCAGGCCCTCCAGCCCGATCCCGTCGGCGCCGATCACGAACAGCACGTTGTCCCCGCCGTCGCGCTGATCACGCACGTCGTGCAGCAAGCGGTGGAACACGACGCGGTCCAGGAAGTCCTTGCGCCGGGTCTGCGCGTGGGCGGTCGCGACGACCGTCAGCCCCTCGGAGTTCCACAACCCGCCCAGCGGCTCGGCATCCGGTCCGGCGACCTCGTCCTTGGCGAGCAGACCGAGCGAGCTGGCCAGGAACTGCAACTCCTGCTGCACCCGGTCGCCTTGGCCGATCGTGTCCACGGCGGAGGTCAGGCGGGTGATCTCCTCGGTGCTCAGCGTCTCGTCGGCGCCGATGTCGTAGGTGCGGCGCAGCACTTCCAGTCCGGCGACGATCCTGCGGAAGGTGGGAGTCCCCTCCAGCCGGCGCAACACCGTCTCCAGCAGGTCGGTGTCCAGCGCGCGCAGGTCGACGTGGTCTCCGGGACGCCGCATGGTGTGCACGGCCTGGGCCAGCACGTCGGCCACCTCGTCGGACTCCAACCCGGCCAACACGCTGTAGCGGTCTGCGTGCAGCGGCAACTCCGTCTGGACGACCCGGTGGCCGCGCTCGTACAGCAGCCCGGCCAGGGCGCTGGCCACGTACTGCTCGCTGAAGTCGACCACCGTCAGCCTCGCCCCGGACTGCACCAGCGAGCACCCCAGCGTGGCCAACAGGCTCGTCCACCCCTCCGCGGTGCCGCCGAACACATCCACCCGGCTCGGCCCCGACCCCAACCGCAAGGGGTGCCACAGCATCGCGGCGGACTGGCGCGCCCACTCCGCCTGGTCGTGCGCGGTGATCCGGGACTGCCAGTCCTGATGGGCTTGGAGGAACTGGTTGTACCGCGCCTCACGCTCGGTCCTCGCCTGCGCCAAGGCGGACTTGATCTGTGAGTTGGGCACGAGGATCGGGAGGACCACGAACGCCGCGATCCCGGCCGCCAACGCGACGAACCCCAAGGTGGTCGAGCCCACCGAGAGCACGATCCACGCCACCACGGTGATCGCCAACCGCTTGGGCAGCTTCGCCTTCGCGACCGCCACCTTCTGCCGCAACACGCCCACGTCCGGCGCCGGCGGCTCGTACCACACCGGCATCCGATCAGCCTCGGGGCTGGGCGACACCGGCGCCGGCGGCACGTACTCCCACCCCCACCGCTCCTGCAGCACGAAAAGACGCTCGGCCAACACAACACTGGTCGAACTGGTCAAGACAACCCCCTCTCCGAGGCGAACCACGAGACAGGCCGCCACAGAAGAACTGACGGAGCGCCCGAGCGTTCGAGTAATCGATCACGTCGGGCACCTCGGGACGTCGTGTCCACGACGGGCACGGGACAACCTTCCTGTCGGGATGGAATACGAATCCCCCTCCACTTCCAAGTTTGCGCACCGTGGACCACCGACACTCGCCGCGCATCGCCAAGATTGCGCGAGAATGATCTGCCGGTGCAGATTTGTAGCACAGCACATGACCGTTCTGTCGATCACGGAGACGGACTACCGACGGCCCGCATTATTGCGGTGAAACGAAATCCCGCACCGCATCCTGCCCCGAACCTCGTCATCGTCGCCCGCCGACGATCACTTCGAGCGTGATCTGGTCGAGCTCGGACCCGGTTGCCGTCAGCTATCCGAACGTGCTCACGATCCGGCACCTCGATGGCGAGACCCGCGTGCGCGCCGACGTCGGCGACTCACGCGTCGTGCTGCTGGACGCCGCCACGACCACCGTCCACAACCTGACCGGGAGGGGTCTCGCGCGCTACCCCGCGATCGACGACGCGCAGTTCGACGAGGCGGCAGCCTCGTGCTGGCCGCACGCGACGGGTCGCTGCGCTGGGTTCCGCGAGACGCCGTCCCGTAGCCGCGGATGGAGTGGCCGGGTGCCGAGAACCGGGGGCGCTCGATCCACCGGTCATCGCGACGCTAGTCATGGCTTGCGGTGGACGATGAGGATCGGGGTTTCGGAGACGGTGACGGTGTCGCCGGGGTGCAGTGGGCTGCGGGTGCCGTCGAGACGTCGCAGTTCCTCGGCGTCCTTGGCGGCGGTGGTCGTGGCGGCACCGTCGAGCGTGCAGCGGACCAGTAGGCGGCGGTCCGCAGTGGTGAACTCGCACTGCCAAACGTTGCCCGGCAGGTTGCCCGTCAGGCCGTGGCCGCAGGAGCGGGTGGTGGTGCGGAACAGCCAGCGTTGCAACTCCTCCACCGCCAGGGCGGCACGGGTTGGTGGCCCGCCGACGGCCTGCAACGCGATGGGCAGCCGGGCGCCTCCCCAGTTGTAGGAGTAGGTGCGTTGGAGACTGACGTCGGTGCCGTAGATCGCGACGAGGTAGAACCGTGTCGCGTAGTCGACCGCCCGTTGCTCGTCCAGACGTTCCTCCCGGGCGTACTCGTAGGTGACACCGGTGTTCCACAGGGGCGGGTGCACACCGGCGTCGTGCGGTGCGTCACAGGTCTGCTGCAACAGTTCGATCATGGTCTCCGGCGGATCGGACGCCTGCCGCTGGTGCAGGTTGACGCCCGCGACGTCGCAGTGGTCGTAAGCGCGCAGCTCGGCGAACCGCCGGAGGAACCCGCGCCCTTCGGCCGTCCACAGCCGCGCCACCGAGGGGCAGACCACGACGGCCTCCGGATCGACGGCCTTGACGGCCCTGCCGGCTCGCGACGTCAACTCCACCAGTGTTTCGACCGAGCCCGAGTAGTAGCGGGGATCGTTGGCGTGGACCCACACCTCGTACGCTTCGATGCGGCCCCGGTACCGGGCGGCGAGCGTACCGACGAACTGGTCCCACCTGCGAGGTCGTCGGGTGGCGCGGAGCGTGATCCGTCGTCGTAGGGCGCCTTCGGTCCGTTCGGAGCCGCCCAGCCCGGCGTCCCGCCGAGGACCAAGGTCGCCGGGATACCCGCCTGCTGGGCGGCTACGACGAGCCGGTCGAGGACGGTCCAGTCGTAGGTGTCCGGCTGTGGGTGAAGGTTCGCCCACCGGGTCCGGCTGTCCCAGAACCGCAGGCTGCCCACCCGGAAAGCGGGCATCGAGCCACTGGCAGCCGCGTTGCTGGACGCGTACTTCACGACGTTCGCGGAACTGCGTGCGGAAAGCACGACCGTCGTCCGGGCCACCGCGGGCCGAGCAGAGGTCGAGCGCGTCAACGACATCCCGTTCACGTTGACCCAGGTCAGCCTGAACGACGTCATCGCGGGCGCGGCACCACCGGCGACCTTCACGGTCTCCCAGCTGGGCGGCCCGGACGTCGCCTCGCCGAACTCGTCACAGCGGCTCGCGGAACAGCGCCAGTACCTGCTGTTCCTCAAGCCGTCCATGACCGGTGATCCCACGCGGTTCATGATCACAGGCGATCAGGGTGTCTACGAGCTGACCGGGGACACGTACGGGTTCGTGGGCGCGACCGGGTCGGCCCTGCCGAACAGCCTCCCGGCCACATCGGCGACGGCTCTGGTCAAGGGTTGAGGGCAGGTGGCGAGCCGGTTGCATGAACTGCTCGCCACCCGCAATCCAGAGACAATCCGTCGATCACCGGCGGAGGAGGTCGACGTTGTCGGCCAGCCATTCGGCGTATCCCCCGTAGCGGCCGACCCAGCAGCCGAACGCCGGCGAACACCGGCACCAAAACCGTCTGCCGCGCCACGTCCCCGACGACCACCTCCACACCCTCCCGCCAAGCGAGGGTCTCGGACGGCGGCACCAGCACCCGGGCCACTTCCCTGCGGCGACCAGGAGGTGGCGCTGCCGGCGGCTATCGGTCACGGCGTCGCCCTGATCTTCACCACCCAACCCCGCGCCCGGGAAAATCCGTACCTGCACGCACTCGCCAAGCGCCGCGGGTGACAGCGGCGTCCGACCCTGGGGGTGATCCGTCCTGCGCCACGATCCTTCGACGACACGCGCCGCCAAGCTCGTTGTGCCGCTGCTGAGCATGTGGTTCTTCGGCAACCTCTACGAACAGCTCGTGTGGAACCCCGCAACTGCTGGCCGACCCACGGCCGGGCTCGGTCGTCGGCGTGTTCGAGGCGGGCAGCCCGGTCTACTACTACCTGCCGTGGGGACCGCTCGCGGTTCTGCTGGCCGTCGTCACGCGCGCGCCACGACCCGCGCTCGCGTGCCTCGCGGTGTCGATCGCGCTGAAGATCGTGCTGATCACGCAGATCAACCCGGTCTTCCGCGACCCGACCGCAACCCGCGACCTGGTACACGACCACGCGGTGCTGTGGGCGTTCGGCAACGGCGTCGTCGTCATCGCCGTGGGAGCCGCGATCCTGCTGATCCGGCGAGCGGCGACAACACCGAAGTCAGGCCCGGCGTAGGGCCGCGAGCGAGTCGGCAGTCAGGGGACACGACGTGGTCCGATCGAGACCGGCCACGGGGTGCCCGTGGCCGGTCTTCACGCAACCCTGCCCGTTCAGACCGGTTCGAGCAGTGCGGAAAGCCTGGTCACCCGGCCGTCCGGATCGAATTCGAAGTACAGGTAACGTTCGTTGACCTCGTACCGGTCGAAATTCGGTCCGACGCGTTCCGGACGACCCAGGAATGCCGCGACTTCAGCTCGGGTGGCAGTGGGCGACAATCCCTCCACGAGCGCGCTCGGCCGCGGGTAGACACCGTAGGTTTCGTCCTGGTCGTCTCGCTGCGTGCGCACCATGATCGAAACCAGGACGTCGTCTTCGAAGAGCAACTCCGTTCCGGCCGGCTTGAAGGTGAAGTACGTCGACTTCTCGCCGTCGAAATCGAACTCCTCGACCTCCATCCGGGGGCCCACGAGGGCGATCGCGTCGAGGATGCGATCGTCGCCCTGGCGGTTCCCCAGCACGTCCAACATCACGGCCATCTCACCGGTGATCGTGGTCATATCCCTCTCCTCCGATTCAGCTGGCGCATCAGGTCAATGGCCGCTTCGATGAACTCGGGCGAGTAGCCGTGATCGATGAGGTTCCTGCGGGCCGCAGCATAGTCCCTCTCCGCCGCCGCGGTGAGATCCGACGCGTCGATCTCGATCCGCTCCGGCGTGTTCCTACCGCGGAACGTCTCACTTCTGGCGTGCACCTCTTTCGGCACCTCGATCGCGACCCCCTGCCGGTGGATCTCCCGAGCCTCCTCCTTGGTCAGTTTGCGGTTGAGTTGCTTCTCCCTGGCCTTCTTGAGCGCGGCCGAGGACGGGATGTGGTCGTGCTCCAGCCCGTCGCCGACCCGCTCGCGTTTCTTGAGATCCGCGTACGTCCCGACATCGAGCGGCTTCACGGGATCCTTCGAGGCCCTGGGACTCGGGCGGTTGGGCGCGTTGTCCGGGGCGGCGTTCCGTGACGGGGTGCGCGGGGTGGCCCGTGGTGTCTGCAGTGGGTCGCGGTTCGGGGACGTCCTCGGCGCGTCGGGTGACGCGCGCAGGGGTTCCGCGACCGGGCGGTCGGGTGAGGTGCGCTGCGGGTTCTCGCGGGTCGGTGAGGTGCGCGGGTTCTCGGGGGTCGGCGACGGGCGGGACGGTGTTTCGGTCTGCTTCCGGTCCCGCGGTGCTGACGACCGACGCGTCCGGGAAGCGTTCTCGGCGGCCTTCTCCGCGGCCCTCTCGGCACGGACGGCGGCCGACCCGCCCCGGGTCGCGGCGGAGACGGCGGGGCGCGCCAGGTTCACGCCCTTGAGGGGTGTGGCGCCGACCGCCATGAGCCCGGCCTCGGCGGCGAAGTCGCCGCAGTTCTTGCCGCTGCCCAGGCAGTCCTTGCCGGTGCCGTAGACGTTGGTCCCGCCCATGCCCAGGGCGAAGTCCGAGGCCAGGGCGGCCGATCCGGCGACGGCCTGACCCAGTTCACCGGGCCGCAGCTTCCCGTCCTTGACCGACTCGCCCCACTGCTTGCCGAGGTCCTCGGTGTTGTGCTCGATCTGCTGCTTGCGCTGGAAGACCGTGACCGTGCGACCGTCCGAAGTGGACTTACCGTGCTCCGGTCCGAGCATCCAGCTGTCCCGCAACTGGTCCTTCACCTGCGGAGCGAGGTTGCCCTGCGACACCGCGACCGTCCGACCGTCGGCGGTCTCGCCGATCGAGACGCCGGCGTGGCGGGGATCGCGGGGCTTGCGCCAGTCCTCGACCTTCAGCGTCTGGCGCTGCGTGACGGGTTCGCCGTTGACGACCGTGTTCATGTCGGCCTCGACCGACTTGGACGTCGGGTGCAGGTAGCCGCTGAGCGGCATGTCGAGCACCGCCGACTGGCCGGTGCGCGCGTTGGTGACCCGCGTGTGCTTGTCGTCGACCTTCTCCACGATCTGGGCGTCGCGCTGGCCGACCGGACGTCCCGCGATGGCGTCGTGGTAGTCCACCATGCCCTGGGCGATCTGCATCTCCAGGTCACGCTTGGCCTTCCGCGCGGCCGTTCCCGGCGCCCCACCACGCTGCGACTCCGCGTACGCGGCACGGCCGGCCGCGGTGCGCTGGAGGTCTTCCATCGCCTTGCGGCGAGCCGCATACTCACGCGCCGTCTGCGACTCCTTCTGCGCCGCCGCCTCCGCCATGCGCAGCGACTGCGAGACGGCGGGCTGGGCCGGCGTGTGGGTGACCACGGTCGGCTTGGGCGCGGGCCGAATGGTGGGCTTCTGCCCGCTCGGACGCTGCGACTCCGCATACGCCGCACGACCGGCCGCCGTACGCTGGAGGTCATCCATCGCCTTACGGCGAGCCGCGTACTCACGCGCGGTCTGCGACTCCTTCTGCGCCGCCGCCTCCGCCATGTGCAGCGACTGCGAGACGGAGGGCTGGGCCGGCGTGTGGGTGACCACAGTCGGCTTGGGCGCAGGCCGAACAGTGGGCTTCTGCCCGCTCGGACGCTGCGACTCCGCATACGCCGCACGACCGGCCGCCGTACGCTGAAGGTCATCCATCGCCTTACGACGAGCCGCATACTCACGCGCCGTCTGCGACTCCTTTTGCGCCGCCGCCTCGGCTAACCGCAACGACTGCGGCATGGTGCCCGGCCTGGGGTTCGCCAGCGGTGACGGCACCCGTTGCGCCAAGGGCTTGCCGGTGGCCGGCTTGGACTTCGTCGCCTTGGCCGCATTCCGACGCACCGCCTCGTCGCGTGGGCCGCCCCGGGGGACCTGCGGTGTGGTGACGCCGATCGGCTTCGACACGACGAGTGGACGTGGCGCGGGCGGAACCGCGGCCGTGGACCGCTTGGCCGGGTTGCCGACCACGGCCTTGGTGTTGGCCGGCTTGAGCACCGACCGTATCCGCGGCGGCTTCACAACCCGCGGCGGCGCAACCCTCGGCGGCTTCACGACCCGGGGCGGTGTGACTCTCGGTGGATTCACGGCTCGGGGCGGTTGCGCCGGTCGCTGTGCCCTCGACCGCGAGGGGTTCGGCGCAGGCGGTGTCGGCTTGCGCTTCGACGCCTGCGGCGGCTTGGGCGGTGGCGGCTTCGGGACCGCCCTCGGCTTGGGTGCCGGCTTCGGCTTGGCGGCGGGCTTGGGTGCCGGCTTGGGCGTGGCCTTCGGCGGGGAAGCGGCCTTCGGTTTCGGAACCGCCCTCGGCTTGCGTGCTGGGCTCCGTTTGGGTGGCGGCTTCGGCTTGGCGGCGGACCTGGGCTTGGCGGTGGGCCTGGGCTTCGGCGCGGACTTCGGCTTGGCGACGGGCTTCTTGGCCTTCGCGGGCGCCTTCCTCGCCGGGGCGGCCTTCTTCTTGGGTGCCTGCTTGGGCTTGGGTTTCGCTGCAGCCGGCCGTGACGTGGTGTTGCCCTGCTTCGGCGCGGCCTCCGCCTCCTGGGCACCGAACGCGCCGAAGGCCAAGGTCAACAATCCACCCGAGGCGGCATAGAGCGCCGCCTGCCGCATCACCCTCCCCTTGGAAGTCACGACGGACTCCCCCACGCCGCGACCCCCTGCGGCCTGGTGCCGAACTCCTCCATGTCGCTCCTCCCTCAGGTCTCCGGACTCCTGAGCGAGGACGATCACATCGGCCGTTGCAACGGCGGTACAAAGCCGGTGGAACCCCGGTACACGGCGGAACAGGGCGTCGAACGCCGGCAGGCGAACGACCAGCTACAGCGTCCGTCCGTGCCTCAGCCGGTGCCGATCGCGGTCACGCCGCAAGAAACGCCTGGTCGTGGCCAGTGACGGTTCGAACTTCGGCGGCCAAGCGCGTGACCAGGGTTTGCGGAGCGCGATACCGCCGTGTGCACGGCCTCGTTCCAGGCCACGCACCGAAAGAGGCCGACTTCGGCTCCCGCTGAGGAGGTCGGGCGACACCTACGCATTCGACGTGGTGCGCGCGGGCGACGGGTGGCGGATCACCCGTGTCGTGATGACCCCGACGTGGGGCGAGGGCAACCGATGGTCGCCGCCCTCACGGCGGGCGCGCTGCCGGCCGGCGGTGTGGTGACGGTCGCGAGCAGCCGGGCATGCCGCGCCGCTGCGCTTGTCAAGTCATCGATCTGGTCCGGGCCGAAGGGCGGAACTCCAGGTACTGTCCCCGCCCCGGAAGGTGCACACCGTCGCCGTGGTGCGGTGTCAACAGTGCGGACGCGCCCCACGCGGAGACGCCACCTCACCGAGGCGAATAGCACGTCGTGGCCACATCCGACGGTGATCTGCTTGACGGCCAGGAACGGAGCAGTCGCAACGACGAAGCAGGGTCTTTCGCACCTACCGGGAGCCACAGGCGGCGAGGATCATTGGTCATCTCATCCCAGGAGGGGGCGCAGTGAACGACGTCGGGCCCGGGACGCTGAGCCTCCAAGAATGCTGGGAGGTGCTGGCCAACGCGAGGACCGGGAACTTCCTTTACACCCGCCATGCGATGCCGATGGCCCGGCCGGTGCCGATAAGCGTGTGGAACCGCCTCCTGATCATGGTGATGGACTCCACGGTCAGGGGACTGGTCATGCGCGCGGGTGTAGGGGGCGCCGCGCTACAGGTGGACGACGTGGACCATGCAACGTTGCGGGGCCGGTCGGTGAACGTCCACGGCGAGGCCGGGTTCCTGGACGACAAGGCATCGCCCACGCTGTGGGTCGCGGCCAGAAACCTGCCGAGGTGGGACGATGACGGGGTATACGGCTATGTCGTGCCCTACGACGTCACGGGTGAGCGATTCGACTTCGTGCCGCACGGCGACGGCTTGGTGTCGACCTAACCGGGGGCTGCCCCGGCGTCGCGTCCGATACGGTCGGTCGGAAGGCCCCTCGAGCGCGATGCAGGCATAAGCAGGCCAGCCACCGTCAGCATGGACGCATTCGCCGCCGACGCGCAACAGGGCAGTCACGCAACCTGTGCGATATCCATCGACGCGTGTACGCTCACCGAGCGCGACGGAGCCAGCACAATCCGCGCGGTCGAGCAACACCCGCACCGGACCTTCGCGTCCGGTGCCGGCTGCGACAGACACTGCCGCTTAGGTGTGAGGCAGCCAATCCAAACCGCGGGCGGCGGAATGCGTGATCAATCGCGACTACGGCTTCCCCGGATTTCGTTGCCACAGTCCATAAGCGTGATGCGTGGACATGCAAGAGGTGCTGTGCGTCGGCGGGCCAGAGGTGGACCACGCCCTCGTCTGAGACCCGACGTCGAGTCTGGTCGGGTTTGTCAATGTGTTGCACCCATCGCGTGTTGGGGTAGCCGCAGTCGTGAGGTGCGTCCGCCGGAACAGGGGCAGTGTGTGGTGTGGCGTAGTGTGCCGCCTTGCCCAAGGTCCTGTACGGTGCGGCGCACCTCACGACCGCGGGCCCGCTCCCAACCGGGCGGCTACCGCTAGCAGGTGGCATCGAATTGGAAAGCCGGCACGGTTTCTGTGTAGAGGCAGCCGGCGGGTCAGCGGTGATCGGTCAGGCTGCGTGGTCGGGCGCTGCCCCAGGCGAGCCCGTCGCTGATGGTCGCTTCGGCTTCGCGCACGCTCCAGCCGTCGACTCCGTTGTGCTCGGCGGCAGCGGCGTGCAACACCGCGCGGGCGTGGTGCTCGTCGAGTTCGCCGCCGCCGACCCATCGCCCGAGTCGGCCGGCGGCACGCAGCAGGGTGTGGTGTCGCTGCCTGGGAGGGGCGGTGCGCACCTTGTCGGCCTCGCCGGCGACGACGGCGTCGAGGTAGGCGGCCGGGTGGCGTGGTGTCCTCTGTGGTGCGCGGGGTGTCCTTGGTGGTTCGGGTGGGAATAGCAAGGGCACCAGCCATGGTGGTAGTGCCGCGATTGGCGAGTGGTTGACTGGTCGGTAAATGCCGGTGGTGTTCACGGATCCGGCGGCGACGACGAAACCGCCCGCGCCTCGGCTGTCGATACGCCAGCCGAGGCGCCCGACTGTGTTGCGCAGCTCCGGTTCGGCGGGCGCCCGAAAGTACAGGTGTAGGCCGTTGTTCGGGGTTCGTATGGTGTAGGTGTTAGCCGGGTAGGGGTGGCCGGCGATGTCGGCCAGGCGGGCCAGGACGTCGCGGCCGTGTCGCGCACCTGCCCAGTCGGGGGGTGGTTCGTGGCCGTGGGAGTCGTCCAGGTCGAGTACGTACAGCCCGCTGGGACGGCAGGCGATGCCGACGTTGTAGGGCAGCGATCGCCAGATCGCGCGGATTCGGTTCGGATCGCGGGTGGCGGCCGACTCCCATCCTTTGTCCTTGGGGACTTTGCTGCGTGGCCACAGCGGGATGACGTGGTGGCCGTCGCGTGCGGCGTCGAGCGCGACGCGCATCAGTCGCGGTAGAGCGCGTACGCGTGTTCTCGGAGTACGTGCTGTGCTGACGAGATTCAAGTCGGGTCTTGCCTTCCTGTGCTTCGCATCGGTGTCCGTGACGTCGGACCGCGCCTTGTCGGGCTTGGTCCGGGTATGGCGGCTCGGCGTGCCGAGCGTGGGATGGGTGGGCCGCGATCGAACCGGCCAGGGCGCTGAACGAACGCGGTGTTGGCAAAGGATCACTGGTTCGCACGGTGGGAACTGGAGGTCAGGGGCGGGCGGCGTTGTCGAATTCGTGGACGGCACGGTGTGACAGCGCGCGAACCTGGGCGATGATGTCGTCGTGGTGGGTTCCGGCGACGGTGGGCGGCAGGATCGCCCACAGGTCGGTGGCGGCGTGCCCCGCCTTCAGGTGTGGGGCGAGGAGGCCGTCGGTGATCGTGAGATCGATCGGCGGGATGTGGCGCGCTTTCGGGTCGACCATGAGGAGCCCGCTGCCGCGTACGGGCAGCGTGGTGATGTCGTTGACCGGGATGACGATGCGTTCGGCGCCGGCGACCGTGCCCAGCGACAGGTACTGCACCGGACCGGTCACCTGCAGGACCCGCACCGGCGGTGCCCAGGTGGGTTGGTTCAGGAACGCGATGACGTCGCCGGGTCCGACGCGGCGCAGAAGTTGGAGTTCGGTCGGCGCGGGTGAGAACAGCTCGGCCAGTGACAGTGCCAGCTCGCGTAGCGTCGCGGCGCGGTCGGCGGGGTTGTACCAGGCATCGGCGTCGTCGAGTTGCCGGGCGCGGTCGCGCAGCACGTGGACGGCCCGCCACGGTCGTCCTGCCAGGGCGGTCAGCGTCGCTTCGACGATGACCGCGGTGGATACGCCATCCTCGACGCGGGTTTCGGTGGGGCGCTGGTCACCGCGTCCGGTTTTGCGACCGCCGTTGAGTTCGGCGAGCGCGGCGCTGATCGAGCGCAGGAACGGTTCGGGTTTGCGGCCGTGCACCCAGGGCAGCGGTCCGTCCAGCAGCGTGCGTACGAGGGTGACGACGCTGTGGCTCGCGGCGTCGCGGGCGGGGGCGGCGGCCAGCGCATGCAGCATCGCCGCGGTGTGCAGTGCCCGCGCTCCCGTGGCCAGGTCCGGTTCGGTGCTGGTGCTGGTCGCCTGCAGTAGATCGCGCCAGGAGGCGACCTGCTTCAGGACCTGTTGCGGGGGCAAGCTCCAGTCGACCGGTGTTCCGGTGGTGCCGGGCAGTCGTTCCAGCGCGTCGATGTAGTCGGCGAACGCCTCGTCGGACAAGTCCAAGCCCGCGTGCTGAGCGTCGGCGCATCCCTCGGCGAGGTCGGCGAATCGGGGAAGGTGCGTGGCGGTGGTGATGTGGACGACGTGGCGTCGACCGAGCCGGGTGGCGCTGGTGGACCGCGCGGTGAAGCTGAGCAGGTGTCCAGTGGGCGACAGGCGCAGGTTGGTGGCGGAGCCGATCATGCTCAGCGTGCGTGCTCTGCCGGTTTCCCAGGACGTGGTGCCGTAGTCCGGCGTGGGCGGGGTGGCGTCGCGCAGGGCACGCAGCACTTCGCTGATGCTGGTCCACGGTGCTGGCGTGGACGCCTCGCGAATCAGGGCGCGTCGCTGCAGGAGTGGCAGTGGGGCGTCGGTGACGGGTAGGGGATCGAAGTCGGGTGTGGTGTTCACGGCTGGAAGTGCTCTCTGTCGTGGTGGTGTTGTTCGGGTGGGCGTGGTGTCGGTACGCGAGCCGGAAGCCGGCTCGCGTGGCGTGTGCTGGTGTTCGAGCCTGTGATCGCAGTGCCGACATAACGGCCGGTTGGGAGGTGCGCGGTTCCGCCTAGCCGCCGTCCGACCCGTGCCGGCCCTGCGATCGATGCGGTCCCGGTGGTCGAGTTGGCCGGCTTGCGGCCGACAAGGTTGGTTTACTTGGCCAGGGTCATCGCGCGGAGTGCGAGGTCGTCGAGTGCGTCGGCGCGGATCGGGTCGGCCACGGTCTGGCTGTAGCTGGTGATCGCGTGGGCGATGCCGGCCGCGGTGGGCTGGCCTCCGGCGATGAAGTGCCTCAGGACGCCGTCGCGTTCGGTCTCGGTGAAGCCGAGTTCCCGGCCCAGGACCCGCACGGTGGAGTGCGGCTCGGTGACCGGTGCCCCGGCCTGCTGTTCCAACAACTCCACCTGCTGGTCGAGGAACTCCGGCGACAACCACCGTCGCACGTGGTCGCGGGCCTGGGCCGCGATGACGTGCAACTGCTTGGCGATCGTGTCCTGCGACCAGCTCACCGCGCCGTCCTCCATCTTCTGCCCCAGGTGCACCTTGCGGAAGGCCAGCGCGGGCAGGGTGAGGCCGTTGCGGCAGATCCGCACGTACAGCTCGGGCTTGAAGGTCACCGACCCGGCGCCGATCTCGGAGTTGGAGAACCGGAATCCGGCGAACACGACCGGCTCCGTCCCGCGCTCGTACCCCAGGCCCTCGGCGGCGGCGATGCGACGTCCGGCTTCCAGGTCGGTGGTGACGCGCTGCCGGTCGGCCGCCAGGCCGGGGTCGGCGAACGGGTCGCGGTAGCCGGCCAGGAAGCGCGGTGCCAGTCGCTCGACGGCGGGCGAGTAGACCTTGCAGTGCATGGAGGAGTCGGTCAGGTCGCAGGAACGGATCTCGACCTGCACATCGGCCTGACGGATGCCATCGAGCACGGCGGTGAGCAGGTCGAGGTTGTCGATCATTCCGAACCGGTCCGACAGCATGGCGCGCAGCACTCCCGGCTCGCCGTCCTGGCCGCGGAACAGCCTCAGCAGGAACGACCGCGGGTCGGCCGGGTGGATCACGCTGGTCGCGCCGGCGGCGGTGCGCTTGGACTTGCCGTGCAGCAACCCGTTAATGTTGAGGTCGAACAGATCGGGCCGCTCGGTGCGCAGGCGGCGCAGGTACTTCTGGCCGATGTTCAGCTTGGCGGCAATGGTGGCGTCCGCGGCGGCGGTCGGCACGTACAGCCCGTCGACCAGGGTGACCCCGTGGTCGTCGACGACGGGCTCCACGCCGGACACTTCGATCGCCCCGTTGCGGGCCCGCAACGCGGTGGCCGGGGCGACCACGTCGATCTTGGCTGCGTGCTGGGCCTTGACCATGTGCAGCATGTGGTCGAAGGTGGCGTTGCGAACGGTGCTGGTCAGAGACACGAAGGGCTCCTTCTTCGTAGGGTTGGTCGACTTTCGGCCAGTCGGTTCGGCGGCGTGAACCCGGGGATCGGTGCACGGGCGTTGATTCGCTGTGACCTGTTGGACCGCGCCGAGGGGATGATTCGGTGTGGTGGCATCGGGTCCGGTGTTCACCGAAGCCGAGGCCGTCGAGCTGCCTGTGACAGGCGCAGCTGGCTCAGGATTCGCCGCTGGTGGCCGATGCCGGGCGCTGCGTCGTAGGCGTCGCGTAGGTGCATGGCGTGCCGGGCGTCGCTGGACCAGTTCGACGGCGTTGCGGAGTCGGGCCAGGTATGCCGCGGGCAGGAAGGCGATGATCTCGGAGTTGTGATCGGCGTTGAGGGCCGCGAGTTATCGGCCAACCGCCGGGCGGTGACCGCTCCCGGTGCCGTCATCGTCTGCTCGTAAGGTGCGATCTGCGTATCGGGATCGAGCAGTCCGTGACGTGCCGACAGGATCAACACTCTGGCGGGGATGCCTGCTTCAGTGACGAGAGCTGCTTCCTGCTCGACGACGGCGAGGCAGAACCGGAACATCGGCCCGGTGTAGAGCTGCCTGGCCGGTGCCGGGATGTCGAGTTTGGCGCGGCCGCACGGCACCACGAACAACTGTCGCGGCACATCGGTCGGTGCGGTGTCGGGCATGGGTCTCATCCGCCTTTCTCGGCCGGGCCGGGCGTCTGCCGATAGCGGCGTGCCGGTCGGGGGTGTCCACCGCGCGGACAGCGAGAGTCGGCACCACGCGGCGGAAGGTCAGGGGTTCCTGTGGGCATTGCGGTGCTCTTGCTTACGTGCGGTCTTGGGTGATCCCCGGCCGCAGGCTCGTGTTGCGGGTACCGGGCCGACGATGAGGTGACCACCGGGGTGGTGGGGCGCGCTCCTGCGTCACGCCGCGGGCGGGATGTTCGGTCGTGATGTGGCTGGACATCCCGCCCGCGAGTAGGGGGAGAGTGCGCACCATCGCCTCAGCGCGCCGGACCTGCGGCGGCCCGATGCGTGATCCGTGACTCCTCACCGGGAAATCACGGCCTGTTGCTCTGGTCGATCGCCGGGCCGGTTCGGCCCTGGCGAGGTTGGGTTCGCCTATGCGGTTCGCGGGAGCCAAGGCCCGGCAGGGACTCAGTCGTGCTTCTCGGCTGCCGGAAGTGGACAGGTGGCGTGCTCGATCCCGGAGCACCGCGGCCTGTGCTTCGGCGGTGGCTGAGGCGGTGTTGCCTGGATGCGTGAGCGCGGTCGCGGTCAGCGCTGCGGCTGCCCGGTGGAGGTGGGCGGCGTGGGCGTCCGGGTCGGTGTTGGACGGTGGGTAGGCGACGGCGGCGTTCCACAGGGCCAGCAGCACGGGGTGCAGGGTCAGCTCGGCGACCCTCGCGATAGCGTCGGCCTCCCGCAGTGTCAGTGACTGCGGGGCGTGCCGGGACCAGCGCTGGAGGAAGGCGGGGCGCGCCTTGTCGCGAACCTGGGCTGGTGCCGCGACGTAGAACTCCTCCAACGCCGGATAGGTGTCGGGCTGTCGCTCGGCCAGCCACAGTCGGGGGTGCTCGTCCTCGGCTCGCAGGGTGAGCTCCATGCGGTGAGCGAGGTCGGCCAGGAGATGCTCCATGGCCACGCGGTCGCCGTGGTGTACTGCGTGGACCGAACGCCACGCTTGGCCGGGGCCGGAGTAGATGCGGCGGACTCGGTACAGCGACCACCGTGCGTGCTTGATGTGGTTGTGCGCGAGGTCGAGTACCTCGCGGACTCCGTCGGCGCGCAGCCTGTCGGCGAGGCTGTTGCCGGGGCCGAACAGCGCGGCGTCTTTGTTGAGGGCGATGGCGACGAACTCGTCGACCACGTGCTTGGCGGCCTCCTCGGGCAGCCGGACGAACCGCTCGCGTTGCTCGGGCCACCCGGCGCGTGAGACGAAGCAGCATTGCCGACACAAGCTTTTGTGCCACGTGATGCCGAAGCGCGCGTATAGGTACTCCAGGCACTGCTGCCGTGACCAGCCTGCGGCGTGGATCGGGTAGATCGGTTGCCGTCGCCCGCCGAGGGTGATCGCCTTGTCGCCCTCGATCCGGCTTTCCTCCTGGGCGTTGAAGCCGATGGCGTGCAGGTAGCGGGTGGCACCGATCTCTGCGGAGCGCCACACGTCCAACGGGTGGCCCTTGGCCTTCAGCGAACACTTCCGGGTTCCACCGCGCTGAGGCAGGACCCCGTTGACGCGGTGTTCCTCGCTCAGGGCGTAGAAGTCGTTCTCGTCGGGGTCGGCGTGCAGCCGGTGCGGTTGGCGGGTGTCCTGGAGCACGACGATGCCGCCACCGTTCTGCGGCCGGGCTCGGGCGACCTCGACCAGGCGTACGTTCCTGTCCCGCAGCAACGGAAGTACGTACTTCTCCACCAAGGCGATCAGAGAACTCCACTCGTCGCCGGTCTGAGCGATGAGCACGACGAGGTTGGACAGGTCGTCGCGAAGTTCCGGCGGACGGAACTCGGGCTCTTCCAGGGTGCGCACCAGCCCGGCCGTCGATTCCGCGCCCATGCCGTAGCCCCACACCATCCACTCGGCGTCCGCGTCGTGGAAATCGGGCAGGGTGAACAGGACGTCGGTCATGAGTGCCTGCGGAGGACGACCGTGGCCCGGTCGGCGCCGGGCTTCGTGACCGTGGCGGTCCTGCTCGCCCGTGCCTGGCAGCGGTGGTCGAGCCGTTGTGCGTGGTCGAAGTGGTAGTCGGGCAGGGCGGGCATGGAGATGTTCCTCTCGTGTTGGGGCCGGGGCCAGGGGTGAGTGCGGCCATGGCCTGCACGGGCCGTGGTCGGTGCGTGCCTGCTGATGGGGTGGGGACCGCTGTGGTCGCGCCCGAGTGGCGTCTGCGGTGCCGGTGAGGTGGGGACACGTGGCGTGGTCCCGTGGGAGGTCGTTGACCGGGTGTTCGACGTGAAAGCGATTAGCCGAGCGCCGCGGGCGGTTCGGCGCGGTGAATGGGGCGAGTTCGAGCGGGACAAATCGGTGCGGAGAGTGGCGTCGCGGGGTGGTCACCGGTCGCCGGCCGGCACCTCGTCAGTGGTGCGCGCGCAGGCAGCATCGAGTCTTTGGCCTTGGCGCGTTCGGCCTGCGGGCACCGCTTTTGCGCGATCGGGTCGGTGTCTGATCGGGGGCGGGCTCGGCTACTCGGCGAGCCGTGCCTCGTCGGCCTCGTGTAACCCTCGCGGTGGGACGTCCCTCGATGCTTCGCGTTAGCGGCACGTCCGGCGCGTCGTGCTACGCGGGTGGACCGTGCGAGCGTCAGGCCGTACAGGGGTGATCTGCTTGCCCGCCTTCACGTCGACCGCATGTCCTGCGGTTTCCCGGAGGCATCCTCACTGCGTCGTGATCGACGCGGGATCGCTCTCTGGCTTGCTCCAGCACGGAACCGGTGACCTCGGTCGTCGTTGCGGCGCGGTCAGTCGTGGCGGGCGTCGCTTCCGTCGAGGCCGATTCGACCCGCGGCACCGGATCGGATCGGTGGTGCCGCCCCTGTTCGGCGGGGCGCGCACGGACGGCGGTGCCGCCGGAGGAAGGGACAAGCCGCGTGTAGTTCGCGGCTTGTCCCTTCCCCGGAGGTGCCGCAGAGTGCGCACGCCCCGCCGAACAGGGGCGGCACTACCGGCCCGGTGCAGCGGACTTCCCTGCTCAACGCGCTTCGTCTGCGGAGATCGGCCGGGCTCGGGTTTCGGCGGAGGCTGGGCCGACTGGATCAGGTCGGCACGGTCAACGTCGACTCGTTGGCTGATGGGTCCGCGACGTATTGAAGGGCGGCGACGTCAGGCCCGCTGCCAACACCGGTACCCCGCTGTCACCCGGCGGCGGCGCGCTTTGCCACGGCCGACGATGAGGTGGAATAGCGCTCCAGCAGAAGGCGTTCGTTGCGTGATCAACACCGTGCTGATTGGGTGCAACGCGCCGTGGGGTGTCAAAACCTCGGCACTGGCATGCTGAGCTGCGACGATCGCTCACGCTAGACCTCCACGGAATGATCGTGAGGTGTGGCGTTACGCTGCTCTACCTAATCTTCGTCCGATTCGGTGACTGGCCGGTTCCGCTCAGCCGTCCACCCGTGGTTAAGGACGTGGAACTGCTGCTGCGCTGGACCGGGAGCTGGCCCGGCAGGTGTACCCGAAGTTCCTCGACGCCCTCCAAACACGCAACACCATCGGCGATGGACGGTTCGAACGGCCGTTCCAACTGATCATCATCAACAACGACAAGCCCAAGTTCCGCGCCCTACAGGAGGTTCGCGCCCTCGACTACGGAGATGGGTTCGTCAGAGAACCTGGACTCGCCCCGCGGCATCCCGGAAGCAGACGTGCCCCTGCCCTTCGCCGACGACATCGCCGAGTAGGTCGGCCCAACGCGCGCCAATCGAACATATGTCGGTGTCGAGGGTGATGTCGACGAAGTGTTTGGCGCCGGTTCCGGTGGTGGTGGTGACGTGGTCGCCGATATGAATCTAGGTAATGGTTTCCATGCCGTCCACTACCACTCCTTGCCCTCGTTCTCGATTCACCACCTTCAATCTTACTCTATAATCAAAGACGGTTACCGATCACTTTTATCGAACAAATCGCGGTGACCCCTACCACTCTTGCCGTGCATTTACTCTAGCACTGTGGACACCCTCGCGGTCATCACGTCGGACACATCCGCTTCGCACAGCATAATAGTATTGAAAGGCACCTCTTTTGCGTACCTCTTGCCGAGTGGGTTAGCCCAGTTCCGTGACACTCGGATTAGGGTTGAGATAAGCGTCTCCCACTCGTCGTCGTGAGCTTTCAGGATTCGTTCTGCATTGTTGCAGATGAGGAGGTAGCTGTCGGCCTTGATCCAGTTGAGGTCGCCCAGGCAGTCGTTCAGTGCCGACCAGTTCCACCCGAAGTAGGAGGGAAACCCGTACGCGTCAGACAGCTGTTCGAAAACCTGATCTTCATCGGACATCAGGGCCCCGTCAACCCTTACAACGTGGTTGAGCCCCGCTGGCGGGTTCTTATCCAAGGACAATGCGGGAGCGTTTCGTGCGATCACATGAACGAAAGGCGAGGCGCTGGTCCACCAGGAATCTCGGATCACGATCCACTCCGAACGACGATAAAGGTCTGATAGTGTGTTCCGGTGTAGTATATCGAGCCATCAGACCCGGTCACAATTCTTTCCCCACCGGGCCTCGGGTTCGAGGCTGACTGTACCGTACCAAGCTCTCGGTATGAGATGCGACGCCCCGTCGAGTCGACTGAAGGTAGCCGATATCCACCACTTCTTCCATCATTCGCAAATTCTTTCCACACGCTGGGCCCGGCGAACTGTTCTCCAGCGCCTTGCGCCTCGACGCCGAATCGTTCAACATCTCGGATTACGCGAACCGTCTCGTCGGGAAGAATTTGGGGATTCCAGCCGGTCAACTTCGTAGAGTCACCAAGGACGGCTCCGGGAATCAACCTGCCCGCGTCCTGCGAGGCGCTTGCGGCCTCCTGAGTGCGCTTAAGAAGGCCGAGTGCTGAGCCTGTGCTTGCCCCGAGCTGTATTCCGGGGAGGAGGGCGTTGCTGGCGGCTGTTTCCTGGAGGGCCCGGCCGAATAGGCCGCGGCCGGCGAGTGCGGTGTAGCCAATGTCGCCGATGAGTTTGGCGAGTCGGCCGTAGGGGAAGAAGGCGAGGCCGACTTCGAGGACGAGTTCGGCGAAGGCTTCGGGGTTGTCGGTGCAGACTTTGTCGCGGCCGGCGTATTCGGTGCAGTAGGCGGCGCCGAAGCGGGTGGCGGTGGCGGCTTTGCCGGGGGTGGTGGCGAGGGTTTGCCAGCGTTGGTAGAGCCACTGTTGGCGGACGGTGGGGGCGGCGTTGCGGACGTCGTCGGGGATGGCCTCGGGGTAGGTGGGCAGGGCGCGGGAGGCCTGGGCGGTGATGGCCAGGATCTCGTCGAGGTGAGCGCGGATGTCGTCGAGGCTGCCGTCGCGGACCTGGTCGATCAGGCGTAGCAGGTGTTCGACGGTGGCCAGGGCGTGTTCGAGGTCGGCGCGGACGTCGTCGGTGACGCCGTGTTGTTCCAGTGATTCGACGAGGCCTTCGCGGAGTTTGTCGACGCCTTCGCGGCTGTCGGCGAGGGTGGTGCGAACTTGAGTGAGGGCCTGTTTCCCGGCGGCGGCGGCTTCGGCTTGGTAGCCGGCGAGGAGGGTGTCGACGTAGGCGTGGCCGATGTGATCGGCGTCGGTTTGGGCGGTGGTGGCGGCGTGGCGGGCTTGGGCGGCGTGTTGGGCGGCGGTGGCTGCGGCGTAGCCAGCTTGGGCGGCGGAGGCATCGGCGGTGTCAGCCCAGTGTTGGGTAGTGGCGGCTGCTGCGGTGGCGGTGGCGGCGGCCGCGCGGGCTTGGGCTGCGCTGGCGGTGGCCTGGTCGGCGCTGGCGGCGGCCTGGGCGGCCCACTGGTCGGCTTCGGCGGCGCTGGCAGCGGCTTGGGTGGCCCAGTGGTCGGCTTCGGCGGCGGCGTCGGGGGCGGTGGCGGCGGTGTGGGCGG